>NZ_SUEO01000031.1 GCF_004962925.1 Mesorhizobium sp. | reverse complement strand
CGGCCACCGCATAGCGTGTTTCGAAATTGTCGGAGCCGTCGACGACGATGTCATAGCGGGCGACGAGAGCAGGGGCGTTGTCCGCCGTCAGCCTGAGATTGTGCAGTTCCACGGCGACGTTGGGATTGATGCGGGCAATCGCCGCTTTGGCACTGTCGGTTTTCGCCATTCCGACGGTCTCGGTGCCGTGGATCACCTGTCTTTGTAGGTTTGACAGCGAGACGCTGTCGTCGTCGACGATGCCGAGCGTGCCGACGCCGGCGGCGGCAAGATATTCGAGCACCGGCGCCCCCAGCCCGCCAGCGCCAATGACCAGAACCCGCGCACGCTTCAGTCGCTGCTGGCCGGCGCCACCGATCTCGGGCAGCACGATGTGGCGGGCGTAGCGTTCAAGCTCTTCGTCGGTGAGCGCGATGGTGATCATTGTCCGACCATATAGCGGGAGAAAAACCTTGTCAGGCGTCAATGCATGTCGCCCAAAAAGCCTGCCGTCGGGCTTGACCCGAGGGTGCTCAGCAGTTTTGGTATACCGATATCCAGGAAGTCAAATGGTTGGCCCAACCGTGCCGTGATCGACGGTCAGGAACTGCGCGCGTCCCTTTAGACTGGAAAACAGCGCCGCATCGGTTCCGGTCATGAAAGCCTGGCAGTTCAGCTCTTCCAGGATCGAGAACAGCGCGGCACGCCGGCCGCCGTCGAGGTGTGCGGCGATCTCGTCGAGCAGCAGGATCGGCGTCATGCCCGACATCTCGCCGGTCAGCCGGGCATGCGACAGGACCATGCCGACCAGCAGCGCCTTCTGCTCGCCGGTCGAACAGAGTTCGGCCGGCATCGCCTTGGGCCGGTGCCGCACCACGAGATCCGAACGGTGCGGGCCGTCGAGGGTGCGCCCGGCGGCGCGGTCGCGGTCGCGGCCTTCGGCAAGCGCTTGGCGGAACCGCTCCTCGACATCGACAGCCGCGGAGGTGCCGACTTCGCTTTCCAATGCGCCTGACAGGCCGATGTCAGCTTGCGGAAATGGTCCGGCACTTGGCAACCTGTCGATCATCGCGGCAAGCAGACGCACCAGTTCGGCACGCGCTGCGGCAATCGCCACACCGGTTTCGGCCATTTGCGTCTCGATCGCATCGAACCAGGCGCCGTCACGCGAGCCCTCGGCGAGCAGCCGATTGCGGCCGCGCATCGCTTTTTCGTAGTCGAGCGCGCGCTGGCCGTGGCCGGGATCGATCGCCAGCACCTGGCGGTCGAGAAAACGCCGGCGGTCTGCGGCCGGCCCGGTGAACAATGCATCCATCGCCGGTGTCAGCCAGACGACGCGCAGCCACTCCAGCATGTCCTCCGCCGAGCGCGCTGCCGCGCCATTGATCCGCACGCGCCGGCCGCCCTCGCCGGCTGTATCGCCGCCTGCAATGCCGGTGCCGATCTCGACCGGGCCATCCGGCCCATCGAGCCGGGCATGGAGGGCAAAGCCGCCGTCGCCGCCTTCGCGTGCCACGTCGGCATAAGGTGCACGGCGTAGGCCACGCCCCGGTGTCAGCAGGGAAATCGCTTCCAGCAGATTGGTTTTGCCGGCGCCATTGTCGCCGGAAAAAACCACCGCGCCGGGGTCGAGGTCGATCGACAGGGTTGCGTAATTGCGGAAATTCGTAAGCGACAGCTTACTTATATAGGTCTGCTGCTGGTCGCGCTCAGACGGATTCGCAACTCCGGTCATGACAGCAAGATGGCTTCTTTCGGGCCTATACCCGCATCGGCATCAGCACGTAGAGCGTGGTTTCGTCGGCCATGTCGTGGATCAGCGTCGGCGAACCGGCATCCGCCAGCATGAATTTTGCCTCAGTGCCCGTCAACTGGGCCGCGACGTCGAGCAGATATTTGGCGTTGAAGCCGATTTCGATCGCGTCGGACGAATAATCCGCGGCCAGTTCCTCGGTGGCGCTACCCGAATCCGGATTGTTGACCGCAAGCGTGACCTGGCCTTCTCCAATCGAAAGCTTCACCGCTCGGCCGCGCTCGGAAGAAATGGTCGAGACGCGGTCGACAGCGGCGGCGAAACTCTGACGGTCGATGATCAGCTTCTTGTCGTTACCGGTGGGGATGACCCGCTGATAGTCCGGGAAGGTGCCGTCGATCAGCTTCGATGTCAAAACGACACTGCCGATGGTGAAGCGGATCTTGGTGTCGGACAATTCGGTGGTCACCGCGATATCAGGGTCATCGACAAGCTTTTGCAGCTCGCTGACCGTCTTGCGCGGAATGATGATGCCCGGCATGCCCTCGGATCCTGCCGGCGCGTCGATCTCGGCTCGCGCCAGCCGATGTCCGTCGGTCGCTACCGAGCGCAGCTTCAGCTTGCCGTCGGCATCATGCGTGTGCAGATAGATGCCGTTCAGGTAATAGCGCGTCTCTTCGGTGGAGATGGCGAATTGGGTCTTCTCGATCAGGCCCTTCAGCGCAACCGAATCGAGCCGGAAGATATGCGAGAATGATCCGGCCGAAAGCTCCGGAAAATCGGATTGCGGCAGGCATTGGAGACGGAAGCTCGAGCGGCCCGAGGTCACCGTCATGGCGTTGCCGTCCTCGTCGGTCTTCAGCATGACCTCCGCGCCGTCGGCGAGTTTGCGCACGATGTCGTAGAGCAGATGCGCCGGAACCGTCGTCGCCCCGCCGCGCTCGACCTTGGCAGGCGTGGCTTCGGTCACCTCCAGATCGAGGTCGGTCGCCTTCATCTCGAGGGCGGCGCCTTCGGCGCTCAGCAGCACGTTCGACAGGATCGGTATGGTGTTGCGCCGCTCGACCACGCGATGAACGTGGTTGAGCGACTTCAGGAGATTTGACCGTTCCAAGATAACACGCATGACGAAACAGGCTCGCTTGAATGAATGAACGGGTTCTCCGGCAAGCGGTGCCCCGCGAAAGGTCTGAACAGGCTCAGAATCTGCATAAACTGATAGGAAAAACCCCGCAAGCGCAAGCCCGCGCTACCGGTTCGAGCCGGTTACGCGGGCTTTCTGGGGATAAAGCTGGCGAAGTCCGTAAGCCAATGCTTGTCGCCCAAAAGTGCGCAGCGGTTTTGGGGCAACGACATGCATAAAAACAAAGATTTCAAGCACGTCGCAGCCACCCAAACGCGACACGCTTTTGTTTTTCGGGCCGGTCAGGCTTGATCGTTGATCAGTCTTCTCAGCAGTTCGAGCTCTTGCGCCAGCGTGTTGTCGACGCCCGAAAGATCCTCGATCTTGCGCACGGCATGCAGCACCGTCGTGTGGTCGCGGCCACCGAAACGCCGTCCGATCTCCGGCAACGAGCGCGGTGTCATCACCTTCGACAGGTACATGGCGACCTGCCGCGGCTTGACGATCGTACGCGTGCGCCGGTTGGACAGAAGTTCGGTCTTCGAAACATTGTAGTGACGCGCGACGATGCGCTGGATGTCCTCGATGCGCACCCGCTTCGGCTCGCCCGAACGATAGATGTGGCCGAGGATCTCGTCGATGCGATCGATGGTGATCTGCGGTTCGAACGACTGACGAAACAGAAGCTGGTTGAACGCACCTTCGAGTTCGCGTCCGCTGCCGGTCACCGTGCGAGCGACATGGTTGAGGATCTCCTCCGAGATGTCGAGCGATGCATCGTCGGCCTTTGCGGTGGCAAGGCGCAGCTTGAGCATGCCGATGCGCATGGCGAAATCCGGCGCCGACATTTCGAGCGCGACGCCGCCGTTGAGGCGCGAGCGGACGCGAGGCTCCAGCGATTCCAATTCCGACGGCGGCCGGTCGGCGGCAACCACCACCTGCTTGGCGCTGTCGAGCAGCATGTTGATCAGATGGCAGAATTCATGCTGGATCGACTTGCCTTGCAGGAACTGCATGTCGTCGATGATGAGGAGGTCGATGTCGCGCAACTGCTCCTTCAGCGTCAGCGCATTGTTGTCGCGGATCGCGGTGGCGAACCGCCACATGAAATATTCGGCCGTGAGATAGACGACGCGCGACTTTGGATTCTGCTTCAGCGATTCCGCCGCGATCGCCTGCAACAGGTGCGTCTTGCCCAGCCCCACCGTCGCGTGAAGAAAGAGCGGATTGAAGCGCACCGCGCTCGACTGCGATTCCGCCACCGCCTTGGCGGCGGCGAAGGCCACCCGGTTCGACGGTCCCTCGATGAAGGAGCCGAACGTGTAGCGCGGGTCAAGCGGCGAACCGAGCACATTGTGCCTGAACTCGGTCTCTGCAGGCATTCCCGGGCGGGGTGCCGGCATCCGCTCCGCCCTGCCGGGCACCGCTGTTCCAGCGGCCAGCGCCGTTTGCGATTGCCTTGTCATCTTGCGCGCCGGGGCCAGTTCGGGCTCGACGCCATTGCGCCCCGGGCGGGTAGCGGTGCGCACGACGATCTCGATCTTGAGGATTTCGGGATCCTCGTGTTTCCACAGCTCTGCGATGAGGTCGAGGTAGTGGCCGTTGATCCACGAGCGCAGGAAGGCGGTGGGCACGGAGATGCGAACAATGCCCCGGGAGGCTTCGGCGACCTTCATGCGCCCGAACCAACTCGAATAGACTTCGGTTCCCAGACGCGCCTTCAACTGGGCCTTGACCCGGTCGAACTTCTGTTCCGCGTCGTTGGAAGCCGACATAGTGTCCCCTCCGGTTAAGGTTCCAGGGAATGGGAGGTCGCCCGTAAGCTCCCTTTCGATGCCGCTCTGCATGATCGAGTTCCTTGTCCTTTTGTACCTTTTTCCGCCGGGGATACGCCTCCTGCATCCATGTTTCCGGCGACCGTGTCTTCGCTGCGACACCACCGCCGCCGCCGGCAGATGAAGTCGCCTCGTTGTCAGGGGACCGGCGCCGGCTCCTCAGAACCAGCCCGTTTGGACATGTCAGGGCAAGCAATACAATGCCGTCCGGCGAAAACGCCGGCGCCACTGACCTGCCATATACAGTTACACCAATCCCCTACCGTATCGAAAAAGACAAACCAAACCCGACGCGGAAATGATCCACGTCATGAATTCCGCCACTTTTTTGCTGGCCGATTCAGGCTGGGTTAAGGGCCAACAGGCCCGTCCCTCTCGATAGACCGACATTAACGAAATCGTTGTGGATAGGGCAAGGCCACGACTAACGGATTTTTAAGGAATGTGGTTACCCCAGACGGGTTCGAACCCTGTGTTGCACGGGCGTATTTTGACAAAGCCATTGTGATTCAAACCCTTTTCCGGCGAATATGAAAAAGGCCACACCGCGCGAAATTTTATGAAATAATTTTCTTGACAGGCAATTGTCCCCCATCCCCCGCACGCGATGTGAACAAGCTGTGGATGGACCGTCTATAAGCTATTGAAAAGTAAGGATAGTTTCTGACAGCCGATATTTCCGTCGCGGGGGCTTTCAGCGGCCTCGAATATCAGCAGGCATGTATATGCCGGCAAAGCATTTCGAACATTGAAGTTCGCGCGGAGGTGCGGTTTGCGAGCATTCTTTTTAAGTACTTGCCGGCAAACGAAAAAACCCGGCGCGAGCGGCCGGGCTTAAAGAAGATCAGTTCTGGAAAAGTATATCAGGCCGACAGCACCTTGAGCCGCTGGGCCAGACGCGACACCTTACGGGATGCCGTATTCTTGTGCACCACGCCCTTGGTCGCGGCGCGCATCAATTCCGGTTCCGCCACCTTGAAAGCAGCCTGCGCGGCAGCCTTGTCGCCCGCGGCGAGCGCCTCTTCGACCTGGCGGATATAGGTCCGCACGCGCGAGCGGCGGTTCTTGTTCATCGCCGTGCGACGGGCGATCTTGCGCGTTGCCTTTTTGGCCGAGGAGGTATTGGCCATGATGCCTCTCTTCTGATCTGGTGGGCGCATGCGGGATGCCGCAGGGCGCAAAAAACAAACGGGCAGCCACAGGGCCGCCTCGGTTGGTGCGGCTTATAGTTCAGCTTTTCCGGCGCGTCAACGCTGCTTCGCCTTCTTTTTGGCCGCTGCCGTCACGATCTACCGGTTCGTGAAATTCGGCTTCCGCTTCTCGGCAAAGGCGGCCATGCCTTCCTTCTGGTCGTCGAGCGCAAACAGGGAGTGAAAAAGCCGGCGCTCGAACCGCAGCCCTTCGGCCAGTGTCGTTTCATAGGCGCGGTTGACGGCCTCTTTCACCATCATCACCGACGGCAGCGAAAAATCGGCTATCTTGGCCGCCGCCTTCAACGCCTCCTCGATCAGCTCGCCGGCAGGTACGACGCGCGACACCAGGCCGCAACGCTCGGCCTCCGCGGCATCCATCATCCGTCCGGTCAGGCACATGTCCATCGCCTTCGACTTGCCGACGAAGCGGGTTAGGCGCTGTGATCCGCCCATGCCCGGCATGACGCCGAGCGTGATCTCAGGCTGGCCGAACTTGGCATTGTCGGCGGCGATGATGAAATCGCACATCATCGCCAGTTCGCAGCCGCCGCCGAGCGCATAGCCGGCCACCGCTGCGATTACAGGCTTGCGCGCCCGGGTGAACTCTTCCCAGCCGACAAAGAAATCCTGCACATAGGCGTCGACAAAGGAGATCGCCTGCATTTCCTTGATGTCCGCACCTGCCGCGAAGGCCTTTTCGGAACCGGTGATGACCATCGCGCCGATGTCGGCATTCGCGCAGAAGCCGTTCACGGCCGCGACCACTTCCGCCAGGATTTGGGAGTTCAGCGCATTGAGCGCCTTCGGCCGGTTCAGCGTGATCAGCCCGACCTTGCCGCGGGTTTCCACGATGATCGTTTCATAGGCCATGACTGTATCTCCTCGCTCGGTCATCTACCTTACATCTGGCGTCCAGCTCACACACGGTATCCAGGCTGGCTCACAACTGACAAGTCCGGCAATAGAAGGTGGAACGCCCGCTTTGCACGACGCGCTCTATGTGGCCTCCGCAGCCGCGCTTGGAGCAGGGTTCGCCCTCGCGATCGTAGACCGCGAAGGAATGCTGGAAATAGCCCAGGGACCCGTCGGTCTGCACATAGTCGCGCAGCGACGATCCCCCGGCGGCGATCGCATCAGCGATCACCGCGCGGATTGCTTCGGCCAAGGCGTCGCTCTGCTGTCTGGCCTTCTTTCCAGGCTTTGCGATTGTGCCCGCCTCGCGCAACGGCGACAGCCTGGCGCGCCACAGGGCCTCCGACACATAGATATTGCCGAGCCCAGCGATCAGCCGCTGATCGAGAAGGGCCGCCTTCAGCGGCGACCTCCGGCCTTTCAGCAGCGAGGCGAGCAGCCCGCCGTCCAACGCATTGCCTGTCGGCTCGACGCCCAGCCCTGCCAGCATCGGATGTGTGCCGGGCGCCCCTTCCGAAAACAGCATGAAGCCGAAACGACGCGGGTCGTTGAAGATCACGCGCGACCGCACGCCTTCGGGCGAGACAACATGGAAGACGACATGGTCGTGCACCGCGTTTTTCGAGCGCTCGTGATAAAATGCGCCCAACATTTCGCTGTTATCGGGCATTTCGCCGTCATCGGACATTTCGATCCGGAACGAACCAGACATGCCGAGATGGCAGATCAGCACCGGGCCGTCTTCCAGATCCATTGTCAGGTATTTGGCCCGGCGACCGAGTGCCGTAATCGTCTTGCCGGTCAGCCTCTCCGAGAATTTTTCAGGAAACGGAAAGCGCAGATCGGGCCGGCGCGCCTCGACGCGTGCGATGCGGGCGCCTTCCAGGACCGGCTGCAGGCCACGCCGGACCGTTTCGACCTCAGGCAATTCAGGCATGGCCGCCTATCGCTGCATAGAAGGAGGTGCCGTGGCGGCCGCGTGCCAGCCCAAGATGCTCGGCGACGGTTTCACCGATGTCGGCGAACGTCGTTCTGAGCCCAATGTCGCCGCCAAAACCTGGTCCCGTGCCGATCACCGGAATGCGTTCGCGCGTATGATCGGTGCCGTGCCAGGTCGGATCGTTGCCATGGTCGGCCGTGAGGATGAGAAGGTCGCCGTGCCTCAGCCGTGCAAGCGCCTCCGGCAGCCGCCGGTCGAACGCCTCGAGCGCGGCGGCATACCCGGCAACGTCGCGCCGATGGCCGAACTCGGTGTCGAAGTCGACGAAATTGGCGAAGACGAGATCGCCGTCGCCCGCGTCATCCATCGCGCCGAGCGCCTTGTCGAACATCGCCATGTTGCCGGCGGCCTTGCGCACTTCCGAAATGCCGCGATGGGCGAAGATGTCGCCGATCTTGCCGACGGCGATGACCCGGCTGCCGCGCGCCGTCAGCCGGTCGAGCAGGGTTGGTTCGGGCGGCGGCACCGAATAGTCCCGGCGGTTGTGCGTCCGTTCGAAGCTGGCGGCGGTTTCCCCGATGAAAGGTCGCGCAATCACCCGTCCGATGCTCAGCGGATCGACCAGCCTGCGCACCACCTTGCAGAATTCGTAGAGCCGTTCCAGGCCGAAGTGAACTTCATGCGCGGCGATCTGCAGGACGGAGTCGACCGAAGTGTAGCAAATCGGCTTGCCGGTACGGATATGCTCCTCGCCGAACTGTTCGATGATCTCGGTACCCGGAGCATGGCAATTTCCGAGAATGCCCGGCACCTCTCCTTCGCTGATGATCGCTTCGGTCAGCTCGGCTGGAAAGGCGGGAACCGTGTCCGGGAAATAGCCCCAGTCGAAGCGGACTGGCAAGGCGGCGATTTCCCAATGGCCCGATGGCGTGTCCTTGCCGCTCGAAATCTCTTGGGCCGCGCCATGGAAGGCGGAGGCGAGCTGGGCCTTGGCGCTGCTGTCGATGCTGAATCCTGTCGCGGTTCTCGCCGCGTGGCCCAGACCGAGCGAGAGCATGTTGGGTATGGAAAGCGGTCCTTTGCGCAGCCCATGGCGATCCGCGCGGCCTTCCGCACAGGCTCTAGCGATGTGTCCGAACGTGTTGGAACCGGTGTCGCCATAGCGCTCGGCGTCGGCCGCGCCGCCGATGCCGAAGGAATCGAGAACGAAAAGGAAGGCGCGCGCCATTGCAGGGTTCATTATTATTGTCTGTCTGTCCGCCCAGACATAGGGTTCCGCGGCGCCATTGGCAATTCGGAACCAGATGGCTTGGCGCGATAGTTGAGATGCGGCGAAATGCCGGCATGGGCATGGATCGATGAAATGCGAGAGCGGGGGCTCACATGAGGCATGGCTTGAAGGCCTCCGTAGCAATCATGACGATGCTGGGCGCATCCTGGTCAAACCCGGCGCGCGCCGATTGGCGGGACGACATCGGCACGTTTCGTGTCGGCATCGTTGCCGAGGCCGGCGCCGGCAACACCGTTCCGGGTCTGGAGCTGTTGGCGGATGCCTACACCAAGGCGCTCGGCATGAAGGTGGAGTTTGTCGTTGCCCGCGACTACGCGGCGCTGATCGAGGCGCAGGCCAATGCCCACATCGAATATGCGGTCTATTCGGCGACCGCCTACGCCACCGCATCCGAACGTTGCGAATGCGTCGAGCCTCTTGTCGCGCCTGTCGATTCCGACGGCGCGGTCGGCATCCGCTCCGTCTTGCTGACGCGGGACGGCAAGGTCCCGGATCTGGCCGCGATGGAAGCACATCGGGTCGCCATGGCGCCTGCGGACAGCGTCGGCGGTTCTCTCTTGCCACTTGCCGGGCTGGCCGCCGAAGGCTTCAAGGTCGCCGGGAACGCACCATTTCTGACGCACGCCAGTTCGGCTGCGGCGGCTGAAACGATGCTGGTCAATGGCGAGGCCGATGCCCTGTTCGGCTGGATGCCGGCGATGGCCGATGGCCAGCCGCATGTTCCGGACGGCACGGTGGCCAGGCTGGAAATGGCAGGGATTTCGAAAGCAGCACTTCGGGTCGTGTGGGCGTCAGGCGTGCTGCGATATGGTCCCCATGCCGTCCGCAGCGATCTCGACCCCGAAGCCAAACGGCGGCTCACCGTGTTCCTCATCAATTCAGATCGATGTCGCCGGATATCTACGATCTTCTGGAATCGAAACATTCCGGCGGCTTCGCCGTCGTCAGCCCGAAGGACTACGCGATGGCCGCGGCGATCGTGCGCCTGGTGTCAGGCAACGGTCGACAGCAATAGCAACCGGCGTCGGAGCATCGGACCAAAAAATGAAGACCGGTTCTAGGTCAATCCGAGCGCAGAAAAGGGAGCGGCGGTGCGGCTCGATTTGAGAGTCCGCCGCTCTGCCCGCGGTTGTTTCAGCAGGAGCCGCAAGGAATCGTCAGGCTCCTGCGGGGCCTGAGATAATATGTTTCGCCCATCGATATCTTGTTGAAGACCGAGCTCAACCCAAGCCGCTTTTCACTGTCCGCCGACCAGGTGATGATCGGCTCGTATGCAAGATTGCTTTCGACGCGAATAAGAAAGGTGTCCTTGATCTCAAGCGCTTTTGGAACCGTGGTGACGGAGTCCTTGGCGGCGTCGGCGCTAAAGGCATCGCCAACCATCTTGCGTGACCACTCGACCAACACCTTCGGCGGCGTTTCGTTGGTGACCTTTATCGCGGTGATGACGATCTTCGGGGTCGAGCGGTTGTAGGGCTGAAGGGTGGAGTTGCCGATCTTCATGATCGCATCGAGATCGGCGGCGGAGATTATCTCCTGCTGGGTGACCAGATCCGCCACCATGCTGCCGATGCGGCTGACCTTCTTGCTGGTCTCGATGGCTTGCGAGGCTTCCATGGTCATGAAGTACATGATCAGCAGGACAGGCACGATGAAGGCAAACTCAACGGCCGCGACGCCGCGGCGATCGCAGCAGAACCGGATGACTTTCGTGCAGATCCCAGTGATTCCCATATGTGCCCCCGCACGCCCCATGCCCTCGTCCTTCTCCCCACTCACGCAACGGCTCGGTTCAGTCGTCGAACGGCTCGTTCTGCCAGGTCACGGATGCGAAATGCAGCGTTTTGCCCTCGTTGAGATTAGCCATCGACTTGGCCATGAAATCGGTCATGACCGGCCATTTGTAGAAAACCCGCAGCATGTTCTTCGACGCGGCCAAGCCCGGGGCTACTGTGAAGGTCTCTGCATTCGTGCCTTGCGTCAGCACGATGTCGCCGTCCTGGATCTTGAAGCTCGCCTTAGCCGCATCGGCGAAGGTCGGATATTCGCGCAGATCCACCAGTAATCCGGGGCAGTCCTTGGCGACCATGATCTCCAGCCGGCTGCAGATCATGGCCTTCAGCTTGGCCTCGGTCACGTCGGCCCTCTTTATCTGCCCTGTCCGTAGCTGGCGCGCGACGTCGTCGGTGACGTTGGCCATCACCTCCTGCCCGGCAAATGAAATGCAACTCTCCAGGATGGCAAAGACGAGGAGCGCAAACGGCACCGCAAGCATCGCGAATTCGATGGCCGTGCTGCCGCGCCGGTCACCAAGGAATCGCGCGGAAAAGCTCGCTCGTCCTGCTTTGCTCATGTCCCGTCGCTGCCGATCCTGAAGGGGTGTCGGAGGAAACATTAGCGGAAACCCATTGAGGTGCAGTTTGGATGATCGTTAAATTCGACGGAAAGGTTTTAAGCGGCCGATAACCGAAGCGGCATTTCAGCGAGACGAGGCCCGGTTGCTTACCGGCCGGCGCTCATCTCGGCTTCCGAGGCTTTCTCCGCATCGCTCTTGTACGAGCTTTCGCAATACGGCGTGCAGGACATGGTCTGTATTTCGGCACGCCGATAGATGCGCACCGACGACGCGTCCTGCCGCACGACAGTGATCTGCTCGTCGACGATCGGACTGCCCTCTTGATCGAGGACGACGAGGTTGGTGACGCCAAAGCCCTTGCCCGTCAGCACGATCGTGGAAGCATCCTGCACGGAGGCGTCGGCGATCGCCGGATTGCCGACGACGATCGTATCGGCGGCGCGCGACAATTTGACGATCTTCGCCTGGTTCATCGTAACCTCGATGCCAGCGCCATTGGCCGGCACGACGAAGGCCGTGGCGGCAAGAAGCGCAGCAATCGGAAAGGACGATCTCGGCCCGGTCATTGAAGCGCTCCACGGCGGCGAACTGCTCAACGGAACATGAACGAGATTGGTGAACCAACGGTTAAGCGGATGGGAGCCGTGGTGATGTCGGGATCGGAATCATGATCGCCTGGAGCGCACCGCCCCTTTCTCAAATCGCCAAATTGCAGCTTTCACCACCGTTGACGTGCCTGTCGGGTTCGCGGGGCGTCACTTAGTTTACGGTTAACCACGCAATGCCTTCGAAGCGGGAAAGGAATCGGTAAGGCTGTTTATTAAGCCGATCGAAAGAGCTTCTCCATAGATTGGCAGCATCCGATCAGCCGCCAAGAGAAGTTGACGGAATTGCTGTAACATCTGGAGTAGGAGCTCTCGAATGGCTAATCTCATTGCACGTTTTGTGAAGGACGAATCCGGCGCGACCGCTATCGAATATGGTCTGATCGCCGCCCTCATCGCGCTCGCCATCATGGTCGGTGCCGGCGCCCTGGGCAATAGCATCAACCAGAAGTTCAAGGATATTTCCTCTACGCTGAATGACGCCGGATAATAGCGACGTTGGTCGCTTTTTCGGATCAAGGGCCGCCTTGTTGGGCGGCCCTTATTCATTGTGTCAGGCGATTTTGAATTCCCGGCCTCATCAATCGTTAATCGAACATGTCTAGGCTGGGCCAGCCAGTTGACCATAGGCCGCCCGATGCTTGAAGCCCTGATCTTCGTTGTCTTTCCGTTCTGCATGCTTTTCGCCGCGATCTCCGACACGCTGTCGATGACGATCGCCAATCGCGTGCCGGTGCTGCTCGTGGCTGTCTTCGCCCTGGTTGCACCGTTGACGGGCATGGACTGGGCAACCTATGGCTGGCATTTTGCCGCCGGCGGCCTTGTTCTCGCCGCGACGTTCGGCCTGTTCGCGCTTGGCGGCATGGGAGGCGGAGACGCCAAGCTGCTGGCCGCCACGGCCCTCTGGATGGGGCTGAACATCCATCTCGTCGAATATCTCGTGGCCTCGGCATTCATCGGCGGCCTGCTGACGCTCGCCATCCTCGCCTATCGGAAATCGCCGCTTGCAGCCGTTACAAGTCACAATCCGTTTTTGCGCCACTTCGCCGACGAGACATCAGGCATACCCTATGGCATAGCGCTCGGCATTGGCGGGCTGCTCACCTTTCCGAATTCACCGTTGATGGCGTGGGCACTCGCAAGGCTGGCAGTCTAATTCTCTCGCCAAGCTTCCCACGTCAGATCAGCCGTCCACTATTTCGATTTGGCGTTGGAGCAGGCGGACTGGCCGCCTTTTTTGCGGGCAGAACCGGATGCTTCAAATTTATGTAAACCTTAAATTAATCACGATCGTAAGCATTATATTAACCTTGTTTTGACGATTGCCGCTGCAAGGTCCGGCTTGGCTAAGTGGTTTGCCAAGGGGTTCGGACAAATGCCAGCATCCCGACTGATCATTCTAGGCGTGGCGGTGGCCGCGGCGGGTGGCGCAGGCTATGTTGCAAAAAACATGGTGGCGGCTCCGCCGCCTCAAATCGTCGATTCCGGCCCCTCGGCGCCGGCAATCGCGCTGCAGGACGTGCTTGTCCTGTCCGGCGACGTTCCGATGGGCAGCCCGCTGGAGAACAATATCAGCTGGCAGTCCTGGCCGGCCGACGGCATCAACGCGAATTTCATAACCCGCGCCGCGGAGCCCGAAGCGCTTGAGAAGCTGAAAGGCGGTGTCGCCCGTGTGGCGATGTATGCCGGCGAGCCATTGCGGCGCTCCAAGCTGATCGGCGAGGGACAGAGCTTCATGTCGTCCATCCTGCCCTCCGGCATGCGGGCCGTCGCCACAGCCGTATCGGCCGACACCTCGGCCGGCGGCTTCATTCTTCCCAACGATTTCGTCGACGTGATCATGACCCGCAGAGCCGATGCCGCGAATGGCGGCAGCGGTTTTACGACAGAAACCATCCTCAAGAACATTCGCGTCCTGGCAATCGACCAGACAATCCAGGAGGACGAGGAAGGCAAGAGGACCAGGGTCGGTCAGACCGCCACGCTGGAACTGACACCGCAGCAGGCGGAAATCATCACCGTCGCCCAGCAGATGGCGGATCGCCTGACATTGGCGCTGCGGTCGGTCAGCGACACCCAGGAGAAGAATCTGGGCGAGGCCGACTATCTCGTTTCCGGCAATGGGCGGCGCGGAACAGTGCGATTGATCAAGTCGGGCGAAGTTTCCGAAGTGGGGGCAAGGCAATGAGGCTACACGCTGGACTGCCGGTCACCCTGGCTGCGGCGATCGGCCTGTTTCTTCTCGGAACGAATGCGCACGGTGTCGTGGAGGCGAATGCGGCGGGCAGGAACGCCGAGGTGTCGGCTTCGACCGCCACCCAGCGCGTCAAGCTCGGTCTCAACAAATCGGTGGTCATCGACCTGCCGAGCGATGCCTATGATATTCTCGTCGCCAACCCGGCGGTTGCCGATGCGGTGACCCGCACCGCCCGGCGCATCTATCTGTTCGGAAAGGCGGTGGGCGACACCAACATCTTCGTCTTCGGCCCCAATGGCGAACAGATCGTCAGCCTGGATCTGGCAGTCGAACGCGACGTCGCCGGGCTGGAAGACTATATCAGGCGCTTCATCCCGTCATCGACCATCACGGTCGAATTGCTGAACGACAACGTCGTCCTGACCGGAACCGTGGACACTCCCCTGGATGCCAAACGCGCGGTCGATCTGGCCACCATCTTCGTGTCCGGCGGTGAAGCGACCACGGGACAATATTCGCAGACCGCCTCCGGCGGCTCGGCCGAAGCCGGTGTCGACATCGACAATCCGGATTCCGAGCGCCGCGTCAGCAAGATCGTCAACCTGCTGCAGATCATCGGTGACGACCAGGTGACGCTGAAGGTGACGGTTGCCGAAGTCAGCCGCTCGGTGATGAAGCAGCTCGGCGTCAACATGGTCGGCAACGGCAGCAGCAATGGCATCAGTTGGAGTGCGGTAAGCGACAATTTCACCGGTTTAGGCAAGTCGCTGTCGAACTCGGGCCTCGCTATCGGCAGCTCGACGCTGCAGGCCTACATCAACGCCATGGAACAGTCAGGCGTCATGAAAACCCTGGCCGAGCCAACATTGACGGCCGTATCCGGCGAGAAGGCGACCTTCAAAGTCGGCGGCGAATATAATATGGTGACCAGCGTTTCCCAAGCCGTATCAAACGATAACCAGACCGGTTTGAAGACGTATTCAGTCGAGAAGATCGAATACGGCATTGGCCTGGAATTCCAGCCGGTGGTGCTATCTCCTGGCCGCATCAGCCTGAAGGTCAGGACGTCAGTTTCTGAGCCGACAACGGAGGGATCAGTATCTTTGTCCGAGGGCGTAACAAGCCCCGGCATGAACGCCCTCTCGCTCCGCAAACGCTTGGCCGACACGACAGTGGAACTGCCTTCGGGCGGCTCGATGATGATTGCCGGCCTTGTCCGCGACGATCTCAGGCAAGCCGTCAACGGCTTGCCTGGTCTGACCAAGATTCCAGTGCTCGGTGCTCTCTTCCGCAGCCGGGATTTCGTCCGCAACGAGACCGAGCTCGTCATCATCATCACGCCCTACCTGGTAAAGCCGGTGGCGCGCAACGAGCTTGCCAAGCCGGACGACAATTTCAACGCGGCCAGCGATGGCGCCGGCATGTTCCTTGGCCGTGTCAATCGCGTCTACGGCACCATGCAGACCGACAAGCCCAACGGCCGTTACCACGGCGTTGTCGGCTTCATCTACAAGTAACCGGGGAAGCGGACATGTCTCAGTCAGCATCGAAGCCAAGGACGATCATCGCAGCGATGCGGCCCGGCCGTTCGCGGATCTACCGGCCGGCCATTCCGGTCCTCGCGATCGCGGTCGCGGCATTGCTGGCGGGCTGCGCCAAGCGGGACAGCATCACGGTTGGTGCTGTTCCGGACGACTATCGCACCACGCATCCGATCGTGATCGCTGAGAAGATCCAGAAGATCGACCTTCCGGTCGGCGCCGGCGATCGCGGGATGACCGGTTCTCAACGCGCAACGCTTCTGGGTTTCCTGGACGGCTACGACAAGAGTGCCGCTCCGGCGCTGACGATCTCGATCCCGAGCGGTTCGGCCAACGAGATCGCCGCGACTGCAGCCGGTCGCGATTTCGCCCGGCTTGCGATCGCAAGCGGCATCAGCCGCAACCGGATCGTCGTGACCGCCTACCAGTCGCTATCGGCCGAAGCGTCCGCGCCGATCCGCGTCGCCTATGTCTCGGTGAAGGCCCAGACCGATAGATGCGGGCGCTGGCCTGAAGATCTGCTGGAGACGTCGGAAAACAAGCACTACGCCGATTTCGGCTGCTCTTATCAGAATAATCTTGCCGCCCAGATGGCCAACCCGGCCGATCTGATCGGGCCGCGCAAGCAATCCGATATCGATGCGGAAAATCGCGGCGAGGTGATCGACGTCTACCGCCAAAGAGGCATTTC
The DNA here is from genome assembly GCF_004962925.1 of Mesorhizobium sp. Classification (GTDB taxonomy): domain Bacteria; phylum Pseudomonadota; class Alphaproteobacteria; order Rhizobiales; family Rhizobiaceae; genus Mesorhizobium. Next base: position 23,000 of record NZ_SUEO01000031.1, on the reverse strand, counting down.
GGACGAGTTCCTCGGCAATTCCGAAGTGGAATATTGAGCTTGAGCCGCGCAGGTCACGGAAAGAACTGACAATGAGCAATCTTGCTTACGACGCAGGGCTGGACGGCGGCGAAACCTCGCAGCAGGATATCGCCGCCATGCAGGCGTTGCGGCCGATTCCGCGCATTTCGATCCAGGCATTTTGCGAGACCGAAGGCGTTGCCAATCCGGTCGAGCGCGCCGGCGAGGATCGCCGCATGGCGAAGGCCCATCTGAAGGTCCATATGGGCGGCATCGCCACCGCCATCGAATTCTACCAATCGGCGCCGACACCGAACCTGATCCTGCTGGAATCGCGCAGCGAGCCGACGCAATTGCTCGAGCAACTCACGCAGCTCTCCGAATATTGCGATCCGACCTCCAAGGTCGTGGTCATCGGCCACTACAATGATGTCGGCCTTTACCGCGAGCTCATCCGCTCCGGCATTTCCGAATATGTCATCGCGCCGGTGTCGATGGCCGACATCGTCAGCGTGATATCGTCGATTTTCGTTGATCCGGAGGCCGAGCCGATCGGCCGCTCGATCGCCTTCATCGGCGCCAAGGGCGGCGTCGGGTCCTCGACCATTGCCCACAATGTGGCCTGGGCGATGTCGTCCCTGTTCAAATCGGAAGTGGTCGTCGCCGATCTTGACCTGGCTTTCGGAACGGCCAACATCAATTTCGATCAGGATCCGGCGCAAGGCATTGCCGAGGCCGTCTTCTCACCGGAGCGCGTCGACGAGGTCTACCTCGACCGGCTGCTTGCCCAGTGCGCCGAGCACCTGTCGCTGCTTGCAGCGCCTTCAACGCTCGACCGGGTCTACGATTTCGATCCCGACGCCTTCATGCAGCTTATCGACACGGCCCAGCGCAGTGTGCCGCTTCTGGTGCTCGATGTCCCGCACATCTGGACAGGCTGGACCAAGAACACGCTGGTCAAGGCCGACGAGATCGTGATCACAGCGACGCCGGAGCTGGCCAATCTGCGCAACACCAAGAATCTCGTCGACATGTTCAAACGGCTTCGCCCGAATGATCCGCCGCCCAAGCTGATCATCAATCAGGCAGGCGTGCCAAAGCGCCCGGAGATTGCGTCATCCGACTTCGCCGACTCGCTCGGCCTGTCGCCGATGTCGGTGATTCCTTTCGAGCCGCTGCTGTTCGGAAATGCCGCCAATAATGGGCGCATGCTCGGTGAAATGGATGCCAAGAACCAGGTCGTCGGTATGGTCAACGAGATTGCGCATGTGCTGACCGGGCGCAGCGAAATCAAGGTGAGAAAGAAAGCAGGCCTGGGCAATCTCCTTGGCAAGCTCTCGCGCAGCAAGAAGTGATGCTTTCGTAGCGGAATTGGTAGTCGATCATGTTTGGTAAAAGAGGTAGCGACGACGGCAGCCGGTTCACCCCGGAATTCCGTCAGCCGGCACCTGCGCCTGCCGCGCCGGCGGCGGCAAACCCTGCGGAAACGTCGGTTCTTGCCAAACCCGCGCCGCCACTGCTTGGCACGTCTGCGGCCCCGCTCGCGCGCCGCGCTGTCGAGGCGCCGCCACTGGCACCGGAGCCGAAAAGGATCCAGCGCGAAAAGAGCGAAGCCTACTACGACACCAAGAGCCAGGTCTTCGCCGCGCTCATCGACACGATCGACCTGTCGCAGCTCGCCAAGCTCGACCCCGAAAGCGCGCGCGAAGAAATCCGCGACATCGTCAACGACATCATCGCGATCAAGAATTTTGCGATGTCGATCGCCGAACAGGAAGAACTGCTCGACGACATCTGCAATGACGTCCTGGGTTACGGGCCTCTGGAGCCATTGCTCGCCCGCGACGACATCGCCGATATCATGGTCAACGGTTCCAAGGACGTCTACATCGAGGTCAACGGGAAGGTCGAGCAGACCGGAATTCGTTTCCGCGATAACCAGCAGCTTCTCAACATCTGTCAGCGCATCGTCAGCCAGGTTGGCCGCCGCGTCGATGAATCGAGCCCGATCTGCGACGCACGCCTTCCCGATGGTTCCCGCGTCAACGTCATCGCGCCGCCGCTCGCCATCGACGGCACCGCGCTCACCATCCGCAAGTTCAAAAAGGACAAGCTGACGCTCGATCAGCTGGTCAAGTTCGGTGCCATTTCGCCGCATGGCGCCGAGATTCTCAAGATCATCGGCCGCGTTCGCTGCAACATCGTCATTTCGGGCGGCACCGGCTCGGGCAAGACGACGCTGCTCAACTGCCTGACCAACTATATCGACCGCGAGGAACGCGTCATCACCTGCGAGGACTCGGCCGAGCTGCAATTGCAGCAGCCGCATGTCGTGCGTCTGGAAACCCGCCCGCCCAACCTCGAGGGCGAGGGCGAGGTGACCATGCGCGACCTGGTCAAGAACTGCCTGCGCATGCGGCCCGAGCGCATCATCGTCGGCGAAGTGCGCGGACCTGAAGTGTTCGATCTTCTGCAGGCGATGAACACCGGTCATGACGGCTCGATGGGCACGATCCACTCGAACAGCCCGCGCGAATGCCTGAACCGTATCGAATCGATGATCGCGATGGGCGGCTACACGCTGCCGCAGAAAACCGTGCGCGAAATCGTGGTCGGTTCCGTGGACGTGATCATCCAAGCCGCACGCCTGCGCGACGGATCGCGGCGTATCACCCACATCACCGAGGTGATCGGAATGGAGGGCGATGTCATCATCACGCAGGACATCGTCCTCTACAACATCAAAGGCGAGGACGCGAACGGCAGGCTGCTGGGCGAGCACGTGTCGACAGGCATCGGTCGTCCGCATTTCTGGGAGCGCGCCCGCTACTACGGCGAGGAACAGCGCCTCGCCAATGCGCTCGAGGCGATGGAGAAACGCGCTGACTGAAGCATTCGGAGGCGTAGGGGCCGGGATCGATGTTCGGAATTGACGGCACCGTATTGGCATTCATCGTGCTCGCCGGCTTCAGCGCCGGCGCGGTCGCCTATGCTTTTCTGTTCAACCGGATCAGCACCGAGAAGCAAGTCGGCAGGCGGCTTGAAACGATCAAGACCGCCGAGACGGATCGTGACGTGGTCAAGGCCTCGCGCGATCGCGTGGCGGAAGCGGCCAAGCGCCGCAAATCGGTCCAGGATTCGCTGAAGGATCTCGAGCAGAAGCAGAAAACCAACCAGAGCATCGTCAAGAAGCCGCCACTGAAGGCCCAGATCCGTCAGGCGGGCATGAAGGTCTCGCTCGAGCGCTTCTATCTCTACTCAGCCGTTTGCGGCGCCGTCCTTACGTTTCTTGCGTATTTCATCGGCGCGCCGCTGCTTGTCTTGCCAGGTGCGCTGCTGGTCGGCGCTCTCGGACTGCCACGCTGGTTCGTCTCGTTTTGCCGCGCTCGCCGGGTCAAGGCGTTCCTCAACGAATTTCCGAACGCGCTCGACATCATCGTGCGTGCGGTCAAATCCGGCCTGCCGCTGAACGACGCCATCCGCCTGATCGCCAACGAATCTCCCGAACCGGTCAAGACCGAGTTCCGCCGCATCGTCGATTCGCAGCAAATGGGCCTGTCGATCCCCGACGCCAGCTTGCGCATGGCCGAGACAATGCCGTGCACCGAGGCGAGCTTCTTCGGTATCGTCATCCAGATCCAGTCCCAGGCCGGCGGCAATCTTTCCGAGGCGCTGGGCAACCTTTCGCGCGTGCTTCGCGACCGCAAGAAAATGAAAGCCAAGGTCCAGGCGCTGTCCATGGAAGCGAAGGCGTCCGCCGTGATCATCGGTGCGTTGCCTTTCGTCGTCGCCTTTCTCGTCTACCTGACAAGCCCGAACTATATCATGCCTCTGTTTACCACCAGCGCCGGCAATCTGATCCTAGGTTGCTCGGCGGTCTGGATGTCGATAGGCATCCTGGTGATGCGCAAGATGATGAACTTCGAAGTTTAGGATTTCGAGCGCATGACCGAAAATGTCGTCAAAACCCTTACCGACCCAACATTCCTGATTGCCTTGCTGGTCGGCATCGCGGTGTTTGCGACCGTCTTCACGCTACTGCCTGCCTTTGGTGGAAACCAGCTCAAGGCGCGCATGAAATCCGTAGCGCTGGAGCGCGACGAATTGCGCGCCAAGCAGCGTGCGCGGCTTGCCGTCGAGGCCGATCGCCGCCGCAAGGGCCTGCGCGAGCAACAGTCGATCGGCATGCGAAATATTGTCGACCGGATGGACCTGAGGCGCGCCCTTGCCGATGAAGGCACGTTGCAGAAACTCAAGGTTGCTGGCTTTCGCGGACAGAATCCGCTGACGCGTTTCCTTTTCTTCCGTCTGGTCCTGCCCTTTATCGGCTTTGCGCTGGCCGCGATGTATCTGTTCGTGCTCGGAGGATTGCCGGAGCAGCCGCCTCTCATCAAACTGTTTGTCTGCGTCGTCGTCGCCTATGCGGGTTTTTACGCGCCGGTGCTCTATGTCAACAACCGCGCCACCAAGCGCAAGCAGTCGATCCAGATGGCGTGGCCGGACGCGCTCGATCTGATGCTGATTTGCGTCGAATCAGGCATGTCGGTAGAGGCAGCGTTTCGCAAGGTCGCGGATGAGATCGGCGCGCAATCGGTGGCGCTTGCCGAAGAGTTCATCCTGACCAATGCCGAACTTTCCTACTTGCAGGAACGCAAGCAGGCTTACGAGAACCTTGCAAGTCGCACCGGCCTGGAATCGGTCAAGTCGGTGTCGCAGGCGCTGGTCCAGGCTGAGCGCTACGGCACGCCGGTGGCGCATGCGCTGCGCGTGCTTGCCAGCGAAAGCCGCGACATGCGCATGAACGCCGCCGAGAAGAAGGCCGCGGCCTTGCCGCCGAAGCTCACCGTGCCGATGATCCTGTTCTTCCTTCCGGTGCTGTTCGCCATCATTCTGGGTCCTGCAGGCATCCAGGTGAGCCAGCGCGGCATCTTCGGCGGGCCGTCGACATCCAGCAGCCAATAGCCTCGCCAAGGCGACAATGCACGCAAAGCCGCGGTGCTGATGCAACGCGGCTTTGGAATTTCCGGCATGTCGATGAGTTGAGGGACTGGCCGGCAAAGCCGGCGCGGTCAGTTGGTGGCAGGCTTGGCCTTGTCCTGGTCCTTGAGCTGGCTCCAGGCATTCTGCTGAGCGAGCATCTGGCGAAGGTAGGCCACGTTCGCTTGCGCCTGTTCGGCCGAGAGTTCCTGGGACGCGATCTTCTCGGCCTCGTCGAAGCGGCCCTGCAGGCCGACGACCAACGCCAGGTTCTGGCGGACGCGGCTGTCGGCGTTCGGCTGCTGTGCGGCCGAACGCATATAGGTTTCGGCCGTGCGCAGATCACCTTCCAGCACGTAGGACATGCCGAGATTTGAAAGGATCGAAGGTTCGTTCGGCTTGAGGTCCAGCGCCTTGCGATAATCCTGGCGCGCCTCGTCTCTCTGGCCAAGCTGGTCGAGAATCGCGGCTTCCGCCGACACCAGCTTCCAGTCCGGATATTCCGGCGTCTGCGCGCGGCGCACGGCATCGAGCGCCGGCTCGAACTGGCCGTTGGCGGCGAGCGCCTTGCCATAGGCGGCGAGCACGTCGCGGTCCTTCGGCAGGGCGATCGCCAGCTTGCGCATTACGGCGAGCGACTGGTCGGCGTCGCCATCCATTTGCAGCGCCGCCGCGTAATTCGTCGCGATCCGCTTGTCGTTGGGGTTTTTGGCGTAGGACTGACCGAGCGCTGCTGTCGCATTGTGCAACTCGCTGGCCGACATGGTTTCCAGCGGTTTGCCGCTGGAGCGCGAGATGGAACCGGTCGTCAACTTGCTGGTTCCGCAGCCGGCGACGCTGGCCGCAAGCGCCATCATCAACGCCGTGGTGATCAGCCGCTTTCCCGTGGCGTTCATCATACGGTTGGTCGGCATCTGCACCAGGCCTCCATTCATAGACGTGGCCATTACGTGGCCATCTTCCCTCCCGCAGAAATATTCTGTTAACCCTAACGGACAGTTAAGATGCGACTCGGAAGCCGGAGACCATCGAATGCCAGTCGAACTCGTCGAGAGAAAACTGAAAGCCGCGCTGCCGGTCCATCTGGTGGCGAAGGATAGACTGGATGCGGCTGGCCTTGCGTCGTCCACGCTCGCCTGGGCCAGGGCCAACGGCTTTGCCGGTGAGGCGGGCAGGACACTGGTCGTGCCCGGCGAAAACGGCGTGCTGGCCGGAGCCTTGTTCGGCCTCGGCGATGGTGAAAGCGCGCTTGCCCTCGGCGCGCTAGCGCGAGCTTTGCCGGAGGGCGACTGGCATTTCGCCTCCACACTGGCTGAGCCCGAACTTGCGGCAATTGCGCTGGCTCTCAGTGGTTATGTCTTCACCCGCTACGGCAAGAAGCCTGGCAAGGCGCTGCGTTTTTCGCTGCCGTCCGGCGCTGAAGCGGCTTATGTTCGTCGTATCGCCGATGGCGTTTTCCTGACGCGCGATCTGGTCAATACGCCGACCAGCGATATGGGGCCGGACGATTTGGAGGCGGCTGTTCGGACCTTGGCCAAAAAGCACAAGGCCGAAGTGTCGGTGACCAAGGGCGACGATCTGCTCAAGAAGAATTTCCCGATGATCCATGCGGTCGGCCGCGCATCGGTCGGCGCGCCGCGCCTGATCGACATGAACTGGGGGCCGAAGAACGCCCCCAAGGTGACGCTGGTCGGCAAGGGCGTCTGCTTCGACACGGGCGGTCTCGATATCAAGCCGTCCTCGGGCATGCTCTTGATGAAGAAGGACATGGGTGGCGCCGCCAACGTATTGGGCCTTGCCTCCATGATCATGGCCGCTGGCCTGAAAATCCGGCTGCGTGTGCTGATCCCGGCGGTCGAGAATTCGATCGCCGGCAACGCCTTCCGGCCCGGCGACGTGCTGGTGAGCCGCAGAGGCATCACCGTGGAAATCGGCAACACCGACGCCGAGGGACGGCTGGTGCTGGCGGATGCCTTGGCGTTGGCCGACGACGACGAGCCGCAGCTGCTGATCGACATGGCGACCTTAACGGGGGCTGCTCGCGTCGCGCTCGGCCCCGACCTGCCGCCTTTCTACACCGGCGATGAAGCGCTGGCGTCCGATCTTGCTGCGGCCTCCGTCGCTGTCGAGGATCCGCTATGGCGCATGCCGCTGTGGCGGCCCTATGAGGCAAAGCTGTCGTCCAAGATCGCCGACATCAACAACGTCACGTCAGACGGGTTCGCCGGCTCGATCACCGCAGCGCTGTTCCTGAAGCGCTTCGTCGAGAAGACAGCCGGCTGGGCGCATTTCGACATCTTCGCCTGGAGTCCATCCGATCGACCATACGGTCTAGCCGGCGGCGAGGCGCAAGGCATCCGCGCGCTGGAAAGGGTCATCTCGAAACGCTACGCCTGAGGGTGCGATGGGAAATTCTCGAGACTGAAACGGAACCGAAACAATTTGCCGTCATTCTGGCCGAATGTCGATTTCCATGCGCCCGAGCCAAGCCTTGCGACTGTGGCAGCAGGTGATGCTGTCGCAGGTGCGCGACGACACGCCCGACCTTACCATGCGGCAGACGGCAATCCTGTTCACCATCTATCTCGATCCGCCGCCGCATACGGTGCGCGGACTCGCCGTCCGGCTCAATGTCACCAAGCCGGTGATCACCCGTGCGCTCGACACGATGGGAGCGCTGAAGCTGGTATCGCGCCATCGCGACGAACTCGACAAGCGCAACGTGCTGGTCAAGCGAACTGTAGAAGGTGCTCTCTTTGTCGAGCGCTTCGGCGATGTTATCATCGCCAGAGCCCAGGAATTGCCCATCTGACCGAAACGCCCTTCTGAACGAGTTGCCGATTTGACCGCCAGGGATGCCCGCCTTCACGCCTTCCGTTCCGATCTCGCCGATGCCAGGCTGAAAGGCGAGGTCGCCGCCGATCGGTTCGTCGCCGGGCGGCCGGCGCGCATATCAGCCTCCGTGGCCGATGTCCGCAAGGCTCCGCGCCCGGATGCCGGCGTCGATACCCAGCTTCTGTTCGGCGACGACGTCCACGTCTTCGAGGACGTTGAGGGCTGGGCCTGGATCCAGGCCGAGCGTGACGGCTATGTCGGCTATGTCGCCGACACTGTGTTGGGCGGTCGGGACCATGCGCCTACCCATGTTGTCTCGGTGCCGCGCACTTTCCTCTATCCGGGACCGGATTTGCGGTTCCCGGTCAGCGGACAGATCTCAATGGGATCGGCGGTAACAGTGACAGGCGCGGCTGAAACACGCGGCACGCATTATGCGCTGCTGCCATCCGGCGAGGCGGTCATATCTGGCCATCTCAGGCCCGTTGCCGAGGCTGCCCCCGACTACGTCGCGGTTGCCGAGGCGTTTCTCGGCACGCCTTATCTGTGGGGCGGCGCCTCCGGCTTCGGCATCGATTGTTCCGGTCTCGTGCAACTGGCAATGCACATGGCCGGCAGGCGAGTGCTGCGCGACACCGACATGCAGGCGGCGACCATCGGTGAGCCGCTCGACCCGGGCCCGGATTTTGCCGGGTTGCGGCGCGGCGACCTGGTATTTTGGAAAGGCCACGTCGCTGTTATGACCGACCCAGAGACCATGGTCCACGCCAACGGCCACACCATGCTGGTCTCACGTGAAGAGTTCAGAGAAGCCGTCGCCCGCATCGGCTACCTCTATGGCGGGCCGACAGGATTCCGGCGGCCTTAGGGCGAGAGCGGCCCTTCTCAAGCGAGAAGGAAGACGCTCGATCACCTTTTGTTCCGATTCTTCTTGGCGATTGCCCGCCGCCGCGCTACCTCTGGCGCGTGACAGAGCAGCCGCGTCTCGCCAAACAGAATGCCGCCGTGCACTTGCCCGAGCCATTCCTCAGATGGTTCGCGGAAAAAGGATGGTCGCCGCGCGCCCATCAGATCGAATTGCTGGCGACTGCCCAAGCCGGACAGTCGGTGCTGCTGATCGCGCCGACCGGCGCCGGCAAGACGCTGGCCGGATTCCTGCCGTCGTTGACCGAGCTGGCAGGTCGGCCAAGAAAGAAGCCGGGGCAGGCGCGTCGCGGCATCCACACGCTCTACATCTCGCCACTGAAGGCGCTGGCCGTCGACATCGAGCGCAATCTCGGCAAGCCGGTCGAAGAGATCGGGCTGCCTGTCACCATCGAGACGCGCACCGGCGACACGCCCGCACATAAGCGCCAGCGTCAGAAGCTGGCGCCGCCCGACATTCTCCTGACCACGCCCGAGCAACTGGCGCTGCTGATTGCCGCACCCGACGCCAGGCGCTTCTTCGAGGACCTGCACTACGTCGTGCTCGACGAATTGCATTCGCTGGTGACGTCGAAGCGCGGGCATCTCCTGTCGCTCGGGCTGGCCCGGCTGCGCTCCTTTGTTCCCGGCTTGCAGACGATCGGCCTGTCGGCAACGGTCGCCGAGCCCGACGAATTGCGCCGCTGGCTGGTCAGTCAGAATCCACCGGGCGGCATGGCCGAATTGATCGTCGTCACCGGCGGCGCCAAGCCCGAGATCTCCATTCTTGACTCGGAAGAGCGTGTTCCTTGGGCCGGACATTCGGCCCGCTACGCGACGCCGGAGATTTATAGCGAGATCAAGCGACACAAGACGACCCTGCTGTTCGTCAACACACGCAGTCAGGCCGAGCTGCTGTTCCAGGAGTTGTGGCGGGTCAACGAAGACACGTTACCGATCGCGCTGCATCACGGCTCGCTCGATGTCGCCCAGCGCCGGCGCGTCGAGAAAGCCATGGGCGAGAATGCCTTGCGTGCCATCGTCGCCACCTCAACGCTCGACCTCGGCATCGACTGGGGCGATGTCGACCTGGTTGTGCATGTCGGCGCGCCGAAGGGTGCGAGCCGGCTGGCGCAGCGTATCGGTCGCGCCAATCACCGCATGGATGAGCCGTCGAAGGCGATCCTGATCCCCGCCAACCGCTTCGAGGTGCTGGAATGCCGGGCGGCGCTCGACGCCAATTATCTCGGCGCCCAGGACACGCCGCCGCTGGTCAATGGCGGGCTCGACGTGCTGGCGCAGCATGTGCTGGGTTGCGCCTGCGGCGCGCCGTTCCTTGCCGATACGCTGTTCGAGGAGGTACGAACAGCTGCACCTTATGCCAGCCTCGATCGGCCGACATTCGACCGTGTCGTCGATTTCGTCGCCACCGGCGGCTATGCGCTGAAGAACTATGAGCGCTACGCCCGCATCCGCCTGACCAAGGACGGGCTGTGGCGCGTGTCCAACCCTCGTATTGCCCAGCAATACCGGCTGAATGTCGGCACCATCATCGAGGTGCCGGCGCTCAACGTCCGTTATATCAAGGCCGGCAGCAAGGGATCCGCGTCGCGCGGCGGCCGCGTTCTCGGCAAGATCGAGGAGGCTTTCCTCGAAACGCTGACGCATGGCGATACCTTCATGTTTGCCGGCAAGGTGTTGCGCTTCGAAGGCATCCGCGAGAATGAGTGCTTCGTCTCCAATGCGCTCGGCATCGACGCCAAGGTGCCTTATTATGGCGGCGGCAAATTCCCGCTCTCGACATACCTCGCCGAACAGGTCCGCATCATGCTGGACGACCCGCTGCGATGGAAGAAGCTGCCGGAGCAGGTCGCAGATTGGCTACGCTTCCAGGCCGACAAATCGGTGCTGCCGAAACGCGACGACCTGCTGATCGAGACCTTTCCGCGCGGCAACCGCCACTATCTGGTGGCCTATCCGTTCGAGGGCAGGCTGGCGCACCAGACGCTCGGCATGCTGCTCACCCGGCGTCTCGACAGGACGGGAGCCAGGCCGCTCGGCTTCGTCGCCACCGACTATGCACTTGCCATATGGTCGCTGGCCGATATGGGCAGGATGTTCAGGGCGAAGAAACCTTCGCTCAGCGAACTTTTCGACCAGGACATGCTGGGCGACGACCTCGAAGCCTGGCTGGCCGGCAGCTGGCTGTTGAAGCGCACCTTCCGCAATTGCGCGCTGATCTCGGGGCTGATCGAAAAACGTCACCCCGGCCAGGAGAAGAGCGGCCGTCAGGTCACTGTGTCGACCGATCTCATTTACGACGTTCTGCGCAGCCATGAGCCCGACCATATCCTGTTGCAGGCGACGCGTGCCGATGCGGCCACCGGTCTGCTGGATGTCAGCAGACTTGCCGAGATGCTCTCGCGCATCCAGGGGCGAATCGTACATAAGAACCTCGAACAAATCTCGCCGCTCGCCGTGCCGATCATGCTCGAGATTGGCAAGATGCCGGTGCATGGCGAGGCCGATGATACGCTGCTGATGGATGCGGCAACGCTGGTTGAGGAGGCCATGGGGACGAAATGACGCGCGCGCTGGCTATGCCTGTACCCCCGGCGGGTGCCGATTTTATCGGCATCGCCGGCGAGCGCGCGATCTGCGATCGGCGCGGCGTGCTCTACTTCCCCGAGCTTCGGCTTTTGGCCGTGTCCGACCTGCATCTGGAAAAGGGTTCATCGCTGGCACGGCGCGGTACGTTGATCCCGCCTTATGATACCGGTGCAACGCTGCTGCGGCTGCAGGCGGTGATTGCCGATTACCAGCCTGCGATCGTCATCAGCCTGGGCGACAGCTTTCATGATGGCGGCGGCGCGGCGCGCATGCACTCAAGCTTCCGTGAACGGCTGGAAGGGCTGATGGTCGGCCGCGACTGGTTCTGGGTCGCCGGCAATCACGACCCGGACGCGCCGGCCGACTTGCCCGGCGAGACAGTGCGCGAGCTGGCCATAGGCTCTCTTCTGTTCCGGCATGAACCTTCGGCAGTGAGAGTGGAAGGCGAGGTCGCCGGCCATCTGCATCCTTGCGCCCGCATCGTGCAGCAAGGCCGCTCGGTGCGGCGGCGCTGCTTTGCCGGCGACGGCGACCGCATGATCATGCCGGCCTTCGGCGCCTATACCGGCTCGCTCAATGTGCTCGACCGCGCCTATGCCGGGCTGTTCCGCCGTGAAACGCTGATGGCCTATATGCTCGGCGCCGAGCGCATCTTTGCCATTTCCCATGCGATGTTGAGGCCGGGCTGAGGTCATTGCTTAGTCTTAGTGGAATTCAAGTTTTCTTAAATGCAGCCTGTATGCGGTTGAGAGCTTCTTCCGCACCATCATATCCCTGCGCTGCGGAGCGTTTTAGCCACTGGATAGCAAGCTCGGTATTCTCCTCAACGCCAACGCCTTTTAGGTACATCACGCCCAGGTTGAACTGCGCTTTGCCATCATTTTTTTGCGCCGCCTTTTCATACCAATAAAAAGCCAGCCTGTAGTTTTTGTTGACGGCCTCGCCGTTTAGGTAGGCAGTAGCCAAGTTAACTTGCGCGTCAATGTCACCTTGTACCGCTGCTTTGGTTGACCAAAAAACGGCATCGGCACCGCTTTGAGGTACTCCCTTGCCAAGGAAATACATGTATCCAAGATATTGCTGAGCCTCAGGCAAACCTTTGACAGCGGCGCTACGCCAAAGTTCCACCGCTTTAGCATCGTCTTGCCGGACGCCCTTGCCCCAAGAATACAAAAGACCGAGGTTCAACTCAGCCTCTACCATGTGTTGAGCTGTCGCCTTGCCCCACCACTCGGCCGCTTTGGAATAATCCAGAGGCACACCAAATCCCCTAGAATACAGAAAGCCAAGATTTAATTGCGCGGCAGCGTCTCCCTTTTTGGCGAGCGCGTCCCATTCCTTGTATGCTTCCACATAATTCTTCGCTTCAAAGGCGACGTCGGCTTCGGCTGCGCCTGCTAAGGAATTGTGGGAGGCAAAAACCAAAATCCACGCAACGCAAACCCCCCGTGCGAGAAGCGTTAATGCATTGGGATAGGTAGTGGGGCTCATAATTTGATCCACTAATCTTTGGTCTGAAAACTACGAAACTGCAATAATTCTTCGAGTCAGGAATCACGATAATACTGGGATTCGTTGCCGTCCAGCCACTTAACAAAAGATGCTATGTTGGGACCGGATAGGCTCTACCGGCCGTAGTACAAGGTGACGGTGTGCTTCGCCTCGGCGAAGAACAGCCAGCGCTCGACCAGCATGCCGACGAATTGGACGATTGCGGCAAGCGCCGACAGCACCGCCGCATAGGGCCACGGCAAGGCGAACGCAGCAAGCAGCAGCAAGGCGGGAAAAACGAAGGCCAGTGCTTGTGCGATCCGGCGCAGCCGCGCCTTGTGCTTGCGCGCGATGCGAAAGCCCATCTCCTTGAGCAGGTAATTCTCCTCGGTATGCGGCCATTCCAGCGACCGCACCGTGCCGCCGGCAAGTCCGGTCGCGGTGTTGGCATTGGTCGGGATTTCCAGCCCGTCATTGTATCGCCAGGTTGCCAGCTTCCAGCCCCAGCCGAGCACGGTCAGCAGCACGCAACCTGCCAGCGCGATGGTCGAGCCGATGGCGAAACCCTGCAGCAGCGCGTTGAGCAGCACGCTGCCGCTCATCGCCGAAAAGATGAGATAGCCGGGCAGGGTGAAGCGGCTGTGCCATTGGGCGATAGGCTTCAGCGACGCATAGATCATGCCGGTGGTGCAGACGGTGACGAACGCGCCGACGGCAGCCAGCAGCCCAGCGACGGCCACCCAGCCGTTTGTGCGGCCGAGGACCACCCAGCCGATGGCGAACAGCCCCGCCGGCACGAAGGTCGCGACCGACGCGACGCCTTCGCGCGACAGCCATGAGCTGCGCCACTGCGAAAACGCGCGCCAGGCGCGTTCGGGCCGGCCGAGATGGCCGGCCGACGACAGCAGGCCGGCCGAGATCAGGCCGAGCGCCAGCCCCATGCCGACAAGGCCGAGCCAGAAGTCAGGCGGGACAAATCCTTGCCCCGCCAACACGCCAAGCAGCGCAAGCAGGCCGTAACCGGCGCCCGTGGCGGTGGTGAAAAAGACGACGGAGAAGGCTGGATGCATGAGGCTGGTTGCTGGTCAGTGCGAAAGCATGCGGTCGACCCAGCCAAGGAAACCGCCTTCGGCCCGCACCGGTTCGAGCGCCGGCGCCGGCACCGATGCGGCGCGTGTGGTATGGGCGCGCGGCGGCAAATATTTGTTGGTCGGATGATAGCCGAGTTCGGGCATTAGGTCGACGCCGCCGCGCTCGGCCACCAGTTGCGAGACCGCCGACGCCGGGTCGCCGAGATCGCCGAAATGCCGCGCGCTGGTTGGGCAGGCGGCTACGCAGGCCGGCACTCGGTCTTCTTCAGCCAGATTGTCGTTATAGATGCGGTCGACGCACAGCGTGCATTTCTTCATCACGCCGACATCGGTGTCGAATTCGCGCGCGCCATAGGGGCAGGCCCAGCTGCACAATTTGCAGCCGATGCATTTGTCCTCGTCGACCAGCACGATGCCGTCCGAGGCTCGTTTGTAGGAGGCGCCGGTCGGGCAGACGGTGACGCAGGCCGGTGTGTCGCAATGCAGGCAGGAGCGTGGGAAATTGACCGTGCGCCCACCCATCTCGGTTATGTGCTCGTAGCTGTGCACGCGGTTGAACCAGACCCCGTCGGCGTCGCCGCCATAAGGATCGATGTCGGTCAGCGGCGCCATGTGGCCGCCGGTGTTCCATTCCTTGCAGGCGGTGACGCAAGCCTGACAGCCGACACAGGTGTCGAGATCGATGACCAGGCCGAGCTTCTTGTCGGTATGGGCGGGGAGACAGGTCATGGTCTGGCGGCTTCTCTTTGCCGGCGGAACTCGGCGCCGAAAGTGAGCTTGTCGGGCGGGGGTTCGAAATGCGGCGGTTGCCGGAACCGCTCGAACTGCGGCTCGGTGAAGCCGGCTTCCTCAGCCGCGCATTTGACGATGCGGACGCGCAGGTCGAACCATGCCGCCTGACCGGTGACCGGGTCGGAGTTCGAATAGCGCTTGCCGGTCTGGTCACCGATGATATGATTGAGCAGGAAGCCGCGGTTGCTCTCGGCGGCGTCGTCCTTCAGCCCCCAGCTGCCGCGCCGCTTGCCAATGGCGTTCCAGGTCCACACCGTATCCGCGTTGACGCCGTCGACCAGCTTGATCTGTCCCTTGACCTTGCCGTTGATGCTCTCGATCCAAACCCAGTCGTCATCGACAAGGCCGAGGCTGGCGGCGGTCCGGTTGTGCACGAACAGCCGATTCTGGCTAGTAATCTGCCTGAGCCAGGCGTTCTGCGAGCCCCAGGAATGATACATGTGCATCGGCCGCTGCGTCAGCGCATGCAGCGGATAGATCTGCGTGTCGACAGCCGCTTCCTCGAAGGGTGCATACCAGAACGGCAGCGGGTCCATATAGGTCTCGATGCGGCTGCGCTCCGCCTCCGGCGGCAGCATCCGCCCATGGCCGCGCGCGGCGAGGCGAAACCGCTGAATCGGTTCCGAATAGAGCTGGAAGACGATCGGCTCGGCTTTCGGGATGAAGCCCATGTTCTCGGCGAAGTCGAGATAGGAGCGGTTGGCCATCTTGTAGTAGCGCTGGTCGTCCGCAAAATCGTGGTGCCAGAAGCCGCCATTGTCGATGTAACGCTGCAGCTGGTCGGGATTGGCCTCGCCCTTGCCGGTCAAGGTTCCGTCCTTGCCGCGCCAGCCGGCGAGCGGGCCGATTCCGGGCGTGCGCTCATGGTTGACGATATAATCGGCATAGTCGCGGTATTTGGCCGATCCGTCATCGTCGACGAAACCGGGTAGGCCGAGCCGCGCGCCGAGCTCGATCAGCACCGTCTGGAATGGCCTGACATCACGATCCGGCTCAACGACGGGATGGCGGATGGCATCGCCCGGGCCGTCGGCATGGCTGATCGGCCGGTCGAGCAGGCTGATGCAGTCATGCCTTTCGAGATAGGTGGTGTCGGGAAGCACGAGATCGGCGAACGGCACGGTCTCGGAATAATAGGCATCGGAATAAATGATGAAGGGGATCTTGTAGTTTCCGGCCTCGTCGCTGTCGGTCAGCATCGCCATCGTCTCGACGGTGTTCATCGACGAGTTCCAGGCCATGTTGGACATGTACATCATCAGCGTGTCGATCTTGTAGGGATCGCCGGCCCAGGCGTTGCGGATGACCGTGTGCATGAGGCCGTGCGCGGCGAGCGGCGCGTCCCAGGAATAGGCCTTGTCGATGCGAACAGGCGTGCCGGCGTCATCGACCAGCAGATCGTCCGGTCCGCAGACGAAGCCGAGCGGCATGCCTTCAAGCGGCGTCATCGGCTTGACGTCCTTGCCCGCCGGCTTCGGCCCCGGCGGCGCCGAACGGGGATAAGGCGGCTTGAAGCGAAACCCGCCCGGCACGTCCACGGTGCCGAGAAGCACCTGGAGCAGGTGGATGGCCCGGCAGGTGTGAAACCCGTTCGAATGGGCCGAGATGCCGCGCATCGCATGCATCGACACCGGCCGGCCCTTGATCGTCTCGTGCCGGCGGCCGGCCCAGTCGGTCCACGCTATCGGCAGTTCGATCGCTTGCTCGAAAGCGACATGAGCGAGCTCCGCAGCAATGCGCCGGATCGTGTCGCCTGAAACGCCGCAGCGTTCGGCAACCGCATCTGGAGAATAGTTCTCCTGCAGATAGCGATCGGCGATGAGCTGGAAGACCGGCACGCAGCGGCGACCATCGATCGTGAAATTGCCGGTCAGCGCCGGTTTTGCATCGGCATCGGTGGCGTTGACAGGCATCTTCGCCACCCTGTCCCAGGCCAGCGGATTGTCATCACTGTCGCGCGCGAACAGCCCGTCATCCGGCGCGCCCGGCTCCTGGATGACGAGGACATGGGCGTTGGTGTAACGCAGCAAATAACCCAGATCGACGCGGCCGGCCTTCAGCAACTCGTGGATGAGGGCAAACACGAACAGGCCGTCGGTGCCGGGCCGGATGCCGATCCAGTCATCGGCAATGGCGTTGTAGCCGGTGCGGCACGGATTGATCGAGACCACCTTGGCGCCGCGCGCCTTGAGCTTGCCGAGGCCGATCTTGATCGGATTGGAATCATGGTCTTCGGCAACGCCGAACAGCATGAAATATTTGGTGTTGTCCCAATCGGGCTCGCCGAACTCCCAGAACGAGCCGCCGATCGTGTAGAGGCCGCCGGCCGCCATATTGACCGAGCAGAAGCCGCCATGGGCGGCGAAGTTCGGCGTACCGAACTGGCTCGCCCACCAGCCGGTCAAGGATTGCGACTGGTCCCGCCCGGTGAAGAAGGCGAGTTTCTTCGGATTGGTCCGGCGGATTTTCGAAAGCCGTTCCGTCGCGATCGAGAACGCTTCCTCCCACTCGATTTCGCGGAATTCTCCCGAGCCGCGCGGACCTGTACGCAGCAATGGTTTCTTCAACCGGGCTGGACTGTAGTGCTGCATGATGCCGGCACTGCCCTTGCCGCACAGCACGCCGCGATTAACCGGATGGTCCTTGTTGCCGTTGATGTAGCGGACCTTGCCGTCCTTGATGTGGACGTCGATGCCGCAGCGGCAGGCGCACATATAGCAGGTGGTCTTGGCGATGCTGTCGGAGACGTCAGGCGAAGTGTCGACGCCATCGCCTTCGTCGGGCGCACGCGTGTCGGCAAGCGGCCGTTGGGACGGTGCGGAATTGGCGCCGCGCGGCGGTCCGTTCGTCATGATCTACTTTTGCGGTCCGAGTATTTGGCTTGCGTCTTCGGACCGGGGCCGCGCATGTAATGCTTTTCCGGATGATAGCCGTCGCCGGTGAGGCGCCGCCGGAGGCCGCGCGTCCAATGGGCAAACAGGGATTTGAATCGCCCGACCACTTTCTGCCCTTTGCGGGTTAGCCGCGATATTTTTCCAATTTCGCCCAAAAACTTAGAACAAAACGACCGATCCGTCTAACAAGTTGCTCTTGTAATTCCAATCGAATTTGTTTCTTAATCTCCTTATGACGCTGGACCAATTGCGGATCTTCGTTGCCGTCGCCGAACGAGGGCATATGACCAAGGCGGCCGAGCTGCTGGGCATTTCCCAGTCGGCGGCGTCGGCCGCCATCCGCTCGCTCGAACAGCAGCACGGCGTCCAGCTGTTCAACCGGGTCGGCCGCAACATCGAGCTTGCGCAGACCGGGCGCAGGTTCCTGCCCGAAGCCAAGGCCGTGCTCGAACGGGCGGCTGCCGCTCACAATGTGCTGGAGCATGTATCGCAGACGATTACCGGCAGTCTTTCGATCGCCGCCAGCCAAACCATCGCCAGCTACTGGCTGCCGCGCCGGCTGGCCTCCTTCCACGAGGCCTATCCCGCCGTCAGGCTGAGCGTGACCATCGGCAACACCAGACAGGTCGAGAACAATGTCCTGGACGGCACGGCGGATTTTGGCCTGGTCGAGGGGCGCACTGATTCAGACATTTTGCGGCGCGCCAAGGTCGATGTGGATCGCCTGATGCTGGTCGTGGCGCACTCTCATCCCGAGATCGCTGAAGTCTCGCAAGGGCATCCCGATATCAGGGAGCTCCGGTGGATCATCAGGGAATGCGGGTCGGGCACCCGCGAGGTGCTGGAAGATCTTGCCCGCCGCGAGGGGATTTCGTTCGCGAACCTCAGGATATTCCTGGTGCTGCCGAGCAACGAGGCGGTCCGCCAAGCGGTCGAGGCCGGCGCCGGCGCCACCATCATTTCGGAGCTCGTCGTCGCGCGCGCGGTCGCCGAAGGCAGCTTGCGGTCCGTGTCGATCGATCTGCCGAAGCGCGATTTCGCCATGATCACCCACCGCGACCGGCAGGCAAGCCTGGCCCAGATGGCGCTCAAAGCGCATCTCGGTACGAAGGCCGGCGAGCCCGTCCAGGGGTAGGCTGGATCAGCCGAATTTCCGCTGCGCGTCGAGCGCCAGCCCAAGCCCGACCGAGCCGAACATGTCGCCTTCGATGACGGACGCCTGCGGCACCAAGGCTAGTATCTGTTGCTTTGCCAGCGGGATGGCGGTCGATCCGCCGGTCAGGAACACCGCGGTGATGTCGGACGGTTTCACCTGCGCGTCACGGATCGTCTCACCGACCGTCGCGGCAACCCGCTCGATGTCCCTGGCGATCGTGGCCTCAAGCCCGGCGCGCGAAATTTCTGCCGCGAACTTCGCTCCGGGCAACGCGACCACGACATCGCCGGAAAGTTGCTCCGTCAGCTCGATCTTGGCTTTTTCAACCAAAGCGGCCAGTGCGTGCCCGTAACGATGCTCGACGATATGGATGAAACGGTCGACCAGGTCGGCGCGTTCCGCCTCGTAGCGTATCTGGCGCAGATGCGTCATCGCCCGGGCGGTGTAGACCAGATTGATGCGCTGCCATGTCGCCAGATCGATGAAATAGCTGGCCGGCAAGTTGCGCTTGCCGTCCTTGGTCGGCGAGAGATAGCCGAGCTGCGGCATCACATGGGCGATGCTCAGCAGCCGGTCGAAGTCGGTGCCGCCGATGTGGATGCCTCGGCTCGCCAGAATGTCGTCCTTTCGATCGAGAGAGCGGGCGCGCTGCGGCGAGACCCGCACGATCGAGAAGTCGGATGTGCCGCCGCCCATGTCGACGATCAGCGCCAGTTCCTCCCGCGTGACCTTCTGCTCGTAGTCGAGCGCCGCCGCGATCGGCTCGAACTGAAAGGCTATATGCTTGAAGCCCTGGGCGCGCGCCGCGTTTTCGAGTTCACCTTCAGCCTTGGCATCGGCCTCGGCATCATCGTCGACGAACTGCACCGGCCGGCCAAGCACCACGCTCTCGACCAGGTCGCCGGCGTCCTCTTCCAGCCTTTTCCTGAGATGGCCGACGAACAGACCGATGATCTCGGTAAAGGCGATCGACCGTGCCTTGATGCGCGTCTTTTCATGGACAAGCGAACTGCCGAGCACGCTCTTCAGCGAGCGCATCAGGCGACCTTCGATGCTGTCGGTATAATTGCCGATGGCGCTGCGCCCGAAATAGGTACGGTTGTCTTCGAAGTTGAAGAACACCGCGCTGGGCAGCGTGACTTGGCCGTCCTCCAGCGCCACAAGGCGCGGCCGCCCGTTGCGGACAACACCAACGGTGGAATTTGACGTGCCGAAATCGATACCGCCGAATGCTGGTCGCATCGCAAAGTCCTGTATTTTGATTTGGGGGAGCGACAGCTCGTGTCCGGCCGGGCCGGGGGTCGCGGTCTAACCCACGAACGCAAAAAGGGGAACCACCTTTTTGGAAAGGATCTAATCCTTCCGGAAGACGAGCCTTCCGAGCCAGCCTGTCAGCATGGCCAGCGACACGGCGAAGATGCCGTAAAGGAAAGAATAATCGTGGGCGACGCGGAAGATCGACTGTTCGAAACCGGATTTGCGGATTTCGAGCTGGGCGGAGCTTTCCTTGATGAACAGGCCGCTCTTGAACAGGAACGCGCGTGCCTTGTGGGTGCCGACCGGGACATTGGGAGCGAGTCTCACGGTGGCGCGGAACAGGTTCTGCGACAGGAACTGCACGCCGCCGACATTCTCGCTGTAGAGGCCGGTCGCCGTTTTGCGCTCGCGCAGCGCCGCGGTGAATTCCTCGATCGTCGCCGGGCTGTCGCCGTCGTCGGCCGGCTGCATGTAGAGGTTGGCGGCGCCGAGCGACAGTTGCTTGTAGCTGTTGGGGTCGGTGACGTCCTGCAGCGGGCGCGTCGTCGCCACCGAATAGGACACCGGCACATTCTCGAAGGTCTCGGACTCCAGATTGACCCAGATGCCGAGCACCCGGTCCTTGCGGCGCACGACGACCGGCCGGGCCGGACCTTCCAGCACGACGATGATGTCGTAGCGACCCTGGCGCGCGACAAGCGGGTCGGCATTTTCCAATGATCCGAAGATGGTGAGGTCGGCACCGGAAAAGCCGGCGGTGATCGAGACATGATCGGTGGACAGGCCGATCTGGATGTTTTCGGTAGTCGGGGTCTGCGCTTTTCCCGGTGACACGGCGGCGAACAGCGACAGCGAGGCAACGGCCAAGAACGCCCTCAAGCCCGCCATCAGGTCAGACCCACGCCGGACAGGGAATAGAGGTTGGGCGGCGTCACGAACAGATCGATGGCGAGCCGGATGGCGACCGCCAGCACCAGCAGTGCCAGCAGCGCCCTGAGCTGCTCGCCACGCAGCCTTTGGCCAGCCTTGGCGCCATATTGCGCGCCGGCGACGCCGCCCGCCATCAACAGGAAGGCGAGCATGACGTCGACTGTCTGGTTGGTGGTGGCATGGACCAGTGTGGTGTAGGCCGAGGTGAAGATGATCTGGAACAGCGAGGTGCCGATGACGACGTTGGTCGGCACTTTCAAGAGATAGATCAGCGCCGGCACCATGATGAAGCCGCCGCCGACGCCCATGATCGACGACAGGAAGCCGATACCGGCGCCGAGGCCGAGCACCGGGATGACGCTGACGAAAAGCTTCGAGGCCCTGAATCGCATCTTCAGCGGCAAGCGGTGGATCCAGTTGTGCTGGCCGGATTTCTTCAGCACCGGCGCGGCACCACTGCGGGTGGCGCGCAGCGCATTGACGCTCTCGACCAGCATCAGCCCGCCGACGGTGCCAAGCAGCACGACGTAGAGCAGCGAGATGAACAGGTCGAGCTGGCCGAGCCGGCGCAAGAAGCCAAAGACAAAGATGCCGCCGGTTGAGCCGACGATACCGCCTGCCAAAAGCACTCCGCCGAGCTTGAAATCGAGCGTGCCGCGCTTCACATGCGACAATGCACCGGAGAAGGAAGAGGCGATGACCTGGTTGGCGCCGGTGGCGACCGCGATCGCCGGCGGTATGTTGTAGAAGATCAGCAGCGGCGTGATGAGGAAGCCGCCGCCCACTCCGAACATGCCCGATAGGAAGCCTACCGCCGCGCCCATGGCAAGCAGCACGAAGACGTTGACGGAAATTTCCGCGATCGGGAGATAGATGCCCACCCGTCAGTCTCGATCAGTTTGCCTGTCGGCGAATGCAACCGTTGCGGGCATTTTTGCGCCAAAAAGCTAAATTGTTCTTGCGCCGGCAGGACGGCGAAGTCAAACCCCGCTGTACAGCCGAAACAAAAAACAACTCAATCAGTTAACAGGCAAATGTGTGGCAAAGGCATCGTGTAAACGACGCATCTGCCGTTATTTGCGCGCAAGCAGCGCCTTGACCAGCTTTTCGTCGACCGTACCGGTCGCCGTCATGTCGTTGTCGGTCTGGAAAGCCATGATGGCGTTCTTGGTCTTCAGGCCCATCAAGCCATCGGGGTTGCCGGCTTCATAGCCGTTCTTGTTGAGAATGCGCTGGATGTTCTGAACGGCCTTCTTCATGTCGACGCTGGCGGTCGTCTGCGGCGTGCCGTCCTGCCACGATTCAGGAATGTCGGCCGAATTGGCCGCCGGATCCAGCGGTTTCGCCTTCCACAGTTCGGTGACGGCGCGTGCGCGTTCGAGCTGCTCGGGCCTGAGCGCCTTGGCAATTTCGTCGCGCTTTGCCGCCGCATCCTTGTCGCCGGTCTTGGCGACGAGCGCGAACCATTTGTAGGATTCCTCGAGATTCTGCTTCATGCCGACGCCCTTCGCCGCCAGGATGCCGAGATTGAACTGGCTGTCCTTGACGCCGAGATCGGCGGCAGCCTGGAACCAGTGCGCGGCCGACTCATTGTCGGTCACGCCGTCCGCCGCCATGGCAAAGAGCACGGCGAGATTGTGCATGGCGCTGGCGTTGCCTTGCTCCGCGGCGAGTTGGTACCAGGTCTTCGCCTTCTTGACGTCGCGCGCGACGCCGATGCCCTTCTCATAGAAATTCCCGATGCGGTATTCCGCCGGTGCGAAGCCGAGCTCTGCGGCCTTCTCGTACCATTTGGCCGCCGCTGCCATGTCTTGCTTGGCGCCGCGCGATTCGGCGTAGCGCGAGCCGATTTCGAACAACGCCTTGGCGTCGCCGCCAGTCGCCGCGTCACGCAATGCAGCCGGACCGGCATCGGTCGGGATGTCGATCTTGGCAGTGGCTGCCGCTATCGAAGCATCTGCGGGCGCAACCGTGCCGGTCATGTCCTGGGCCGCCGCCGGCGTGGCGGCCGGCGCTGTTGCCATTGGCTCGGTGTCCTCAGCCGCCGGGCCCTCAAGTGCCGAG
>NZ_SUEO01000319.1 GCF_004962925.1 Mesorhizobium sp. | reverse complement strand
ATGACGACAGGCACGCCACCGCCGACGGCAAGGAAAAGACGGTCGACGGTTCGACCGCGCGGCTGGCGCGCATGATCGGCCGCGACGCCGCCGACCTGACGCCGCCGGAATGGCGTGAAATCGCCCGCTGGTTCAGCGAGCAGCAGTTGCGCAAGATCCACGACGCGGCATCGCTGGTTGCCGGGCCCCTCGCTAGGGATGTGCCGATCGTCGGCGCCGGAACCGGCCGCTGGCAGATCAGACGGCTGGCCGAACGCATGGAACGCCGCTTCGTCGATTTTGCCGAGATCATCCCCGCAAATGACGCCGTTCGCGGCGAAGCGAGCAGCGTGGCGCCTGCGTCAGCGGTGGCGCTGTTGGCGGGATCTCAATTGTAGGTGCTCTGGTTCAACTCCGCACCTCGTCGCCGTGGGACTCCTTGACCGACAGGTGATCGTCGACACGTTGCATCAGCCAGTCCCAGGCTTCCTTTTCGCCCTCGCCCGCGGTCTTTTCGATGGCGATCGAAAGGTAGGCGATTTCCGCCTCGATCTTGTCGCGCGGCAGCATGCCGAGCCGGCTGACCAATATGGCCAGTTCCAGCACCGCCGCCTTGGCGCGGTTGAACCCGGTGAACGGCGCATGCGTTTCCTCCTGCACCACGCGGCAGAAATGGCGAGGTCGCATACCGTCGTCATCGACACTTTCGACTTCGAGCACCGAATGCGCGAGCGCCGCTGCGAGCCGCGGCACCGGAAATCCGTCAACCGCAACCGTCGGCCAATCCTTGCGGCCGGTCAGGCAGCCGGCAAAGATACGCACGTCGTCGGTGTAATTGGCGATGGCGAACGGCACTTCGGCCAGATTGTCGAGCGTCACCGATGGGCGGAACGGCGCGATGACCCAGCCGTCCTTCTCGGCGATGATGCCGATCGGCGCGATGTGGACGTCTCCCGCCCTGTTGACGGTGGTGATGATCGATTCACTGATGTAGGGCATGATTTAGCGCTCTTTCTTCGCGCGAAGCGTGTGGCCCGCTTCCGCAAGACGGGTGCGGTCGGTTTCGGGAGCCGGCACGGCAACGCCCCATGCGAGCGGCTCGTCCTGCACATAGCGCTTGCCGAGGCGCCACGCGATCTCGGCCTTCATCAGTTCCGCGCCGAGATAGAATGCGTGCGCGCCATCAGCCTCAACGCCAAGCCCGGTGAAGAGTTCAAACGCATCCGTGGCAACCGCATGCCCCTTGCCGTTGAAGACATGGATGCCGTCCTCGGCGGTCATGATGCGGAAATTGGCGTCGCGCACCTCGGCTGCCAATGCATCGATATCCCCGGTCGAGGCCGTGAACGGCTTGCGATCGTGAATCTGCAGGAGCCCTGGATGGTAACTCCGCGGCAGCGCTCCGTCGTTCCTCGCGGCAAACAGGATACGGCGGGCAATATCGTGCTCCTCGATCGTTCGCAGCGTGTGCGGGCTAACATGCACGGCAAGCACGTTTCGGATCTGAAGTTCCGAGCAGAGCCCGGCCAGAACGGCGGTAACGCCGGAACTGTCGGCGTCGGTCAATTCGGTGAGATTGCCGGTGCCCATCAGCAATTCGACCTCCGGCCAGCGGCGGCGCGCCTCGATGAAGCGCCCGAGTGAGACGGCAAAGCCGAAATGGATCGGGTCGAGCACAGGGTCGGCGATGAAGGCGACGCCGGCCTTTTGCGCCGCTTCGATGGCCCGGCCGAGCGAATCCAGGTCGCCCGGCGTGGACGGGATCAGCACAGGCATAGCCTTGTAATCGAAGGCCAGCGGCAGCGTGTTCTCATCGAGGCTGAGAAGATAGTCCGCACCGGCGCGTGCGCCGATCGACAGTTCGTCGGTGCTGGCGGAATCGACACTGACCCGAAATCCCTGCGCCTTCAGCTCGCGCACGGCCTCTTCCAGCAATGGAAACGGCGTTTCCGGCAGGCAGCCGAGATCGATGACGTCGGCGCCGGCCGCAGCCAGCGTCCGTGCCCTCACCACCAGCGCCTCGACCGACAGCATCGGCGCATCGACGATTTCGGCGAAAATGCGCATATCGTGACGCGAAAGGTCGGGCGGCTCGCCCGCCCGGCCGAGAAAGCCCGGCAGATCGGCGATTTCGTCGGGACCACGTACGAAGGGCACGCCGAAATGCTTCGACAGATGCTCGATGTCCCCGCGATAGCGGCCGGGCAGGATGACGCGGTCAGTGCCGCCTGTCAGGCTGAGCCGCCGCTTGATGATGTCTTCGCTCATCAGCGCCGCGACCTTGACGCCGATGTCGATGATCTCCCAGGCAAATTCGGTTTCGCCCAGTCCGGCCAGCAGCCTCTCCAGCCGGACCTTGGCCAAATGACCGGTAAGAAAGGCCAGCCGCTCAGCCATGGCTTGCGAGTTCGGCGTGGCGCCGTCTGACCGAGGCTTCGAGTTCGGCGAGCGACTCGACCACCTCGGTTCGATCGAAGCTCTTCAGCTGGTTGGTATTCTCCAGGTCGATCCTGCGCGGATAGACCTTGACCAGCCCATGCGGCGCCATGGTTTCGAGTTCCGGCGCCGTATCGCAAGCAAAGACGATGGCCGGCACCCGGCATTTTCCCGCCTGGGCAAAGACATTGGTGGCGAGCGTGTCGGAAATGCCGTGCACGCATTTGGCGACGGTGTTGGAACTGGCCGGCGCCACCACGACCGTGTGATAGACGCCGTGATAAAATTCGCCGACCGGGATCGCGCTCGCCGTCTTGTCGTGCAGAACGCGCGTCGTCTCCGGGAAATCGAGCTTGAGCTTGTACATGCGCAGCACTTCGTTGGCGGCTTTCGACACGAAGACATCGCAATGCTCGAGTTGGTGAATAAGTGCGAAGCTCTCCGTAAAAAAATGACCGGAACCGGTCAAAACCCATGCCCAGCGCGGCGTATGCAGCTTCGCCATCGCCTACCCTGCTTTTCTTGCCGGCCGGATCGGGGGCGCGATCGCGATGCCGGGCAGATTGCCCGCCGCGAGCAGCGCCCCGGCCTCGGCAGCATCTTTCGGACCGGCGAGATGGAAATCGACGCCGTCGGGCAGCATGGCGGCAAAGCCGGCATCGACGATGCCTCTGACTGCCAGGCTGTCGATCGTGTCGCTGCCGAAGAACGCGCCGGTCTGCTTGATCAGCAGCAGCGCCTTCGCGCCGAGCTTGCCGGCAAGCCAGGCGGCAAGGGAATCGGAAGTCATGTCCCAGGAAGCCGGAATGTCCGGCGCCGGCAGCGCCAATGACGATGGTAGCCACACCGGGACCTTTCCCGCGTCCAACGCTTGCAGCATTTCCTCCAGCGACCGTGCCGGCGTCAGCCTTTCATGCCGGTCGAGGATGATTTGGCCGAACTGCTCCATGGCGAGGATCGCCATGGCATGGGCAGCGATATCGGAAAAATCCATGTAAATCTGGCTCTCTCGCACCTGGTCGGCAAACTGCCCGCCGCCGGGCACGATCACGATCGGCAGCCTGGAGCTTGCCAGCGCCGCGATCCAGTTCTCCATTTCCGCCGCACGGGCCGTGCTGCCGCCGAGCTTGACAATGGTTGGCCTGATGACCTCAGGCCTTTCCTGTCGCGGCTGGGAAACAGCGCTTTGGTCTTTTCGGCCGGCAGGGCCGGAGGCAACGCCGCGGCCTGCCGCTTGGCGCTTGCGTTCGATCTCGACGCCGACGCCGCCTGCGCCGAGTTCGAGTTTTTCCACCCTTACCGTGACGCGCACGACACGCGGGTTCTCCAGAATGTACGTCGCCACCTGCTCGGCCAACGCCTCGCTAAGCTGGATGTGGCCCCGCGCGACAATGGTGCGAATGCCGTCCATGATGATGTCGTAGGAGAACACATGGCGCATGTCTTCGGGATGGTCGGTGACTTGCAGCACGTCGGCGGTCACGTCGAAACGCACCTTCTGTGTGTGGCCGTGCTCGAAGCTGTAAGCGCCGATCTGGACCGGCAGGACAAAGTCCCGCACGAATATCTTGTCCGTGCCCAATGTCGGGTCGGTGCCCGGCGAATAGCCCCTCGCCGCCAGTAGGCGGTAGTCGACGCTCGACGGCCCGCCGGCTCGGGATTCTTCCGGGACCAATTCGCGGATCTGCGAAACCGCCTCGGCGCTGATCGAACCCGTGCGGCCGGAGTGACCGCACAGCGCCCCGCGAAAACCGAGAAAATCGGGAGCGAAGGGCAACAGGCGCGGAATGTCGGGGGCTTCCAGCGATCCGCTCAGTCCAACCATCAGACCAAGCGATTTGGCTCGATCGATGAACCCCGGGATACGCTCGGGCGGCAGATGGTCGAGCAGCCGCCCGTTAGCCTTGTTCGCAGTGTCGACCATGGCGCCATGGAAGCGATGTTTGGCAAACACCGGCAAAAGCTCGAAATCCGGCGCCAGATCGGCGAAAAGCACGGCGATCAGCTTCGTTCGCGCGGCGAGCGGCGCGAGCGCTTCCGCACAAGCGGCGGCATTTGCCGACGGAAAAAAGCCTATCTTGACGTAATCGACGCCGGTCGCCGCGATCTCTTCGGCCTTGGCGCGGATCGTTTCGGGTTCCATCGGCAGATCGCCGCAGACCGCGCTGACCGGCGCCCGGCCGGCGATGAACGAGGTGACCTGGCCAATGATTTCGGTGGCTACCGCCCCAAGGGCCCCAGCTTTCGGATCCTTCAGGTCTATGATGTCGACGCGGCCTGAGAGCGCGATCTCCGCCTCGTCGACGCCGGTGACGCTGCCCAGCATTTTGGTCATTGGAGGACTTTCTCCGGCATGAGGGACAGGACGCTCTCGGACCCGAATACCGAAATCCGCCCAGTTGCCGTTCCGGCGACAAGGCATGGCACTAAAGCAGACGCGAGAAGTCCACTTTCAGGGTTTGATAAATTTTGCTGGTCAGCTAAGCTCATGATGGGCACCTTGACTTCGCGCCGATCTGACAACAATCGGACTTTAGCGCAAGAACGGGTAATTTTTATCGATGACGAGCGCGGTGCCGGGCACTCTCGCGGCCTTTTTGTGCTTTTTTTCCCTG
>NZ_SUEO01000318.1:262-5033 GCF_004962925.1 Mesorhizobium sp. | reverse complement strand
CGTTCCCGCCCACCCCCCTCTGTCCTGCCGGACATCTCCCCCGCAAGGGGGGAGATCGGGTGTCGCGTCGGCTTTCGCCAATCTCTAACTTTGCAGAAAGGGCGGTAAGGCCGAAGCTGCCAATCTCCCCCCTTGCGGGGGAGATGTCCGGCAGGACAGAGGGGGGTGTGAAGAAGCTCAACCTGAGAGTTCCTGTGGGGGATGGACATTCCTACCATTTGCGCGATTTGATGCACAGGCGTGTGCCGCACTCTATTTTCTGCACAACGGTTGCGTTTTCGCTCACGTTGCCATTGGCCGCGCAAAGGCGGACAATGCCGCATCACAAATACAGGGAGAGAGATCATGATCGAATACGGTCATTTCATCGGCGGCAAGCGTGTCGCTGGGACCAGCGGTCGCAAGCAGGATGTCATGCAGCCGATGGACGGCACGGTGCGCGGCACGGTGGCGCTGGCTTCGCAGGCGGAACTGCGCGCGGCGGTGGAAAACGCCAAGGCGGCGCAGCCCGGCTGGGCGGCGACCAACCCGCAGCGGCGCGTGCGCGTCTTGATGAAATTCCTCGAACTGATCGCCAAAGAGTATGATTCGCTGGCCGACATTCTGGCGCGCGAGCACGGCAAGACCATCGCCGACGCCAAGGGCGACATCCAGCGCGGGCTGGAGGTGGTCGAGGTCTGCATCGGCGCACCGCATATGATGAAGGGCGAGTTCACCGACGGCGCCGGCCCCGGCATCGACGTCTACTCGATGCGCCAGCCGCTCGGCGTCGTTGCCGGCATCACGCCGTTCAATTTTCCGGCGATGATCCCATTGTGGAAGATCGCGCCGGCTATCGCCTGCGGCAACGCCTTCATCCTGAAGCCTTCGGAGCGCGACCCGGGCGTGCCGATGCGCATCGCCGAGCTGTTCATCGAGGCCGGCCTGCCGGCGGGCATCCTCAACGTCGTCAACGGCGACAAGGACGTGGTCGACGCCGTCCTCGACGACCCCGATATCAAGGCCATCGGCTTCGTCGGCTCGACGCCGATCGCTCACTACATCTATTCACGCGGCACCGCCTCGGGCAAACGGGTGCAGTGCTTTGGCGGCGCCAAGAACCACATGATCATTATGCCCGACGCCGACATGGACCAGACCGTCGACGCGCTGATCGGCGCCGGCTACGGCTCGGCTGGCGAGCGCTGCATGGCGATCTCGGTGGCTGTCCCGGTCGGCAACGACACCGCCAACCGTCTGATGGAAAAGCTGGTGCCGCGTGTCGAAAGCCTGAAAGTCGGCCCGTCGACGGATTCGTCCGCCGATTTCGGCCCGCTGGTGACGGCGCAGGCGCTGGAACGGGTCAAAGGTTATGTCGACACCGGTGTCAAGGAAGGCGCCAAGCTGGTCGTCGACGGCCGCGGCTTTTCCATGCAGGGCTACGAGAACGGCTACTATATGGGCGGCTGCCTGTTCGACAACGTGACCGCCGATATGCGCATTTACAAGGAAGAGATCTTTGGGCCGGTGCTTTCGGTGGTGCGCGCGCCGACGTACGAGAACGCGATTAAGCTCGCCAACGACCACGAAATGGGCAACGGCGTCGCCATCTTCACCCGCGACGGCGATGCGGCCCGCGACTTCGCCTCGAGGGTCCAGGTCGGCATGGTCGGTGTCAATGTGCCGATCCCGGTGCCGATCGCCTACTATACGTTCGGCGGCTGGAAAGCGTCTTCCTTCGGCGACCTCAACCAGCACGGGCCGGATGCGTTCCGGTTCTATACCAAGACGAAAACGGTGACCTCGCGCTGGCCGTCCGGCGTCAAGGACGGCGCCGAATTCGTCATCCCGACGATGAACTAGTCGGCCGACGATGAACTAGTCGGCCGACGATGAACTAGCCGGACGGTTCCGGATCCAGATTGAAGACGAGAAGGCCCGGCTAGAAACCGGGCCTTTTTACTGACCGGTCGCGGTCCATATATTTCTGAACGCTAATGTGATGGAACCGGGCGGGCAGCAGAAGTCTTAACTTGCAATCCTGCCGCGAAGGAGGCGCGGCAGATCAACCAACGGCGCTGGCGACAGCTTCGGGGGCAGGGTCGGCGCAAGGAGGTGTCAGATGACACGTCTTATGGTGACGATACTTTGCGCCGCGGCTGCGGCGTTTTCCGCCGCCCCGGCAATGGCGGCCGAACAATGCGCAGCACGAGCCGACATGATCAAGGCACTCGGCGAGAAGTTCCGTGAAAATCCGACCGCGCTCGGCGTCGTCAATCGGAATGTGATCGTTGAAGTCTTCGTGTCCGATCAGGGCACCTGGACCATCCTTGCCAGCGACACACGCGGTCAAAGCTGCGTGATTTCGGTGGGTGAGGGCTGGGAGAGCGGGCTGACGGCTGCGGCGCTGCCAGGCACCTGAGCGTGGCCCCTTTCTTGCTGCGGCCGCGGTCTCGGCATAGCCGACCTTGAAACGGATCCACAGGCGCCCGCAGCGGGCGCCTGCTTGCGCTTTTTCGTTGCCGACACCATATGTGGAACATAGTGGGAACATCTAGACTGGTCCCCGCTGATGACAGACCGGAACACGGAAAGGAACGACGCGATGGTGATGACGTCGGAACCGGCCTGGATCGCTCCGGCAAAATGAGGCGTCTCCCTTTGCCGGACGTGACGGCAAAGGAGGTGCCGTATGGCACGCAAATCGCTGTTGGGTTGGGTGAAAGCCCTGGTTCTTGCTGGCGCATTGGCGGTGGGTACGAACGCCGCAAGCGCCCAATATCAGTACTGCGTCGAACATGACGATCTCGTCGCTCACCTGACCGAGAAGTTCCAGGAAAGACAGGTTGCATTCGGGCTGATCGGTCAAATGGCGATTATGGAAGTCTTTGTCGCCGAGACCGGGAGCTGGACGATCATCGTCACCGATGTCGCCGGCAGAAGCTGCATCGTCGCGGCGGGCGAACATTGGGAAAACGTGGTGATCCCGGCCGACCAGGACGCATGACGATCAGGACGCATTGATTGGATGAGCGTCTCAGCGCGTGGCGGCCGCCTCAGCGTGGCCGCGCAGCAGCGCCATCAGGCGCTTGGCATCCTTGGCGGCGGCGTCTTCGTCGCCGGCGAGGATCGAGCGGATCAGCGCGACGTGGTGCTCGGCCGATTCGGCGAGCCCGGTTTCGGCCTTGTAGCGGAACCAGAAGCGGCGGCTGTGGGTCTGCAAAGGGGCAGCCAGCCGCGCGGCGAAAGGATTGTCGGCAGCCAGCGCCAGCGCCTCGTCGAGCGCCTTGTCGGCCTGAATGAAGGCTAGCACATTGCCTGATATCACCGCCTTCTGCATAGCCAGTGCCGCATCGTGAAACAGGTCGGCGGCCTCACGGGTGACGAAGCGGGCGGCCGAGCGGGCAAGAACCACCTCGATGCCACGCCGTGCATCGAGCACGCGCAACCAGTCGCCGGGATGGAGCGGGGCAATGGCGATGCCGGCACGGGGCCGGACATCCAGCAGTCCTTCCCAAGCCAGCCGTTGGATCGCCTCGCGCACCGGCGTGCGGCCAAGCCCGAGCCTGTCGATCAGCGCGCCCTCGGTGATGAAGCTTGCAGGCGCCAGTTCGAGCGTCACGATCATGTGCTCGAGCACGCGGTAGGCTTTCGCCGCCACAGGCTCGAATGCCGGGCTTGTTTCATTGAATATCAAAGGCGAGCTCCTGATATATTTCTGATATATCATAGCGAAATCCGTGTTGACAGTCCGTTTCTTAATAAATATACGACTGATATATCAGATGGAGCGACCACCATGTGGACCGGAGTTTTCCCCGCCGTCACGACCAAATTCACCGAGGACGACCGCCTCGATCATGGCGAGATGGAGCGCTGCTTTGCGCTGCAGATGGAGGCGGGCTGCGACGGCATCATTGTCTGCGGCTCGCTCGGCGAGGGGCCGATGCTCTCGCATGACGAGAAGATCGACGTGCTGAAGACCGCGCAGAAGATCGCCGGCAACAAGCCGGTTCTGCTGACGGTCAACGAAGCCGGCACGCGCGAGGCGGCGGCGATCGCGCGCCGCGCCGCCAAGGAGGGCGCCAATGGGCTGATGGTGGTGCCGAGCCCTATCTACCATACCAATGAGGAGGAGACGCTCGCCGCACTGCGCGCTGTCGCCGAGGCCGGCGACCTGCCGGTTATGATCTATTCCAACCGGCTCGCCTACCGCGTCGACGTCACCGTCGACCAGATGGAGGAACTGGCCAAGGACGAGCGCTTTGTCGCCATCAAGGAATCTTCCGACGATATCCGCCGCTCGACCGAAATCATCAATCGCTTCGGCGATCGCTACGACCTGTTCACCGGCGTCGACAATCTGGCGTTCGAGGCGCTGTCGGTCGGCGCCATCGGTTGGGTGGCGGGGCTGGTCACCGCGTTCCCGCGCGAGACGGTCGCCATCTACCAGTTGATGAAGCAGGGCCGCCGTGAGGAGGCGCTGCAAATCTACCGCTGGTTCCGGCCGCTGCTCGACCTCGACGTCTCGACCTATCTGGTGCAGAACATCAAGCTCGCGGAAGTCTTGGCGATCAACACCAACGACCGCGTGCGCATGCCGCGCCAGCCGCTGTCGGGCGAGCGCCGCAAGTTGGTCGAGAAGATCGTCCGGGATGCGCTGGCGGTGCGGCCGAAGCTGCCGACGTTTTGAGGTAGGCTCTTCCCCCGTTCACGGGGAGAAGATGGCGGCAGCCAGATGAGGGGCAGCGCCCACGTGCAAGGAATTTCCAAGTCGCCAAAAGCGGGGCGC
>NZ_SUEO01000318.1:0-252 GCF_004962925.1 Mesorhizobium sp. | reverse complement strand
CCTCATCCGCCCTTCGGGCACCTTCTCCCCGTGAACGGGGAGAAGGGGAAGACATCGCCATTGTCGGCGGCGGCATCATCGGCATCTGTGTCGCCGCCTATCTTGCCGAGGCAGGGCGAAACGTCACGATCTTTGACCGGACGGGGATCTGCGAGGAGACGAGTTCCGGCAATGCCGCCGCCTTGGCCTTTTCCGATGTGCTGCCGCTGGCCCACAAGGGCATGATCAGGCATCTGCCGAAATGGCTTGCCG
>NZ_SUEO01000317.1 GCF_004962925.1 Mesorhizobium sp. | reverse complement strand
TTTCGATTCGCCAGATGATCGAGACGATGGTCGTCACCCACGGTCTCGACCGAAGGCGAATCTTCATCACCGGCCTCTCGGCCGGAGGCGCAATGGCAGCGGCCATGCTGGCGACCTATCCGGAAGTGTTTGCCGGCGGCGCGTTAATTGCCGGCCTGCCCTACGGCAGCGCAACGACAATCCCGGAGGCCTTCGATCGCATGCGCGGCCACGGCGGTCCTTCGGAACAGGATCTGCAACGGGCCCTCCGCGGCGCATCGGATCATCGGGGACCGTGGCCGAGGATTTCGATTTGGCACGGTGCCGCTGACCACACGGTTTCGCCTTCCAACGCGGAAGCGATCGCAGGCCAATGGCGGGGAGTCCATCGGCTAGAGAAAGCGCCGACGCATCGGGAAGCTGCCGGACCGCACGCAAAGCAGGTCTGGCGTAACGGCGCGGGAGGAGCCTTGATCGAAATCAATATGATCGCCGGGATGGGCCACGGCACGCCGCTCCGCAACGGCCTCGGTGCTCCGGGGCCTTAAATGAATGATGTCGGCATCGCCTCCACACGCGAGATCGCGCAGTTCTGGGGGATCGCGGCCACGGATGAAAGCGCCTCCCGGAAATCGAGGCCGCAAGTGCCCGTCAACCAACCGCCACTACCCCAGTCACCGGCGCCAGGTATAGAAAATGCGAAGACGAAGCCCCCACCGTCGACTGCCGTCCATCAGTTCCCGCGTCACCCGGAATCGGGCCAACCTGGCGTGAATAAGATCATCGAGGATGCCCTGCGGGCAGCGGGCCTGATGCGGTAGGCGGGCGGCGCAAATCGCTCGCCGACTGTCTCGCCGGCCCGCGAAGGTCAAGCGGCTCCGACCAGGCAAGGGAACGCGTCGTTCTTTGGAATCGGTGACCGCTTTTCAGCGAGCAGTCCCCATGCACCTCGTCCAGATTCTGCTTCCCCGCGCGGACAACATCGGTCGCCCATTTGGCCGGGAAGATTTCGACCGTGTGAAGGAAGACCCTGGCCAGCCGTTTCGAAGGCGTCATGGCCTATCTGCAGGCGCCTGCGGAAGGTCAGTGGCAGGATGGCGAGCAGTCCAGCAAAGATGATATCGTCATCTTCGAAGTGATGGTGGATGATATCGACCTGCCGGACTGGCGCAAACGGCGCGCCGAGCTAGAACGGCGGTTCCGGCAGGACACGGTGATCACCCGCTACATGCCAAAGCCGCTCGTATAGAGGCCGTTATCGTGTAAGACCGAGTACGATCCGGAGAAGGGTTCTCTCGGTGTGGTTCGTCGCGAGCGGCAGGCGTTATGACTACGAGGCTGTGCCGCCGGAGACCTATGCGGCGTTCCGAAACGCCTCCGTAAAGGGCCGGTTCTTCAACGACCACTTTCGCGACCGTTTCCGGCACCGCCTGATTGCCGAAGCATAGCGATCGTTGCCTGCACGCGGAGACTCATGCGCCGGTTTCGGAGTTTGACGCGCCGGCTGGCTTTGATTCCGGGGAGCCCTTGTGGCGTAGGAAAATCGACAGCAGGACCAGGACGGCCGTCGACATGAATTCCGACTGCCAGTTCTGAAAGGACTCGAACCATAGCTGGGCGTCGAGAAGATAGTCTCCCAGGGATTGAACCTCGCCGCCGTGCCGAAGCGCCTCCTCGTTCGCGGCCGCCAGGCTCGCCCCCCAATGCAAGGCAAATGAGATGATGAACAGCAGGGCCAGCGCCAAGCCCAGCGAGTATGAATAGAGCCACGACAGGATCGGGTTGCGCCTGCGGGTGGCGGTCGGAAGTTCGTCCTCGGGCCGGTTGGGATCATCGGGATCACGAGACTCGGCGGAACCGCGCTGGAACAGCATTGCAGTCAGCATGACATAGGCCGACATCTGCAGGAATTCGCTTTCCCAGTTTTCGAAGAGCGCCGAGAGGAAGTCGCCGCTTTTCAAATAAGCCAACAGTCCGATCGCTGCCGAGCCATGCTCACGAAGTTCTTCATTGTAGGCAGAATGCCCCGACCAGATCATGCCGAGGGCGCTGAACAGGAACATCGCCACCAGGGCGATCGTAAGCCCGTTGTCCCGAACATGGTTCTCATGATCTTGTCTCCCACGGAGCCTCCGGCTAGCGCCAGTTCTCCAGAACCTCTTCAGTCCTCACCGCCTCGACTTGCTCGCTGAAGCGAGAGCGGTAGAGCTCCATCAGTGCGTCATGCGTCTGGTCGACCGAACTGCAGATGGCAGCCTCTGGCGCTTTATCAGGATTCTCCAAATAAGGGTCGCCGCTGCGCTTCTACAAACCGCGGTCGGCCTGACGGGTCGAGCGGTTCCATGGCCGCTTGGACGGCGTACGGCTACCTGTGGTTTCGTGTCGTCCTTGCGACCGATGGCCGGATGCACGCATTTCCTGGAGCCGAACGCATGCGAGATCGTTGCGGGTGAAATCAGTCTTTGGTGTCGTTCCGGCGCCGCGCGCCGCAGGCTGACCCGTCATGCAGGACGCTAGCCCACCTGCACCTGCAATAGCGGCGCGATCGATCTGAGCCCTTCTGCGCGGCCATGCTGCGCCTATCAAACTGCAAGGCTCGTTTAGGAACAATAGTCTTTGCCGCTCGTTCGGCAGCATGCTTAAATTTACCAGCCCACAGGCGTTCGATGTTGCAGTTGTCGGGGGAGGCCCGGCAGGGCTTGCGGCGGCGGTCTATCTCGCCCGGTTTTTGCGTTCAGTAATCGTCTTCGATGCGGGAGACGCACGTGCGAAGCTTATTCCCGATACGCACAACTGCCCGGGTTTTCCAGAGGGTATAAGCGGCAAAGACTGATCCCGCGTTCCCAAGGAGGACGTACAGTTCGCACGTCAGTATACGCTCGCCCAATTTGAAGCCCTCGATCTCATCTCCGGCCGCAGCCGGCCAGAACTCGGAGGAAACCCTGAGTACGTCGATATCGTTGGGTTGAACTTATATGAGGAGCGTCAATGTGGAACTGTCGTCAGGGTGACATTTTTTGCTTTCCGTCGGTTGTTGCGGCATCCACGGTCTGAGCCCGATTGCAAGACGCGGCTCGTTGCCAAGCCAGATCCAACTTATATACGGTCGCTGTTCGAGACAGCGGAACCAACATCCCGCTTGCGGCGGACAAGGGCTCAGGAGGACGAGACCATTCTATCAAGCGGCGTTTGAAGCCATACTCAACTGCGATTCGTCCCACCTGGATCCGCCAGGACTGATCGGGTCCTGGAAGATTGAGGAATTCGGTTGCGATCGGGGATCAGGCGGTCCTCTCAGGGCCCCCTCGATGACGACGCCGGCATTGACGTATTTCCACAGCGCGACAAGCAGCTTGCGGGCGAGTGCCACGATCGTCTTCTTCTTCAGACGACCATCGTTCTGCTTCACCCGCTGCTTGAACCACAGGCTGAGAGCTGAGTGCGGCTGATGGCGCAGCCACAGCCAGGCCACCTGGATCAGCGTCGTTCGCAGCCTTGGATTGCCGGCTTTCGAAACCCCCTGGTCGTGATCGACCGAGCCGCTCTGCCAGGGTGTCGGCGCAAGGCCGGCATAGGCAGCAACTTGTCGTCGGTTGTCAAAATGACGCGACAGCCCCTCCGACCACAAGACAACGGCAAACTCCGGCCCGATGCCTTTCAAGGCGAGCAGCATCGCCGGTGCCGGCAGCTCACAATCAGCGAAATGCGCAGAGCCGACCGGCGCGACAGCGAGCATGGCGTCGCGCTCGGCCTCGACTGCCTTGATCTGTCCGATCAGCAGCTCCAGCCGATCGAGTTCGCGGCTGATCTGCATCTTCAGATGCGCCGGCAATGGTCGGCCGTCGCCGGTCCTCAGCTCCTCGAGCCGCGTGCGCCGGTCGCGGCGCAGCGGCTGGTAGCCGGATACGCCCTGGCTGAACAGCAGGCCCTTGATGCGATTGACGTGGCGTACGCGCTCGTTCGTCAACGCCTTGCGCTCACGCGAGATGCGGCGACGGTCCTCTTCCTCGGGCGTCGGCACCCGCAGCATCGCACAGACGCGCGGCTCGCCCCTTTTATAGGCGAGCAGCGCGCGCACCAGCGTCTCACCGTCGATCTTGTCGGTCTTGGCCCGCCGCCGCCGGCGCGAGGTGGCAATCGACGCCGGATCGACGACGTGGCTTTCGATGCCCTCGGCCTGCAGCACGCGATGGATCCAGAAGCCGTCGAGCCCGGCCTCCTGGATCACGATGATGGGGAAGCAGCGCCCGGTCCGTGCCTGCGCCTTCCTCTTGAGCTCGGCAAACGGCGCCAGCAGGCCGGCGATGTCGTCGGCCGCCACCGCATGTTTCGACATCTTCTCGCCGCCGCCCGGCGACAGCGAGGTGATCAGCCATTTCGAACGGCTGAGTTCCAATGAGACGAAGATTGCGCCAAGATCAATGCGGATAGCGGTCGGCGCTTCAGGTCGTTCATTCGCAGCGAGCATGTTCGGCCTCTCCAGAGTAAGGTGTTGATTGAAAGCGACCTCACTTGTCACAGCGCGGATCGCTATCCACCTCCCTCATAGGATCTATTACATTCATAACCAGTTGATGGACGGGGATCTGCCTATATCATCGATCATCCAGAATACCGCCCCTTTCCGAGCTCGCGATCCAAATACACAATCGCACCGCGTTTCCCAAATCCGGGTGCTCGGATGGAGCTGTCAAAGATAGGAGCTTCCGGACGCTCTGGCCGGCAAAGCCACCGCTGCAATTTTGGAGACGTCTATAAGCCAGCGCGGCCGTTTTGAACAAACTGCATCCAAAAACATTGATGCTATGGGACCACATACTTTGGACATCCTATGGACCTCCCACGCAACGGTCATGGCAACCACTTGACGATCAACGCCACGGATGGACTGGAGGTGCTGAAGGGTCTTTCCTCCCGCGTGCGCATCAACATTCTCAAGCTTCTCCATTCGCGCGGGCCGCTCAACGTCAACGAGATCAGCGACGCGCTATCGCTGCCGCAGTCGACGGGCGCGACAAACGTTCAGGTGCTGGAAAGCTGCGGCTTGATCCGCACCGAAACGGTGAAGGCGACCAAAGGCCAGCAAAAGATTTGCGCGGCGCG
>NZ_SUEO01000316.1 GCF_004962925.1 Mesorhizobium sp. | reverse complement strand
GCATCGAGCATCGCCTTCGGCTTCGGCCCGGTGGCGCCGCCAAG
The DNA here is from genome assembly GCF_004962925.1 of Mesorhizobium sp. Classification (GTDB taxonomy): domain Bacteria; phylum Pseudomonadota; class Alphaproteobacteria; order Rhizobiales; family Rhizobiaceae; genus Mesorhizobium. Next base: position 5,067 of record NZ_SUEO01000316.1, on the reverse strand, counting down.
GCCGACGGCGACCAATGTCGGCACATGGTCGAGCTTTTCCTGATAGGGCGATTTTGGCGCATCCTTATCGCCGACGGGGACGGCAGCTTCCGACTGCTCCTTAGCCGGCTTCTTCTTGCAAAGCTCGTCGTGCATGTCGTTGACCGATGTCATGTCGCCATAGGCAGGCAGCCCCGCGACCGTGACCCAGCTCGGCTCGGCCGCCGCGAAACCCTGGTCGAGCAATCTCGCCGCGGTCTCGGCACGGGTAATGGTCGACTGTTCGCCGAGCACCACGGCGACCAGTGTGCGGCCGTCGCGCGTTGCCGAGCCGATCATGTTGTAGCCCGAGGAACAGACGAAGCCCGTCTTCATGCCGTCGGCGCCCGGATAGCGGCCGATCAGAAGATTGTAGTTCGAGATCTGCTTTTTGCCGACGGCGAGGCCCTCGATCGAGAACCATCCGGCATATTGCGGAAATTCCGTGCGGATCGCCATCACCAGCAAGCCGAGGTCGCGCGCCGTCGTATACTGTTCCGGCGAAAAGAGCCCGTTCGGGTTGACGAAATGCGATCCGGTCATGCCGAGCCGGCGCGCCTCGGTGTTCATGCGTTCGGCGAAAGCGGCTTGCGAACCGCCAATGTTCTCGCCGACGGCCATGGCGACGTCGTTGGCCGATTTGACCAGCATCATCTTCAGCGCGTTGTCGAGCCGCATGACCGAGCCCGGCTTGAAGCCCATTTTGCTCGGCGGCTCGCTGGCGGAACGCTTCGTGACCTTGATCGGCGAATCGAGCCGGGCCTCGCCGGCCGCGATGGCGCGGAACGTCACATAGGCGGTCATCAGCTTGGTCAGCGAGGCAGGATACCAGCGCTTGAAAGCCTCTTGATGCTGGAGGATCTTGCCATTCTCCAGGTCGAACACGATCGTCGGATTGGCGAGAGCCGGTCCGGCCAGCACCGGAAACGCCACGGCGCCGGCCAGCAATAGTCTAGGGAAATGCCTGTACCGCATGGTAGAATCCGAAATCGCCTCTTGCCGCAGTCGCCTTTGGCTCCGTAAGATTTGTTACGCAATCGCCAGCATAGTGATCCGGCCCTCTATCCGGATCCCGATCTTGCGGTGCTATTTATCCTATGTGACGTCAAGATGGCAAAGTGCCTGAATGACAATTGTAAAACAGTAGGCACAATTGCAAAGCAGCAGGCAGAACCCGTCTGCTCCAACAGCGAGATGGAACCATCATGCCGATCCTGAACCGCGCCGCCGAAATGCAAGACGAGGTCGCCGGCTGGCGCCGCCATCTGCACCAGACGCCAGAGCTGAATTTCGACGTCTTCAAGACCGCCGCCTTCGTCACCGAGAAGCTGCAGGCCTTCGGTTGCGACGACGTGGTGACCGGGCTCGGCAAGACAGGCGTCGTCGGCATCATCCGCGGCCGCCTGGGCGAAGGCACGACCATCGGCCTGCGCGCCGACATGGACGCGCTGCCGCTCAATGAGATCACCGGCAAATCCTACGCCTCGACCGTTCCGGGCAAGATGCACGCCTGCGGCCATGACGGTCACACCGCGATGCTCTTGGGTGCTGCCAAATATCTTGCCGAGACACGCAATTTCGCCGGCTCCGTTGCAGTGATCTTCCAGCCGGCCGAAGAAGGCGGCGGCGGCGGCAACGAGATGGTCAAGGACGGCATGATGGAGCGCTTCGACATCTCCAAGGTGTTCGGCATGCACAACATGCCGGGACTGCCGGTCGGCCAGTTTGCCATCAAGCCGGGCCCGATCATGGCGGCGACCGCCGAATTCACCATCACCGTCAAGGGCCGGGGCGGGCATGCGGCGATGCCGCACGGCACGATCGACCCGATCGTCATCACCAGCCAGCTCGTCGGCGCCCTGCAGACGATCGCGTCGCGCAGCACCGATCCGGTCGAAGCTGTCGTGGTGTCGGTGACGAAATTCCACGCCGGCGACGCCTACAACGTCATTCCCGAGAGCGCCGAGATCGCCGGCACCGTGCGCACGCTGAAGAAGGAGGTCGCCCGGAAGGCGGAAGAGCGGATGCGCGCCATCTGCGAGGGAGTGGGCACGGCCTTCGGCGCAACGATCGAGGTCGACTACAATGCCAATTATCCCGTTACCTTCAACCATGCGGAAGAGACGGTCTTTGCCAGTGACGTCGCGGCTGATATTGCTGGCGACGCCCATGTGCACCGCGCCATCCAGCCGGTGATGGGCGGCGAGGATTTCTCTTATATGCTGGAGGCGCGGCCGGGCGCCTTCATCTTCATCGGCAATGGCGACACCGCCGGTCTGCACAACCCGGCCTACGATTTCAACGACGAGGTCATCCCGCACGGCATGAGCTATTGGGTGAAGCTGGCGGAGACGGCGCTGGCCGCCTGATACATGTCGCGCGCAAGATGCGCCGTGCTTTAGCTATCGGCATCATCTGGCAGCCCATGCTCTGATCGTTACTTTCGGCCGGATGAGTTGCGAGTAAAACCGAAGGCAATGCCTAGAGCAATGCCGATCCCGATACCCGCAATGATGTTGTCCAACGCGACGCCGATTGCCACGCCGATCACAACGCCGAGTGTGATGTGTTTGGCATCTATCATGCCCGGTCATGTAGGGTGGAGGGGGAGAGCCGCAACCGCTGGGACTCTATCCGCAAATCAATCGATGTTGCCTGGACCGCTACGGCCCGCTCTTCGGGTCGTCGACCTCCAGCGCCTCCATGACGGGCGTCGGATCACTCTCTTCAACCGCAACGGCAGCTTGCGGCGCTTCGCCTGCCCTCGCCTTCTTCAGGGCTTCCGCAATGGCCTCTTCAATGTCGCCGATCTCGTCTTGCCGTACCTCGTGACCATAGCCGGCCGCGTCGGCATCTTGTTCGAATTGCTGCACCAGGACGGCCACGCTCACTTCGCTTTCAGCGGGCAGGTCGCCGACGTTCTCCTGGAGCCAGGTTTCAAAGAACTCTTTTGTGGCACTCATGCCGTATCTCCTTCGGCACACTAAATCGCAGCGGTGGTCCGAAGTTCCGCCATTCCCAGATCATCTTTGCGGTCTAACCCTCCTGGATCAGTCCGTAGTGGTGAGGATCAATTTCGAATTGTGAGCAGAAGCCTCTCGACGGCTATGCTTCAAAGGCCATCGTCAAAACCGACTGATTGGGTGCAGAGCGCCTCTTGGCGAAACGATCCGAAGCGGCTATGTGTCGGGCCGCGTGGTCCCGTAGCTCAGTAGGATAGAGCGGCAGATTCCTAATCTGTAGGTCACAGGTTCGATTCCTGTCGGGATCACCAACAAAATCAATAGCTTGGCAGTGAAAAGTAGGCGATTTCATGTGCCGTCAAATTTGCCAAATTCCCTAGTTTTCTCGCATTTTCACGAGGGTTACGGATGCTCTGCGGCACACGGGAGGCACACGATGCTCATGGAAAAAGCCCGCCGAAAGCGGGCTTTGTCGTTTGGGCGATGCCCTAGCAGTCAGGCAGCGCCATCGTAGACCGCGCTGCCGCCGATATCATCGTGGCCCGTCTGGAATGGGGAGACGCCCAATGAGCGCCGCATCGCTGGCGGGATCGATCTCCACCAAGCGGTATGCGGCCTCGACCAGACACCGTCGCGCGCGTATCCTGCTGCAAAGCGCGGTATTCTCGGCCAGCAATTCCTCTGTGCGCTCAAGCGCGAGCTTGGTCCGATTGATGCGCTCCCTGGCATCCGCCATCGCGCGTCCGTGTGGTTCCATGGTGTTCATCATGATTCACTAACTCATGGCGGACCGGATCGTTCCCGCCTACCAGAATTGGATATCGGCGGTAAACTCGCCACAGGCTTGGCAATGGGCATAGGCATAGCTGTCGGCATGGCGCTGGCCGGATAGCTTTTTGGAAGCACATGGACCTTCCGCGATCACGCCATATCCGCGGTTGCAAGCTCTGTTAGCTTATTCCTTGCGGCGGGCCCCAATCCGCCTGGCCGGCGCCCTACAGGCAATCTACCCCAACGCCCCCCACAGTGGCGCCGGCCTTCCCCTCTCTGACGTTACCAATCAGCAATCTTCGGTGGTCTTCTTCATTTGGCCGGGGGCGGCAGTCTTGGCGTCCGTGTCCTGCTGACCAGGGGCGGCCTCCTGCGCGCTGCCGGTCTGCTGGCCAGGTGCGCAATCCTTTGCCGAGTTCGGGTTCGTGCCGCTGGTGGTGGTGGTGTCAGTTCCCTGATTAGTTGTGGTGGTTGTGGAGCTAGCTCCCTGATCAGTGCTGGGCGTGGTCGTAGCCGTGGTCGTGGAGGTTCCGCCCGAAGTTCCGCTCGTCGTCTGGGCAAAGGAAAGCCCGGCGGAAAGCGCCAACACGGCCGAGGCTAAAAGGATTGGTTTCATATTCTTTCTCCTGTCTTTAAGCGCACGACGCGCTCAGAAACCAACCTGCGGACAAAAAGAATGTTCCAGTGATGGTGCTCACCCTCGGAATCTTTCTGTGTGCCAAACGATCTTCCCATCGACCTTAGTCGGCTTGTGGATCATCAATCGCTTGGGCAGGTGCTCGGGATGCACTTCCAGCAGGGTGATCGTGATCTGCGGCTTGCAGCGGCTGCAGTCGAATTTGAGCTTTAAGGGATCTACCCCGCCGCCGTAGACCATCATCAGGTCCGCCGAACGGCAGTAGCGGACATTGCCGCAGCTGCATTCCGCTTTGACAAGCATGTTGTGCCGGGTCGCCGTGCCCAGCGTGTCGATCGGATCGTGCGCCATGAGAACGAATAAGGAACATTTTCCTTGATCGTCAAGACTGGCTGTGGAATCTTTCCACCAACCTAGCGAGACATTCCGATGAGCGACGAGCTGATCCGGCTTCCCGGTGCAATGGAGCCCGTCACGCGCCCAGGCATTCAGCACCATAGATGCGAGCATCCAGGTTGCGACAAGAATGCGGGATGGGGCTTTGCGAAGCCAAGGCAGACGCCGCACTGGTTCTGTTTCGAGCACCGCGATGATGGTGAGGCGTTCTTGTAGCTAGTGGTGCGAATCTGATGGAGTGGATGCCCCCTCCCGACGGCATCGCGATGTGCCAATTTGGCG
>NZ_SUEO01000315.1 GCF_004962925.1 Mesorhizobium sp. | reverse complement strand
CAGGAGCGACATTCCTACTTTGCCAGATCCGGACATTTTAACTTAGCTGCTACATCAGAAAGTCGCATAAGATAGATTATGGAACTGAACGGTATCAGGATCAGGCCAAATTCCATAGAATAGTCAAAGACTTGACCTATTCCTCTGCAGCCGACGCTGCCAGCTTAGCTACGACAGCCTGCGCTGCCTTGACCATTGCGTGAGGCTCGGCTGCGAACACTGCGTCATGCGCGCCGGCCGCTGCCCAGACGCGATCGAAACCTAGCAGCGTTTCGTCGGCAAACGCCGGGATCGCAATCAGATGGCCGATCGGCGCGACGCCGCCAATGGCAAATCCCGTCTCGTCGCGGATCTGCCGCGGGTCGGCGCGCTTCAGCGGCTCGCCAGTCAGCGCGGCAGCCTTGGCGAGATCAAGCTGGTTGGCGCCGGAAACCAGGAAGAGAAAAGTCTGCCACTGGCTTCTCCCTGGAAAATCAATGATTTGACGATCTGTGCAACCGTGCAGCCGCATTGCGCGGCGGCTTCCTCGGCTGTGCGTGTCGAGGCGCCCATGCGCCTGATCTCGATGCCTAGACCGGCATCGGCCGCTGCGTTGGTCACACGATCAATGCTGTCAGCCATGAAGAACCGAGCCTATTGCGCTGATTCAAAAGGGATTTCTATCGTCATGCCGTCATAGGCCGGTTGGACGTTATCAGGCGTCTCGGCCATCACGGTGGCGTAGTCGAGCGGCACATGCATATGCGTCAGCACTGCCCTTTTCGGCGCCAGTTTTTCGATCCAGCCGAGTGCCTGGCCGAGCGACAGATGGCTCGGATGCGTCCTGTATTGCAGCGCGTCGATGACCAGCATGTCCAGACCGCGCAGCCGTTCGGCCGTGGCGTTGGGGAAATCACTGATATCGGGGCAATAGGCGAGCCCGCCGATGCGAAAACCAAGCGATATGATGTCGCCATGGATCTGCGGTAGCGGCTCGAGGGTGAGGGCACCCCCATCACCTTCGATCACCAACGGCCTGACATGGTCGATGATATGGGGCTCGACGATGGGCGGATAGGAACTGCCCAGCGGTGTTTCGAAACAATAGCCGAACGCTTCCCGTAACCGCAGCATGGTGGGCTGGTCGGCGTGGATATCGATGAGATGACGCTGCTCGAGCACGAAGCCGCGCAAATCGTCGATGCCGTGGATATGGTCGGCATGCGGATGCGTATAGACCACTGCATCGATGTGCCTGACCGATGCCAGCAGCATCTGCTCGCGGAAATCCGGCCCGGTGTCGATGACGACTGTGGTCCTGTCGCCGTTTGCCGCAATCCGCTCGACGAGCGCTGCGGTGCGCATACGCCGGTTCTTCGGATTGGCCGGATCGCAATTGCCCCAGTCGCCGGTGATGCGCGGCGTGCCCGGCGATGAGCCGCAGCCGAGGATGGTGAGGCGCAGCCGGTCGCTCATGCGTCAGGCGCGCTCGGGCGCGGCATCTTCTTGAACAGCCGGAAGAAATTGTCCGTGGTGACGGCAGCGATCTCGGCCTCGCCGACGCCGATCGTTTCGGCCAGCACCTTGGCTGTATGCGCGACATAGGCAGGCTCGTTGCGCTTGCCGCGAAACGGTATCGGCGCGAGATATGGTGCGTCGGTTTCGACCAGCAGGCGGGCATGTGGCACATCGGCGGCAATGGCGCGCAGCTCGGCCGAATTCTTGAAGGTCAGAATGCCGGAAAAGGAAACGTAGCCGCCAAGCGCCACGCCGACTTCGGCCAGCCTGCGCCCGGACGAAAAACAGTGCAGGATGAAAGGGAAGGCGCCCTTCCCTGTTTCATCCTGGAGGATATCAGCCATGTCGTCATCGGCATCGCGCGAATGGATGACCAGAGGCAGGCCCGTTTCACGCGCAGCGGCGATATGGATGCGCAACCCCTGCGCCTGGGCATCGCGCGGCGCATGATCATAGAAATAGTCGAGCCCGGCCTCGCCGATCGCCACCACTTTGGGGTGAGCGGACAACCGGACAAGCTCTTCGACAGTCACGTCCAGCTCTTCAGCGGCATTGTGTGGATGGGTGCCGACCGAGCAATAGACTTCGTCGAAAGATTCAGCGATCTCAAGTATTTGTTGGAACCGCTTCACACGCGTCGAAATCGTCACCATGCGACCAATTCCAGCGGCTGAAGCGCGGGCGACGATGGCCGCCCGCTCCTCTGCGAAATCCGGAAAGTCGAGATGGCAGTGACTGTCGACCAGCATCAGGCGCTCGCATTCGGCTGTTCGACGTAACGCGGAAACACGCCTTCCGGCGCGGGCAAAGCAACCCCTGACACCAGCGCATAGTCTGCGTGGACATGCACGAAATCGCGGCTGTTCGCCGGCACAGCCAGCAGGTCGAGCAGCTTTGCGGCCGATCCCGGAATGAAGGGCTGGCACAGCAGCGCCACGCGTCGGATGATTTCGGCGGTCGTCCACAGCACCGTTTCCATGCGCGCCGGATCGGTCTTTCTGAGCGCCCAGGGTTCCTGCGAGGCGAAGTAGCGATCGGCCTCCGCCACCACGCCGAAGATCGCCGCAAGCGCTAGATGGATGCCCTGCTCCGCCATCGCCTTGCGTGCAGTAGCAAGCGCCTCCACCGCTTGGTCGAGGATCGCCCTGTCGGCCTCCGCGAGATCGCTGCGCTTGGGCACTACGCCGCCGCAGTTCTTGGCGATCATCGACAGCGAGCGCTGCGCCAGATTGCCAAGGCCATTGGCGAGGTCGGCATTGGTCCGGTTGACGATGGCCTCGTGGCTATAGCTGCCGTCTTGGCCGAACGGCACCTCGCGCAGGAAGAAATAGCGCACCTGGTCGAGACCATAATGCTCGACCATCGCGAACGGGTCGATGACGTTGCCAACCGATTTCGACATCTTTTCGCCGCGGTTGAACAGGAAGCCGTGACCGAAGACGCGCTTCGGCAAAGGGATTCCGGCCGACATCAGGAAGGCCGGCCAATAGACGGCGTGGAAGCGCACGATGTCCTTGCCGATGATGTGTGCATCGGCAGGCCAGAAACGCCAATTGTCAGCATTTTCATTGGGATAGCCGACACCGGTGATGTAATTTGTCAGAGCGTCGACCCAGACATACATCACATGCTTGTCGTCACCCGGCACCGGCACGCCCCAGTCGAAGGTGGTGCGCGAGATCGACAGATCCTTCAATCCTGATTTGACGAAGCTCATCACTTCGTTGCGCCGCTCGGCCGGGCCGATGAAATCGGGTTGGCTTTCGTAGAGCGTGATGAGCTTGTCCTGATAGGCCGACAGACGGAAGAAATAGCTCTCTTCCTCGACCCATTCGACCGGAGTTCCCTGCGGTCCGTAGCGGACATTGTCAGCGCGGATTTCGGTCTCCTCCTCACCGTAGTAGGCTTCGTCCCGCACCGAATACCAGCCGGCATAGCCGCCCTTGTAGATGTCGCCATTGGCAGCCATCGCCTTCCAGATCGCCTGCGAGGCCGCATAGTGACGTTCTTCGGTCGTGCGGATGAAATCATCGTTGGAGGCATTGAGCGCGACCGCCATACGCTGGAAATCGGCCGCGTTGCGGTCGGCCAGTTCACGCGCGGGAATGCCCTCCCGCCTAGCCGTCTGCAGCATCTTGATGCCGTGCTCGTCGGTGCCGGTGAGGAAGAAGACTTGCTTGCCGTCGAGCCGCTGAAAGCGGGCGAGTGCGTCGGTGGCAATCAGCTCGTAGGCATGGCCTATATGCGGCTTGCCATTGGGATAGGAAATCGCCGTGGTAATGTAGAATGTGTCGCGTGACATGAATTAACCGTCATGAATGTCTGAATGAAAGATGTAGCGGTGAGATATCGCATCGAAACGGCGATTGCCATCCCGATGGGCCGTCACATTCGCATTGCAGAATTCAGGCGGTCGATCATGGTCAAGGCGTGCTGCTTCTTGTCGAGATTGTAGGTGTCGGTCTCAGATATCGCGTTCGAAGCCTCGTGCCAAGTATCCGACAGCGTTTTCGCCCGCGCCAGATCTCCCGCCAGCGCGGCTTGGCTTGCGCCGGTCGAGAGCAGGTCGAGCGCACGGCGATTGAAGATATCGAACTGGATCGCCTGGTCGCGACCGGCGACCGCCTCCGCGAGGCGATAGGCGCCGGCAACATCGCTCTTCCTCGCGGTCGCCAGGGCATCGAGCGTCTCGGCGATTTCCAGCCCGCCATACTGCGTCAACAGGATTGCGGTGCGCGCGCTGCCCCCTGCCCGCTTCGCCAATGCCGCGCGCGCCCCGGGATCGTCCGGCGGCGGTGGTTCGACGTTCTCCAACACCGCCATCAGGCTCTCGGCATCGAGCGGTGTCAGCCGCACCATCTGGCAGCGCGACCGGATCGTCGGCAGCAGGCTGCCCGGTGCATGGACGATGAGGATGAACAGTGTTCGTGCCGGTGGTTCTTCAAGGTTCTTCAATAAGGCATTGGCCGCATTGACATTCATGTCGTCGGCCGGATCGACGATCACCACCCGGTAGCTGCCGTCATGCGAGGTCAGCGACAGGAAGCGGCTGACCTTGCGGATCTCGTCGACGGTCACGACCGTCTTGAAGCTTTTCGTCTTGTCGTTCGGCGGGCGGGTCAGATGCAGCACCGAAGGATGTGCGCCGGTGGCTATCTGGCGAAACAGCGACGACGCCGGATCAGGAACGGCGAGAACGTCCGGCGCCTGTTCGAATGCGGGATGCTTCAGCAGATGATGCGCCAGGTGAAAGGCGAGCGTCGCCTTGCCGATGCCGACCGGTCCGACAAAGATCAGGGCATGCGGCAGCTTCCCGGAGCGATAGGCTGACGCGAGCATGCTCGCCGCGTGGCCATGCCCGACCAGGCGCGGCGTCTCGGACGGCTCCGGTACGCCGGCCAGCGTGTCGTGCTGTTCTGGTGCGATCCGTTCGAAAATCATCCTGGCGATGCCTGCTTCCTGTGCGCCGGCGTCATCGTCTCCAGCGCCGCGAACACGGCGGCGGTGACGACATTCTCCACCGTGTCGGGGTCGGCGGACGCGTCGACGACAATGCAGCGCTCGGGTTCCGCCGCGGCGATCGCCAGAAAGGCTTCGCGGCGGCGCTGATGGATATCAAGCG
>NZ_SUEO01000314.1 GCF_004962925.1 Mesorhizobium sp. | reverse complement strand
CCCCTCAAGGGGGAGGGATATCGGCGGCTTTAGCCATTATTTTAGTCGATTTTTAATCTTTTTTCGCTGCGCCTCTGGACAAGGCGAATCACCTTTGATTCTTTAGCTGAAGATTCGGAAGTGCGGCGTCGCCGGATCGTCAAGCAGATTCAAAATCGGGGAGAGCCATTTATGGCGAAGGCGGACGCGTGGGGCGCGCCCGGAGGGACGGCTTTTCAGCGGCGTGAGGCGAGAAGCAATGGTCTCGCCGGCAACGCGCGGCTCATCGCCGAACCCGCCTACCGACGGCTCCTGGCAGCCGAGCCATTGTTGCGCCGATCGATACCGGCCCTGATCGTCATTTTCCTGCTCGTCATCGCGGCGCTGCGGTTCCTATCGCTGATGAACGAGCGCGACGACGTGGAACGCGACGCCAAGGCGATCCTCTCGCTCGCGGCGGGCCAACTGGCCAGTTCGATTAGCGTCGATGCTAAGATGGCGCCTGGCGCGACGCAGGACCTGTTGGAGGGCATTAGCCGTCAAGGTGCGATGGGCCGAAGCCACGTGCTTGCGGTCACCGACGGCGCTCTCAAGATCATTGCCGTGACACCGCAATCGACGCGCTGGGAGGGGCGACCGCTCGACGGCATCGTCCAGGGCGGTCAACCGCTGTTCATGTTCGGCGACCGCGCCGGCGTCATGGAGGTCAGCATCGGCGGTCAGGACTGGTATGCGGCTGTGAGCCTGGCAAGTGACGGAAAAGGCGCTGCCGCAGCACTCGTTCCGCAGGAAGCGGTCTTCGACACGTGGCGCAAGACCGTTTCGCTCAACGTCACCCTCTTCGTGCTGACAGCCGGCGTGCTGATCATCATCCTCTACGCCTATTTCGGCCAGGCAGCGCGCGCCCAGGCCGCCGACCGCATCTATCTCGAAGCGCACCAGCGCATCGACATGGCGCTGGTGCGCGGCCGATGCGGCCTGTGGGACTGGGACATGGTGCGCGGCAAGATGTACTGGTCGCGCTCGATGTATGACATGCTCGGCTATGAGCCCTGCGACACGATGCTGTCGTTCGGCGAGGTCGACGAGATCATCCATCCCGAGGACGGCGACCTGTTCGAGCTTGCCAACAGGATCGTCGCACGCGAGATCGATCACATCGACCAGGTGTTCCGGATGCGCCATGCCGACGGACAATGGGTGTGGATGCGCGCAAGGGCGCAGGTGATCGACCCGGAAGCGCCGGAGATCCAGCTGATCGGCATCGCCGTCGACGTCACCGAGCAGCGGCACCTGGCGCTGCGCTCCGAGGCCGCGGATCTTCGCCTGCGAACGGCCATCGAAAACATCAACGAATCCTTCGTGCTCTGGGATTCCGCCCAGCGTCTGATCATGTGCAATTCCAAGTACCAGCAGGATAATGGTCTGTCGGATCGCGACGTGATGCCGGGTGCCTCGCGCGCCGTTCTGGAGGAACGCATGCTTTCCTTCGCTTCGGAGCGCCGGCTTGCCAACACCAACGGGCAGCAAGGCGGCGTGACCTTCGAGCGGCAGCTTGCCGATGGCCGCTGGCTGCAGGTGAACGAGCTGCGGACCAGGGACGGCGGCACCGTCTCGGTCGGCTCCGACATCACCCAGATCAAGCTGCACCAGGAGAAGCTGGTCGACAGCGAGCGCCGGCTGATGGCGACGATCCACGACCTCAGCCTTGCCCGCCGTGCGGAGGAAGAACGGTCGCGCGAGCTGGTCGAGCTCAATCGCAAATACATGAAGGAAACCGAGCGCGCCGAGGCCGCGAACCGGGCCAAATCCGAATTCCTGGCCAACATGTCGCATGAATTGCGCACGCCGCTCAACGCAATCATCGGCTTCTCGGAGCTGATGGAACAGGCGTTGTTCGGGCCCTTGGGTTCGCCGCGCTACGAGGAATATGCCACCGACATCAACGGCAGCGGCAAATATCTTCTGGGCGTCATCAACGACATCCTCGACATGTCGAAGATCGAGGCCGGCCAGTTCTCGATGGATCAGGAGGAAATCGACCTCTGCCCGCTGATGAGGGAAACGGTGCGCGTCATCTCGCTGCAGGCGGCGGAAAAGTCGATCACCGTCGAAACTCGCATCCCCGATTCACTGACGCTGTTCGCCGACCGCCGGGCGATCAAACAGATCGTGATCAACCTCCTGTCGAATGCGGTGAAATTCACCGGCCAGGGCGGCCGCATTGCGGTAAGGGCCCGCAATACATCCAGCGCTCTGGTCCTGACGATCGAAGACAATGGCTGCGGCATCCCGAAGGAGGCGCTGAGCAAGCTTGGGCGGCCGTTCGAACAGGTGCAGAACCAGTTTTCTAAGAGCCATGCCGGTTCCGGCCTTGGCCTAGCCATCTCACGCTCGTTGGCCGAGCTTCAGGGCGGCGCCTTGAAAATCCGCTCCACCGAAGGCACCGGCACGATCGTGTCGGTGCGGATTCCGCTCAAGAAGTCGATGCAGCCGGCCAGGGCCGCCGCCTGACCCTCAGTTGTCGTGAAGCGGTTGGAACTTTCGGGAACGCCGGAGGGACAGCGCCCCCAATGTTCTCGCCGAAACAGCCGTTTGACGTTGCAACGTCATGGTCGTTTCGCACGAAGCAGAAGGTCGAAATCCTTTCTGACCTTTTGCGACGTCTCCTTGAGCTGCGCTTCCAGCACACCGAAATCCGGCAGGTCGGTGACCGCCAGAAGCAGATCCGAAAGCCCCGGCGGAACGTCGTCCCGTTCGAATACGCCGGTGAGGCAGAGCCGTATCATCTGGGTCAGCGCCAGATGGAGTGCATAGGCATCGCAAAGCTCCTGCCTGACTTGCGCCTCAGCGAAATCCGGCGCCAGCCTCGACAGGACTTCCGCTGTCCCGGTGACCCGGCGGCCGGGTTCAACCTTTCCCATGATCACCGCCACCTGCGCGATGAACTCGAGGTCGATGAGACCGCCCGGGATCAGCTTTATGTCCCAGAGATCGCGCGGCGGCTTCTCTTTCTCGATCATCGCGCGCATCTCGGACGCCTCGGCCATGACCTTGGCGCTGTCGCGCGGCAAGGCAAGCACTGCCGCCACCTCGGCCTCGACCTCGGTGCACAGCGCTTCATCGCCACCGATCGCGCGAGCCCTGGACAGCGCCATGTGCTCCCATGTCCAGGCGTCCTTGCGCTGGTACTTCTTGAAGGCATCGACATGGGTCGCCACCGGCCCCTTGTTGCCGGAAGGCCGCAGGCGAAGATCAAGCTCGTAGAGAACGCCCTCGGCGGTCGGCGCGGACACGGCTGATATCAGCCGCTGCGTCATCCTGGAGTAATAGTGGGATGGGGCGAGCGGCTTGTCGCCATCCGATTCTTCGGCATCGGTGTCGTGATCATAGAGCAGGATGAGATCGACGTCGGAGCCGGCTGTCAGTTCGCGGCTGCCGAGCTTGCCCATGCCGAGCAGCGCAACGGTGCCACCGGCAATGCGGCCGTGGCGCAGCGCGAACTCGGCGATGACCGCCTGCAGCGCCGCGTCGATGGTGAGATCGGCAAGATCGGAAAAGGCACGACCGGCGCGGGCCGGGTCGATCGAGCCGGCAAGCAGCCTGACACCGATCAGGAATTTTTGCTCGGACGCAAAGATGCGCAAGCGGTCGAGCACGTCCTCATAGGCCCTATCGCCTTCGAGGAAGGCGGCGAGACGGCCTGACAGATAGGCGCGGTCCGGCAGTTCGGTCAAAAGGGCCGGATCCAGCAGGCCATCGAACACGTGCGGCCGGCGCGTGATGATGGCGGCCAGGCGGGGGGCCGCGCCCATGATCGTCGCCAGCAGCTTGAGCAGCGCGGGATTGGACTGGAGCAGCGAGAAGAGCTGGATGCCGGCGGGCAGGCCGGCAAGGAACTCGTCGAAGCGTATCAACGCCTCGTCCGCCCGGCGCGTCTGGCCGAAGGACTGCAGCAGCGCCGGTGTCAGTTCGGTCAGCCGCTCGCGCGCCTCGGCCGACTGGGTGACGCGATAGCGGCCGAAATGCCAGCCGCGGATGACGCGGCAGATGTCGCTCGCCCGCTGGAATCCCAATCTCTGCAAGGTCTGCAACGTATCAGGATCATCGACATCGCCGGTAAAGACCAGATTGCCGATGCCCGCCGAAAGTTCGGGCGCGGTTTCGAAAAGTGCTGCGTAGTGGCGTTCGACCTGATGGAGTGCGGCTCGGAACGTCTCGGCAAAGGCGGCCGCATCGGCAAAGCCGAGCATGAGGGCTATGCGTTCAAGCCCTTCGTCATCTTCCGGCAGTATATGCGCCTGCTCGTCGGCGACCATCTGGACGGCATGCTCGACGCGGCGCAGGAACCAGTATTGCCGGGCGAGCGCGTCGCGCGCATCGACGGTGATCCAGCCGCGTGCCGCAAGCTGGCCAAGCATCGGCACGGTTTCGCGGCCGCGCAGCTCGGGAAAGCGGCCGCCGGCGATAAGCTGCTGGGTCTGGACGAAAAATTCGATCTCGCGAATGCCGCCGCGCCCGAGCTTGACGTTGTGGCCCTTCACGGCGATCTCGCCATGGCCCTTGTGGGCGTGGATCTGACGCTTGATCGAATGGACGTCGGCAATCGCTGCGTAGTCCATGTATTTGCGCCAGATGTAGGGCTGAAGGTCTTTCATGAACGCAGCACCGGCGGCGAGATCGCCGGCCACCGGACGCGCCTTGATCATGGCGGCGCGCTCCCAGTTCTGGCCGCGCGCCTCGTAGTAGCGCAGTGCCGCCTCGACCGGGATCGCCAACGGCGTCGAACCGGGATCGGGACGAAGCCTGAGGTCGGTGCGGAATACATAACCGTGTTCCGTGCGGTCCTGGAGGATGCGGACCAGCCGGCGTGTCAGGCGCGAAAACAGCTCCGTCGCGTCGAGCGGATCGACGACGGCAGGCGCTTGCGGGTCGAAGAAAACGACGAGGTCGATATCGGAGGAGAAGTTCAGCTCATGCGCGCCAAGCTTGCCCATGCCGAGCAGGATCCAGCCTGATTGGCGCGCCGGATCCTCGGGGTCCGGCAGTTTGAGCTTGCCTTGTCCGTGCGCGTCGCGAAGCAGAAAGTCGACAGCAGCGCGAGTGCAGGCGTCGGCAAGACCGCTCAGCCGCCGTACCGTGACGGC
>NZ_SUEO01000313.1 GCF_004962925.1 Mesorhizobium sp. | reverse complement strand
CGGTGTGGTCGGCCAGATCATCCCCTGGAATTTCCCGCTGCTGATGGCGTGCTGGAAGCTGGCGCCCGCGATTGCCACCGGCAATTGCGTCTTGCTGAAGCCGGCTGAACAGACACCGGCGTCAATTCTCCTCTGGGTCGATCTGATTGGCGATCTTTTGCCGCCGGGGGTCCTGAACATCGTCAACGGCTTCGGCCTCGAAGCGGGCAAGCCGCTAGCCTCCTCGCCGCGCGTCGCCAAGATCGCCTTCACCGGCGAAACCACAACCGGCCGGCTGATCATGCAATATGCCGGCCAGAATCTCATTCCGGTAACGCTCGAACTCGGCGGCAAATCGCCCAACATTTTCTTCCAGGATGTGCTCGCGGAAGACGACGACTTCTTCGACAAGGCGGTTGAGGGCTTCGTCATGTTCGCGTTCAACCAGGGGGAGGTCTGCACCTGTCCAAGCCGTGCACTGATCCATGAAGCGATCTACGACCGCTTCATGGAGACGGCACTGAAGCGCGTCCAGGCGATCGTACAAGGCGATCCGCTCGACCCGGCCACCATGGTCGGCGCGCAGGCGTCCTCGGAGCAACTCGAAAAGATCCTGAGCTACTTTGATATCGGCCGCCAGGAAGGCGCCGTGGTGCTGACTGGCGGCGGGCGCGCCGAACTTCCGGGCGACCTTGCCGGCGGCTACTATGTCCAGCCGACCGTGTTCAAGGGCCACAACAAGATGCGCGTGTTCCAGGAGGAAATCTTTGGACCGGTGGTCTCGGTCACCACCTTCAAGGATGACGAAGAGGCGCTGTCGATCGCCAACGACACCCTTTACGGCCTCGGCGCCGGCATCTGGAGCCGCGATGCAAATCGTTGCTACCGCTTCGGCCGTGCCATCCAGGCGGGCCGCGTCTGGACCAACTGCTACCACGCTTATCCGGCGCATGCTGCGTTTGGCGGTTACAAGCAATCGGGCATTGGCCGCGAGACTCATAAGATGATGCTTGACCACTATCAGCAGACCAAGAACATGTTGGTCAGCTACAGCCCGAAGAAGCTCGGCTTCTTCTGATCGCTCCGACGGCGACTGCCATATCGGGGGGTACTGTATAGGTCTTGTTTGGTGTATGCCGTATAGGCCCCGCCAGGAAAAAATGTTCGGCCATTACGGACCACGGCCCATTCGGATCATCCTGGGTGGGCCGAAGCAGGACTGGCAGCTTTGAGGCTTGGATTTATTGGAAGCGGACCTTCAGGCCTCCGCCGGCATCGACGTGATCTGACCCGCTCCGGACCTTCGTGTCGATTCGTCGGAGGGGCTGCAATAAAGTGGATAGCGGACTTGCAGGCAGGTAACCGCGAGGTCCTTGGTACCGGTGAAGGATGCGTAATGCGGTCAGGCTGCTTGCCGTCCCATTTGCGGTCGCCGCCTGAGGCGGAAGACGCCTTCTGACGCACCACCAACCTCCAACGGGGTTGATCCGGACCTGGTGCCGCGACATGTTTGGTGGGAGATCGGAGCGGCGTTTGCTTCAAATGGCCGCCGCCTTTGTTCTCGACGTCGTCGGCCAGGAGAGGTTCATGAGTGCTCTAGCCCAGTGCCGAGCGTTGCTGGCCGCGTTTCTCGCGAGTGTCGCCGCCTTCGTTTCGACATCGGCGCCCGCCCAGGACCGCGCAGCCGAGCGTGCGGCCATGATCGAGACGATAAAGGGACACGCCCGCTCCGGGGCACACGGTATCGATCCGGCGGTGCTCAAGACGATGGGCACGGTGCCGCGCGACCGTTTCGTACCCGAGGCGCAGCGCGGCGCGGCTTATCATGACCGGCCCCTGCCGATCGGGCACGGTCAGACGATCTCGCAGCCCTTTATCGTCGCGCTTATGACCGACCTGATCAATGTCCGGCCTGGCGACACCGTCCTCGAGATCGGCACCGGCTCGGGCTATCAGGCAGCCGTCCTGTCGCCCCTCGCTGCCAAGGTTTAC
Organism: Mesorhizobium sp.; assembly: GCF_004962925.1. Lineage (GTDB taxonomy): Bacteria > Pseudomonadota > Alphaproteobacteria > Rhizobiales > Rhizobiaceae > Mesorhizobium. Next base: position 3,247 of record NZ_SUEO01000313.1, on the reverse strand, counting down.
TCGATCGAAATTATCCCGGAACTGGGCAAGAGGGCAGCGGCACGACTTGCGGTGCCCCGCTTCGACAACGTCGAGGTGAAGGTGGACGATGGCTACTACGGCTGGCCTGAGCACGCGCCCTTCGACGGCATCGTAGTGACCGCGGCTGCCAGCCATATCCCGCCGCCGCTTGTCGAGCAGCTCGCTGAAGGAGGTCGGATGGTCATCCCCGTGGGAGGCCCCTTTGCAACCCAGTTTCTCATGCTCGTCGAGAAGCGACGAGACGGAGGCATCACGACCCGGCAGCTGCTGCCGGTGAGCTTCGTTCCGCTGCGGGGAGGTCCCTCCCGGTGAGAGCGGGCCACATGCTACCAGTCGGTCTCATTTCGGCAGCGGTTCTCGGTTACGAATTGCTGCTGATGCGATTGTTTTCGATCGTTCAATGGCACCATTTTGCCTACATGATCATCAGCATCGCGCTCTTGGGCTTCGGCGCGAGCGGTACGTTCATTGCGCTTGCCCAGCGCTGGCTAGTGGAGCGGTACCCGGCTGCTTTCGCGGCGTCGGCAGCGCTGTTCGGTATGACCGCGGTCGCCAGCTTCGCCATCGCCGAACGTCTGCCGTTCAACGCGCTCGAGATCATCTGGGATCCGCGACAGCTCGGTTGGCTCGCGGCCAGCTATGCGCTTCTGATCCTGCCGTTCTTCTTTGGCGCGACCTGCGTCGGCCTTGCTTTCTGCCGCCATCCCGGACAGATCGGACGCGTCTACGCCTTCGACTTGGCCGGCGCAGGGATCGGTGCGCTGGGTATCGTCGGGCTCCTGTTCCTGGTCTTTCCATCTACGGCGCTGCGCTTCGTTGCAGCACTGGCATTCGCGGCGGCTGCCTTTGCCGCGTTCGGCATGGTCCGCCATCGGTGGCTCGCAGCGGGCGGTCTTGGGCTGGCAGCGGCGTTTGTTGCAGTATCGCTACCGCCGTTGTGGGTGGCCCCCGAGCCGCATATGTCCCAGTATAAGGGCCTCCGCATAGCACTGGAGGTTCCGAACGCGCGGGTGATCGAGGAGCGGTCGAGCCCGCTCGGGTTGCTGACGGTTGTGGAGAGTCCGACCGTCCCCTTCCGTTACGCGCCTGGCCTCAGCCTTGCCAATACCCAAGAGCCGCCTGCGCAACTCGCCGTCTTCACCGATGGCGACAGTATTGCGGCGATCACCGCCTATGGAGGCGATCCGGCGAAGGTCGCCTATCTCGACCGGACAACGGCGGCGCTGCCGTACCGCATCCTCGAGCGGCCGCGGGTGCTAATCCTCGGCGCCGGGGGCGGCGAGCAGGTGCTGCTGGCGCTGCGCGCCGGGGCCGATACCGTGGATGCGGTAGAGGTCAACCCGCAAATGATCGACTTGGCTCGGAATCGCTTCGCCGACTTCGCTGGCGGTATCTTCAGCCGACCGAACCTGCGCTTGCATTTGGCCGAGGCGCGCGCCTTCGCTGCGACTGCTGGCGAGCGCTACGACCTAATCCAGATGCCGCTCCTCGATTCCTTCAGCGCGGCCGCGGCCGGCGTGCAGAGCTTGCATGAAAACTACACCTATACCGTGGAGGCAATGCGGGATTACCTCGCGATTCTCGGACCAGATGGTGTCGTCGCTATCACACGATGGCTGCGAGTGCCGCCGCGTGACAGCCTTAAGCTGTTCGCCACCGCCATAGCAGCGCTCGAGGCGGAAGGGGTGGCCGAGCCGGGCCGGCACCTGGTGCTGATCCGGAGCTGGAATACCGCAACTTTGCTCGTCGCCAAGTCGCCCTTCAAAGGCGAAGACATTGCGGCCATTCGCAGCTTCGCGGCCGAGAACTTCTTCGACATCTCTTGGGTGCCAGGCATCTCCGCGAGCGACGTGAACCACTTCAACCAGCTCGATCAGGAATATCTCTATGAGGGAGCCCTTGCCCTCCTCGGCCCTGAGCGCGCCGACTTCATCGAGCGCTACAAGTTCGCCATCGCACCGGCCACCGACAATCGGCCCTATTTCTTCGACTTCTTCCGCTGGCGCGCCTTGCCCGAACTCCTGGCCCTGCGCACCCAGGGCGGGGCAGCGATGCTCGACTGGAGCTACCTGATCCTCGTGACGACTCTGGTCCAGGCTGCCATCCTCAGCGCCGTCCTGATCCTCCTGCCGCTATGGATTCGCAGACACACGCTCGGGAAAGCTTTGCACCGGCTGCGCTTCGGGCTCTACTTCCTTGCCTTGGGGCTAGCCTTCCTCTTCATCGAAATCGCCTTCATCCAGCGCTTTGTGCTGTTCCTCGGTCATCCGTTCTACGCTGTCGCTGTCGTGCTTGCGGGCTTCCTCGCCTTCGCCGGTCTCGGTAGCGCCGTTGCCGCACGCTGGGCCGTGGCGGTCGGGCGCGGGTCGGCGGTGCGCGGCATCGCCCTCGCTGTCGGGGTTATCGCGGTCCTGGCTGCCACCTACCTTCTCGCGCTGCCCTCAGTATTCGAAAGGCTGCTGGCGTTCCCGGACGCCGCGAAGATCGCGATCGCGCTCCTCCTCATAGCGCCGCTCGCTCTTTTTATGGGCATGCCGTTTCCCCTCGGCCTCGGGCATGTCGGCGCGCGTTCGGAGACATTCATTCCCTGGGCGTGGGGAATCAACGGCTGTGCGTCCGTGCTGAGCGCGATTCTCGCCACGCTGCTTGCAATGCATGTCGGGTTCTCTGGCGTCGTGATGATCGCCGTGGTCCTTTATCTTGTCGCCCCAGCCTTGCTTGCAAATCGGCTCACGATCCGAACCATGATCCCTTTCCGGTCGTGAAGTTCTTCACGCCTAACCGGGGCGCCATCGACCAGATCACCTCCGCACTTGACCCCGAATTGGTTGCCGAGGTGCTCGCCCTCGTCCCGGGAACTTGCCGCCGACGGTATAACGCTCATGATGGTCACCCAATGCAATGCGTTTCGCCAGCCGCGCCGTCTTCATACATGAAGGGCCGCATCCACGAGATCGGCCCGCCCGGCAAGGTCTTCGCCAGCCCTAATACGCCCGAGCGCCGCCCATTTCCTCGGCGTCAATTAATCCGGTTCACTCAAGTGGGGCAGGGTTTGACCCAATCCAGTTGTTACTCGATTTCGACCTCAATGTCGCAAGAGGTGGCGGAAGCGGATCTTGAGCGGGCTAGATGCGTGTCGTCTATTTGGCCCACTCGATACGCGGGGGTATGTGAGCGGGCTTGCAATGGTGAGCCTGGCGCTACCTTCCCGGCAGGCTCAAAACAA
>NZ_SUEO01000312.1 GCF_004962925.1 Mesorhizobium sp. | reverse complement strand
GGCCTGACCCGCGCCAAGAAGAACCTGCATTTGTGGTTCGTCTCCAACCGCCGCATCCACGGCCTGTGGCAATCGACCATCCCGTCGCGCTTCCTCGACGAACTGCCGGAAGCCCATGTCGAAGTCGCAGAGAGCGGCAACAGCTACGGCGGTTACGGCAATTCCTACGGCAGCGGTTCGTTCGCCTCCGGGCGGGGCGGCCAAGGGGCCGGAAGGCAGAACCCTTACGGCGCTTCGCGCTTCGACAATGTTGGCGGCAATACTGGCGGAGGCGAGAAATCCGGCGCCTTCTCCAACACCTATGCGACGCCAGGCTGGCAGCGCGCGCAACAGAACCGCACCGAGGCGACCGATCGCAACTGGGGCTCGCGCTCAGGCCACCAGGTCGAGCGCATCGGCTATGGCGAGACCGACTCGGGCTATGGCGCCGGCCGAACGTCGATCAAGGGCCGCACCATCGATGGCGAACTGGTCGCCAAATCCGTTGCCGACACGCCGTCTCCCTTCAGTGTCGGCGACCGCGTCTTCCACCAGAAATTCGGCAACGGCAACATCTCGGCCATCGACGGCAACAAGCTGACCATCGACTTCGATAAGGCCGGCCAGAAACGCGTGCTGGACGGGTTCGTCACCGGGGTTTGAGCATTAGCCCCGTTCAGCGATAGCGCGCCTGGTTCCATTTGTGGCCGAGCAGCGACAGGATGATGATCAGCCCGTTGAAGAACTGGACGTAGAAGCCGCTCAGGCCCGCCGCGACGACGCCGGTCTGGATGAACGACACCGTGACGGCGCCGATCGCGCCGCCGACGACGGTGCCGATGCCGCCCCAGGTCGGCGTGCCGCCAACGAACACCGATGCCAGCACCGGCAACAGATAGCCGTCGCCGGCGGTCGGCCACCAGGTGAAGTTGATCATCACCGAAAACGTGCCGGCTATCGCAGCACCAATGCCGACGAAGACAAACACCTTGACCCTGACGCGCTTGACGTCGATGCCCATCTGCTGGGCACTGTCGGGATTGTCGCCGACAACCTTCACCTGCGCGCCGAAGCGATGGCGGTTATAGAGCAGCGCCGACAGCACGACGAAGCCGATGGCCCAGAAGATCTGCACCGGAATGCCGTAGAGCTGGCTGGAGAAGATCTTGTAGGCCCAACTGTCGGCGAGGCTGGTGAGCGCCGTCGACTTGCCCTCGTTGATGATCTGGATCAGGCCACGCAGCAGGAAGTTCATGCCGAGCGTTGCGATCAGCGACGACAGCCCGCCATAGACGACCAGTGATCCGACCAGGAAGCCGAGCAGCATACCGGTGAGGAGTGCGGCGGCGATGCCGAGGAACGGATCGTAGCCGGCCTGCACCACCAGCGCGAAGACCCATGAAGCAAAACCCATCGTCGCTGGAAACGACAGGTCGATCTCGCCGCAGGTGACGACGAAGACCAGCGGCACCACCACAAACAGCGCCACCGGCAGCGTGGTGAGCACGGAACTGTAGAGATACCAGGTGGTGAACACGACCGGATTGGCGATCATGAACACCGCCATCATGACGATGAACACGACAAGCGTGCCGAGTGCGGCGCGATTGTCGAGGATGAAACCGCGCAGCCAATTGTCGGACGGGTGTCGCCACTCTTTCCCAGCGGCCTCATTATGCGTGCCGCCGAGGGGGCTCTGCAGATCGGGTTCCATGGTCTTGCTCATTGCGCCGCCCTCCCCGCATCGTTGGCGTCGTGCAACCCGGGCAAGCCGCCGGGATGCGCCACGTCTTCCATGAAGTTGATCAGGTCTTCGGCCGACTTGACCTCGCTGCGGTCGGCGGCGAGCGCCACCTTGCCGCGATCCAGCACCACGAAGCGGTCGGCAATATCGAAGACGTGGTGGATGTTGTGGCCGATGAACAGGATCGAGCGTCCGCTCGCCCGCACCTGGCGCACGAAATGGAAGACCTTGGCGGTTTCGGTCAGCGACAGCGCCGTCGTCGGCTCGTCCAGAACGATCAGCTCCGCCTTCTTGTAGATGGCGCGTGCGATCGCCACGCCCTGGCGTTCGCCGCCCGAGAGCTGGCCGACGATCGAGTGCGGCGTGAACACTTTCGAGGTGAAGCCGATCTCGCGCATCAGCCGGCTCGCCTCCTCGATTTCCTTGTTGACCTTCAGCCAACCCAGCCAGCCGGTGAGCTCGCGGCCCATGAAGATGTTGCGCACGATGGTCTGCTGCACGGCCAGCGCCCGGTCCTGGAACACGGTCTCGATGCCGGCGTCGCGCGAGCGCGCGGCACTCCATCCCGTCACCGGCTTGCCGCGGACCAGGATCTCGCCGCTGGTCGGCTGGACCACGCCGGACAGGATCTTGATCAGCGTCGACTTGCCGGCGCCATTGTCGCCGATCAGGCCGACCACCTCGCCGCGGTCGACGCTGAGATTGACCCCGCCCAGCGCATAAACCTGACCATAGGATTTACTGATGTCGCGCAATTCGATGATGGGTTCGGCCATGGCGATCCTCGCTCGATTTCGTGCCGGCGTTCTCGCCAGCGGCCCCGCCGGCCGGGCTAAATCCCGGCCGACGGCTTGGGAGGTCAGCGCAGCGCCTGCTTGGCGAGCTCGGCGACGATCTCATAATTCTGCGGCGTGACGAAGCCGGCGCCGGTGTCGACATTCATCGGCGCCAGCCCAAGCACCACCTGCTGGCAAAGGCTGAGGATCGGCAGATAACCCTGCAAGAACGGCTGCTGGTCGGCCGTCAGCTGCACCCAGCCGCCCTTGAAGCCCTCGACGATCTGCGGGCTGGTGTCGAAGCCGAAATTGAAGATATCGCCCGGCTTCCTGCCCGCCGCCTGCATGTAAGTCGGGACGTTGCCCAGCATCTGTCCGCCGGGATAGCCGACCGCCTTGACGTCGGGATTGTTGAGCAGTGCCGCGGTGATCACCGGTATCGCCAGATTGGGGTCGGAAGCCCATTCGCCGCTTGGCGGCGAGGAAAGCTGTATGACCTCGACGCCTGCTTCCTTGAGGGCAGCGACAGTGCCGCGCTCGCGCGCCCCGCGACTCTCGTTCTCGAACGGGCCGATCATGATCGCCTTGTCGCCGGCCTTGAGCCCGGCCAGCTTGAACGCCTCGGCGCCAAGTGCGCGGCCCTGCTGCTCCTGCTGGGCGCCGACATAGCCGCCGCCGAACGCCGCCGTGACCTTCGGCACCGGCACGTTCTGGTACATCATCCTAATGCCGTCCTTGTGCGCCTGTTCGGCCAGCGGCATGATCGAAGCGTCGCCCGGGTGGCCCATCATGGCGATGCCGCCGGGCTTTACCGCGACAGCCTCGCGCAATTGCTGCACCATCTTCTCGACATCCCACTGGGAAAAGATGTAGTCGACCTTCGGCCCAAGATCGGCCGCCGCCTGCTTGGCGCCATTGTAGACGATGGTGCCGAAAGCGTCGCCCTCGGCGCCGCCGACGAAGAAGCGGATGTGGACGTCCTTGCACCACTGGGCATCGAGCGCCTGGGCGGGCAAGGTGGAGATTGCGGCGGCGAGCGCCGTGGCGGCCGCCACGACGGTCGAGCGCAGGACTGTCCTTCTCATCGTGATGCTCATGCACTTATCCTCCCTTTGTTTCCTCGCAAGCCGAGGGGTTTTCGACGATTGCTTCGGTTTCTCGCCGCAATGCTCCGCTTGCCGGCTCCTCCCGCCGGCCGATCCTCAGGCCGGGTTCGGCAGATACGCGGCACCTCCCCGGCATTGCTTGAGATAGTCCAGCGCCCGAGCCTGCCCTGTAATCTCGAGGTCGCCGCGGTAAACCGGGTCGTGCCAGCCCTCGATGTCGATGGCGCCCCTGTATCCCGCCAGCCGCAATTCGCTGATCACCCTCGTCCAGTCGCTGTCGCCGAAGCCCGGCGTGCGCATCTGCACGAAAGGCAGCCGGCCGAACACGCCATGCTCGCGGATCACGTCCCAGCGCACCGTCGCGTCCTTGCCATGGACATGGAAGATGCGCGGCGCCCATTTGCGGATCTGCGGGATCGGATCGATCAGGTAGACGAGCTGGTGACAGGGCTCCCATTCCAGGCCAAGATTCTCATCGGGCAGTTCGTTGAACATCAACTCCCAGGCGTCGGGATTGTGGGCGATGTTCCAGTCGCCGCTGGCCCAGTTGCCGTCCATCGCACAGTTCTCGAAAGCGATGCGCACGCCCTTGTCGGCAGCGCGCCTGGCCAGCGGTCCCCAGACCTCGCGGAAGCGCGGCAGACTGTCGGGCAGCGGCTTGCCGCGGATGCGGCCGGTGAAGCCGCTCACCATGCTGGTGCCGAACAGATGCGCGTGGTCGATGGCCGTTTCCCAGGCGTGAAGCACGCCGCGATCAGTATCGCCGCTCTCCAGCGGATTGCCGAACACGCCGATCGAGGAGACGACGACGTCGGTTTCGCCGATCGCCTCACGGATTTCGCCGGCAAGACGCGGAAGGTCCTTGCCGCCCAGCGTCTGCCAGAAGAAGGGCTGGATGCTCTCGAAGCCGAGCGGCAGGATCGCCTTGATGTAAGCGGCCGGGTCGTCGAGATTGGCCCGCACCATGGTGCCGATCCTGATGTCGAGAAGCGGATTTGGCATCGTCATCCTTCTTGTACAGCGATCGCGACCCGGCGCCCGGTTTCGGCGCTCTCGATCGCGCCGAAGACCATGGCCAGGCTTTTGATGTTGTCGGCGCCACGCGTCTCCGGCTCGGTGCCGGTTTCGACGGCGCGCACGAAATCCTGGATGATGCCGAGATGGCCGCCGACGCGGTCATTGGGATCGAGCGGCGGCACGGCGAGCGGCTCGGTGCGGTCGAACAGGCCTTCGCGGATAGGCCGCGTGACCTCCGCCTTCAACCCGTCCTCGCCGTCCCAGACCAGACTGCCGCGCTCGGCGACGATGCGCCACGTGGCCTCCCAGCTGGTGCGGAACCCGTCGGCGCACCAGGAACCGGCATAAGTGAACAGCTTGCCGCCGCCGAACTCGAAGATGGCGGTGGCCGATGATCCCTGCCGGTACCAGGAATTGGCCGGCTCCCATTCCCGGCAATAGACGCTGGCCGGCTCGCCACCGACCATGTAGCGGGCGGCGTCGAAAGTGTGGATCGCCATGTCGAGCAGCAGCACATGGGCCATCTCCTCGCGAAAACCGCCGAAATGCGGGGCGACGAAGAAGTCGGCGTGGATGCTGGTTGGCGCCCCGATGGCACCGGATGAGAGAAAGCGCCTGATGCGCCTAACATTGGCAACATAGCGGCGGTTCTGGACGACGGCGTGGACGCGCCCGGCTTTGCGCGCCGCCTCGACGATGGCGCGCGCATTCTCAGGACTGTCGGCCAGCGGCTTTTCGGTGAGCAGATGACAGTGATGCGCAAAGGC
>NZ_SUEO01000311.1 GCF_004962925.1 Mesorhizobium sp. | reverse complement strand
CCCTAACTATGTTGTCAACATCCACTTTCGCAAATGCAGCTATAGTTCCGCTTGGCGGTCGAACATTCGTCCCGTCTATCACTATGGGTAAGCAACGATTCCCATCGATCTCGATCAAAGAGACTTCATTTGCGATGAGCCAGGGGAGACTATTGTCTGGGTAAATCCTTGGCACCTCTACCACGATGAACCTGTTTAAAGTAACAGCCTCAAGAATGTCGATCGGGACGACCCTCTTTATCGAGGGGTTGACACTGACATTTGAAACTTGCTCCTTTATTCTAGGGAGAGGAGGTCGGTATCCAGCCGGTTTACCCCGATATTCCGGCGAGAGTTGTGAAAGCTGGGCGTGAATATCGCTTCGAATGGTTGAAATTGTTTCTGCGAAGCGATCATCGGATGGAATGTGCGAGAGACCAGTTAGCGTTTTCTGCCTACGAAGGGAGAGAAATAACTTAAGTTGTGGATTGCCTAGCTGCAGTTTAACAAAAGAAATCGCGTTGTCGGCTGCGATCTGCCGGAGGTGGCCTCCTGTCTGCTCCTCAAGCAGGTTTTTGTTTTGATCGGCATAGTCACAAATACCTCGGACGGATATTGCGGGGATATCTGCGCTCTCTGCTGAGAGAAAAACAGCGCCTGACTCGGTCTCGATCGCGAGTGTTTTTCGATCTGCTCCTGCGACAACTTCTTTATAGACTTCACTTTTTGAAACCGCACCGCAAATGATGGTCCCGGGGTGCATCTTCGGTGCAGAGAGTTCTTCATACTTATCTGAGCGACCTATGAACTTCGAACCGATGAGTGATTTCGCTATTTCGAGGCGGTCATTTTGCCATTGCTCGTACTGAGGTCTTACGTCGCTCCCAAGCTGTACGTACTGAAAGGAAAAGGTGGCAGCTTTGTCTGTCTTGTAGAATTTATTATTGAAGCTGATTTGTAAACCGTCTTTTGTATCAGAGACCTTCGCATTTTCCAGTACGTCGACAACTGCACCCGTGAAGCAAACATCACCGACAGCGACATCTCCACTGATCCCCCCGGCGATTCCAACAACCAGAATCAAGCCGATGTCAAACTTTTTAATCAAAATATCGGCGGCTCGGCCGGCCGATGCTTTGCCCATGTCGTCTTGCAAAATAGCGACAGCGATAAGGTCGGGCTTGCCCGTATCCAATTCGACCAGAAAACTCTCGCCAATCACTTCCTCGTGTTTTACGGTGAAAAACGACCTCAGCCTTTCGAATTCCTCTCGAAGCGGAATTACGAGAGCAACATCGACATATCTTTTCATCATATCTCCCCAACCCCGATGTTCTGTTTACATGGCATAGCGACGGATGGACAAAGGACTGTGCGATTATCCCCACCATTCGGTAAAACGGTTGCCAAAGCCCGCCAAGGCCAAACATAGGTTCGCGCTTGACGGCGCTTCGTTCATGGCTATCCGCACGTTGTAAATGACGGGCCCGGCAATAAGCCACTCACCTTCAGCCGCAGACATCAAAGACGGGAGCGTTCACGCCGGGCTCGACGCGTCGCTCGGCGATTTGCGCGAACGGCATAAGGGCATGGTGCAATAATTGCTCGCATCACGCGAATTGCTCGCATCACGCGATTATAAGCCTGCGAGTATGATCCGAAGCACGACAAATGCGCACTTTTCAGTTCGGTCGAGAGCTCGCTACCTTGCACAGCTGCGACGGGAGCGTTCCGGTCAGGCTTGAAATACACAAGCTGCCACGGAACTAGGAGCCGCATGGTGGCGGGGAGAATTTATCCCCGCGCCAAAAACACTAAGTGGATCCAATCGTGCGCAAAGTCCCTGGCTGTCCGGTATCGGGCTGATCTGCTGCGGCTTCCATTGGGCAACCGCCAAGTCCCGACTATTGCAACGGACCAGCAACCCGATTCAGATTTTGGATGACAGGCCATCGATTGATTTGAATGTCGACCACTCGCCCGGGGCTCGTAGCGGCAATCCTTCACCTTGGACCGAGCGCAGTAGTACTGGTCGAGGCGCCGCTCGCAAGGACGGATTCGCGTTTCGACCCAACTCGGCATCGCGGGTTTGCCCGTCGAGATTTCATGCCGAATGTCTCCACCATCTCACCAAAAGCCGGAGCCGCTTCGAGATTGACGCGGCGCCGCTCATCGAATTCCGGTCGTAAAAGCCGGTCATCCGATCTGCGGAAAGGCAGGGAGATCATGGTAAAATATTCCTCGACGCGCTCAACTTTCGCGGACCGGGCTGTAGGCTGCCGGCCCGCCAATTTGGTTATAAGATCTATCACACCAATGGGCAGGAGATCCAAAAAAACTAGCAGAAACAGGCATCAAAAGAGGGGATTGACTGGCGGAGGGAGTGCCCGCCGCTTGACTCGATGTCGCTATAGTTCCTCAAATTCAGTCAGCGAACGACCGCATTGGGGTCAGAGGCGTGAATTTGACGACATCACCGGCCCCGCTCCGCGCGGATACTGGGCTTCACCCATCGTACAGTGCCGAGGGTCATATAGACCAACGCGCCGAGGCGAGCCCCGGTTGTTCGCAGGTAGTCCTCGAGTTGACCTGCGTGAATTCGCATGTCCTCCTCCGTCGGCGCGATGTCGCTTTTCCAATCGAGAACGACCGCAGCGCGACCGTTGTCCCATGCGACGGCGTCGATCCGGCCGGCAAGCGCTGTGGGCTCGCTCGCATCGGCGAGCAAGGCGTAGATCGGCCATTCTGGAACGAGACGCGGTCGCAGGGCGGCGATCTCCGGGAGATGCAGAGTTCGCCAAGCGGTCGAGGCGATTTCCCCGACTTCGGGAAGACCGGCCTCGTCTTCGCGATCGACCACCAGCTCTGCGATAAGCTCCCGAGCGCGATCGGCGAACCCGACGAGGTCTTCACCAAGTTCGCCGGTCAGGACCTCCTCCATGAGCTTGTGCAAGACGAGTCCTCGGACACGTCCTGCGCCGATCGGCAGCTCCGTCTCCGGAGCGTCGTTTGCGTCCATCAAAATCACCTCAGTCATGGGCCGGCGATCGGGATCGTGGTTGCTTGGCTGAAGCCATATGAGCGGGACGGCGGCAGCGGCGATAGCGGCGCGCTCTGTCTCGAAGATGTCCTGCGTCTGTCCGTTTGGCAAATCGACCGCGGCAGAGCGCGGTGCCCGATCGAAACGCGATAGGTCTAGCCGCGGCAGATCCTGGTACGCCAGGTCGACGATTCGCGCCCAGGATCGCTGTTCCGCCTGCGGCAGCTCCGGGACGACGAGGAGCTCGCGAGCGCGAGTGCATGCGACGTACCAAAGGCGCTCGCGTTCACGGGCAAGGCTTTCATCATCTAACGCGAGCGCCAGCAGAAGATCGGGCGGGACGACGTCGCCGATGACCCAGTGCAGCGTGTTATCGGACGCGCGATGCACGAACGGCTCGCGCGAGCGGAGCAAGGTGGCTGTGTTGACCGGAATCACCACCGGCCATTCCAGCCCCTTCGCGCTGTGGATTGTGATGATCTCGATGGCGTCGCCCTCGGCATCAACCCGGCCCTCGTTGGACGGAACCCCCTGACTCCAATCCCTAGTGATGTCACGGACGAACCGCTTGAGACCGGTGACGCCGTAGGGCCGCGGCCGTTCGAGAAAGGCTTCTACGTTCGCAGCCGCGCGGGCGCTGCGATCACCTTCGCGCGCGGCAAGAATGGGTCGAACGGCCAGCCACTCCGCTGCTTCAGCGAGCAGCAGCGCTGGTGTCGTTGCTCTCGATTTCCATCTCAGGTCTTGCAGGATCGAAAGTGTCCGACGCGCAATCGGATGCATGACGTCGCTCAGATCGGTCAACAACGAGAATCGCGGAACCGCGTGCGGGCGATCGGGATTTTGGGGCAAAGCCGCGGTGATATCGAGAAGCTCTTCCTCGGTCAGCCCGACAAGCGGGCCTCGCATCAGCGCGCCGAAGGCCAGGGTGTCGCCGGCGTCGGCGAGCACGCGAGCCAACGCGAGCATATCCTGCACCTCCTGACGTCGGAACAGGCCCTTGCCCGCTTGGGACGCGATCGGCAGGCCGCGTTGTTCCAGCGCGCGTTCATAGCGCCAGAGTTCGGTGCCCGTCGGCGCAAGCAGGGCTATGCCGCCGGGACTGAGCGGAGCCATCACGCCGTCGTCGTCGCGAACGTGCAGATTGCCGATGAGCCGCATGCAGAGTTCAGCGACGGCTTCTGCCTCGGCATCGCGGATGTGCTCTGATCGCGAATTGGGCGGCACGTCGACGGTGATCCTGGCCGCACACGGAAGATCATGGGAGGGGGGATCGATGGTCGCCGTGAGCGCCACATAGCCAGGTTGCCCGACACCAGAGAGTGGCGTCTCGAAACAGCGGTTGACATGGGTGAGAATGTCCGGTCGGGAGCGGAAATTTGCGGTGATCTGGATGATGTTGTCCGGCCACCGCCGTTCGATTGCGGTACGCGCCTGCGCATAAGATCCGACATCGGCGCCGCGGAACCGGTAAATGGCCTGTTTCGGGTCGCCGACCATGAAGAGCGCCCCAGACCTCAAGACGCTGTCCTGCCAGTGCGGCGCGCGGTCTTCAGCGGCGATCAGAAACAGGATTTCGGACTGAATGGGGTCGGTGTCCTGGAACTCGTCCACGAAGATATGCCGGTAGCGGGTTCCGAGAGCGCGCCGCACGGCATCGTGATCGCGGACCAGGGTCCGCGCCCGCTCCAGAAGGTCGTCGAAATCAAGGACGGCCGCGGCGCGTTTGAAGGCGGCGTAGTCGTCAAGCACCTCTTCGAGCTCATCGGACAGGCCTGCCACAAGCGCAGTGGCAACCCGGCCGAGCACCACCCGGTAGCAATGGTCGACCCGGTCGAAGTATTGGCCGGCCTCCTCACTGAGCTGGCTACCCAGATCTTTCCCGGCGACCTTTTCCCAGGCCGATTTTCGTCTTGGTCTGATTAGATCGAACGTGTTCTTCCGCATGCAGGAAAGTCGAATCGGATGGGCGAGCGCCCAGAGCCGGGGAAAATCGGGCGGCGCCTCAAAACTGCCGGCGTAAAAGTTTGCCAGCGTCTCGAGCTCGCCCACCAGCTCGAGCGTTTTGGGCTCGACGGGTTGAGCGGCTATCCAGTGCCGGAAATCCGCGACCGCTTCGGCCAGGTCGATGTCCGGGCGGCCGGTGAGGTCGGCAGGCAGCGCCCGCGCATCACGATGCTTGAGACGAAAGCGCGCCAGTTCCTGAAGGGTGGAGACAACGCGGCGGGGGTCTTCGCGCGACAAGACGGCGACCGGATCCCTTGGCCGCTCCGGACTGTTAAGCCGACGTTTGAGCCATTGCTCGAATACGGAGTCGAACGCAGCGGCGGCCTGGACCGCATCGAGCATCTGCGCGCCTGGATCAATATCAGCCTCGACCGCGTAGCTTGAGATGATGGTCTGACAGAAGGCGTGGATCGTTGC
>NZ_SUEO01000310.1:5177-5446 GCF_004962925.1 Mesorhizobium sp. | reverse complement strand
AGCACGCGCTGGACGCCGTCAGTCAGAGCCTCGTTGCGGCCGTCGAGCACCTCGGTGAACAGCTCGTTGAGCAGCCAGGCGAACTCGGCCGGCAACTCGTACCCGGCTACCGCTGCGGTGAATTCGGCATGCGAAATCCTGATAAAGCGGATGTCACGACCACTCGCCTTGCAGATCTCGGCGACGGCGTCGGCGAAGCTCAGCAGCCGTGGCCCGGTCAGCTCGTAGAGCTGGCCGACATGGCCTTGCCGGGTAAGCGCCGTCACGGC
>NZ_SUEO01000310.1:0-5167 GCF_004962925.1 Mesorhizobium sp. | reverse complement strand
ACGAACGGTTCTCCGACATTGCCGACCGGCAAAGCCACCTCGCCGGCGAGCAGCGGATCGAGCAAAAAACTTTCGCTAAAATTCTGGGCAAACCATGCACAGCGCAGGATCGTCCAGTCGGCGCCTGAGGCTTTCAGCATCTCTTCGGCACGTTGCGCTTCCTTTTCGCCGCGTCCCGACAGCAGCACCAGCCGGCGCACACCGCGCTCCACGGCAAGGTTGGCGAAGGCGCCGACCGCTTCGGCCGCACCTGGCACCGCAAGGTCAGGATAGTAGCTGATGTAGACAGCCCCGATACCATCAAGTGCTGACACCCAGGTCATGTTGTTTTCCCAGTCGAAGGGCGGCGTGCCCGAGCGCGAGCCGATCCGTACCGGCAGGCCCTGCGCCGTCAGCCTATCCGCGAGACGACGGCCGGTTTTGCCGGTGCCGCCGAGGATCAAAGTTGGGTTTTTCGCTGTGTCGTTCATGGTGGTTCTCCTTTGCTTAAAAACATGAGTAATCCTCACATTTGCATAACGTGATAGACCCTCGTATTTTGTGAGTCAAGCCAGTTTGTTGGCCAATTTGTTGATCGTTCGTCAGGAGACAGTGATGGAAGGCTCGACCGTAGCGGGTTCGCAGGATGGCCAGATCGCATCGCCGCGCCGGGCGCCAAGCCAGCAACGCAGCCGCGAGCGGGTCGAGCGGATGTTGGCCGCCGCCTCCGCGCTGATCGCCGAGCAAGGCAGCGATGCCATGCGCATGGGCGAAGTGGCGAAACGGGCCGGTGTGTCGATCGGTTCGCTCTACCAGTTCTTCCCGGACAAGCGGGCGATCGTCTGGGCGCTGGCCGAGCGCCACACCGCCGAGAGCCAGGCCTGCATCTCAGCAGCGCTGGCAGATGTCAGCGACGCCGAAGGGCTGCGGCGTGCGTTTTCCGAACTGGTGGATATCTATTACGGGCTGTTCCTGGCGGAGCCAGTGATGCGTGACATCTGGTCGGGCACACAGGCCGACAAGGCGCTGCGCGAACTTGAGCTTGCCGACAGCCGGGCCAACGCCGAATTCCTCACCGCCGTGCTGAAGCGGCTGCGGCCCACCGCCGATCCGGCGGCGCTGGAAACGACGTCATTTCTCATCTGGCAGATGGGTGAAGCCACCATGCGGCTGGCGATCTCGGTCGGGCGGCAAGAAGGCGATGACCTAGTCGCCGCCTACAAGCGCATGGCGCTGCGTGAATTGGTCGGCGAATAGAGCCGCATTCCGGTAACAAAAAAACCCGCCACGAGGGCGGGTTCTTGATCTGCTAAAAGCCTGGGCTTAGAGGCCAAAACCTTCGAAACGCTTCTTGAACTTCGACAGGCGGCCGCCGCGGTCGAGCAGCGTCTGCTGGCCGCCGGTCCAGGCCGGATGGGTAGTCGGGTCGATGTCGAGGTTCATCGTGTCGCCTTCCTTGCCCCAGGTCGAACGGGTCATGTATTCGGTGCCGTCGGTCATGACGACCTTGATGGCGTGGTAGTCGGGATGGATGTCGGTCTTCATTGTGCTATTCCTGGTTCGCCGGCGCTGCTGACGGGCATAAAGCCTGCGTCGATGCGCCCCTTTTTAAAACTCGAAGCCGCAGCTATTGAGGAGCCACGGCTTCTAAAACGGTCGGCGAGCCTATACATCAGCCGGAATTGAATCACAAGGCCGCGGTAAGCGCATATTGAGGCGCATACCCAGAAGAGCCAGAGGAAACGGTCATGGCGCACACCAGCGGCGATGCAGACGAGCGTAGGCGCTCGCTCAAGCCGCTGCGGCGCCTGTTTCCCTACATCACCCGCTACCGGAAAATGGTCATTGGCGCGGTTGTCTCGCTGACCGTCGCGGCGGCGACGACGCTGGCGCTGCCGCTCGCGGTGCGGCGGATGATCGACCACGGCTTTTCCGCTTCCGATTCCAGTTTCATCGCCGAGTATTTCGCCATGCTGGTGGTGATGGCTGCCTTGCTCGCTGCGGCATCAGCCAGCCGCTACTATTTCGTCATCACGCTGGGCGAGCGCGTCGTCGCCGACATCCGCAGCGACGTGTTCCGCCATGTCACGACGCTGTCGCCGTCCTTCTTCGATACCGCCCAGTCGGGCGAGATCGTGTCGCGGCTCGCCGCCGACACCACGCAGGTGAAGTCGGCGGTCGGGGCCACCGCATCGGTGGCGCTGCGCAACGTGATCCTCGGCCTCGGCGCCGTGGCGATGATGGTCTTCACCAGCCCAAAACTGTCGGGCCTCGTCATCGCCGCCATCCCGGTGATCGTGCTGCCGCTGGTTGCCTTCGGCCGCTCGGTGCGGCGCAAATCGCGGCTGGCGCAGGACACGCTGGCCGACGCCACGGCCTATGCCAGCGAGCAGATCGGCGCGGTGCGCACGCTGCAGGCCTTCACCAACGAGAAGCTGGTCACCGGGCATTTTTCATCTGCCGTGGAAGCCGCGTTCGAGGCGGCGCGATCCTCGATCTTTGCCCGATCCTTCCTCACCTTCTTCGCCATCTTCATGATCTTTTCCTCGGTGGTGGCGGTGCTGTGGTTCGGTTCGCGCGATGTGCTCGAAGGCACGCTGTCGCCGGGCACGCTCGGCCAGTTCCTGCTCTATTCGGTGTTCGCCGCCGGCGCCCTCGGTGCGCTGTCGGAAGTATGGGGCGAGCTTTCCCAGGCGGCCGGTGCCGCCGAGCGACTGACCGAAATCCTCGCCGAGAAGCCCGCGATCCAAGCCCCCGCGAATCCGAAACGGCTGCCGGTGACAGCCAGGGGCGCGATAAGTTTCGACGACGTGTCCTTCTCCTACCCGGCTGGCCCCGACCGCGCCGCCGTCCACGGTCTGAGTTTCCAGGTAAAGCCCGGCGAGACGGTGGCGATCGTCGGCCCCTCGGGCGCTGGCAAGAGCACCGTCTTTTCGCTGCTTCTGCGCTTCTACGACCCCGAGACGGGCAAGATCATGATCGACGGCGTTAATGTGCGCGAGGCCGACCCCGTCGCCATACGTGAGCGCATCGCCATCGTGCCGCAGGACGTCACCATCTTCGCGGCCAGCGCGCGTGATAATATCGGCTTCGGCCGTCCGGATGCCAGCGACGCCGAGATCGAGGCGGCGGCCAAGGATGCGCTTGCCGACGAGTTCATCCTAAAGCTCGAAAAAGGCTATGACAGCCAGGTCGGCGAGCGTGGCGTGACGCTGTCCGGCGGCCAGCGCCAGCGTGTGGCGATTGCCCGCGCGATTCTGCGCGACGCGCCGATCCTATTGCTCGACGAGGCGACCTCGGCTCTCGACGCCGAAAGCGAGACGCTGGTGCAGACGGCGCTGGAAAGGCTGATGCAGGACCGCACCACCATCGTCATCGCCCATCGGCTGGCGACGGTGCTGAAGGCCGACCGGATCCTGGTCATGGATGGCGGCTGCATCGTCGAGGAAGGCACCCACCAGAGCCTCGTCGCCAAGGGCGGCATCTACGCGCGGCTGGCCAAGCTGCAGTTCGAAACCGGGGCGAGTGCTTTCAAAGGCGCTGCGGAGTAGGCCTTTCCACTGGCGTCAGTTCGCTTCGGCGTCCGAATAGGCGAAATTGTAGTTCCAAGTCGCGTTGTCGTTTATCTTCTTGAGGGATTTTAAATAGGGGCCGATGCTCTTGGCGGGAACCTGATCATTGATGGTCTTGAGAAACCAGTCGACCTGAAATTCGGTGGAGGTGCTCGTCCAACGAGCCTTGAATGCAACGTAGGGCGTGACGACGTCGTCATTGTCCTCGGGGCCTACGAAGTGGGCCTTCAGATTTCTGACGGTGCACCGGTGTCGTCGAAAGATCGGGCTGCCTAGCCAGATTGGCGCGCTCCTTTCGAGGAGTTCGGGCTCCGGCAGATACCTGATGCCGACATCCGATTTCAGAGCAAATTCCTTGGAGAGGTTATCGGCGTCGAGATCGTCTGCCGACAAATCGTAGGATTCGATTACCGAAACCAGATTCTTGTCGCGGCTGTCGTTCGTCACCAACGGCCCCAGGCTCTTCATTCCGGGATACTGGCGATTGTAATATTTGAGATAGTCGTCGGCGATCTTTGTGGGTGATTGCGAGACAAGCTTATAGCGCATGCTATCGGCATCTGCGCCCCAGTAGGTGGTGGTAACCGTCAGTTTGAGCGGCTCGCCTTTACGTTTTGGAAAGTCGAATACCTCGCTCACAAAGGTGGTCGGCTGGTAGAGATCCTTTCGGTCTATCTTTTCTATTCCCGCGTCGGCGACAATGGGCAACGCAAAGCAATAGTCGGGCGCTACAAGATTATCTGCTCTGCCCCCCTGCAGATAGTTGGTCGGGTCGATCCAGTACGTCTGGCTGTCGATGACGACCTTTACGATGACGTGGTCAAACGCTCTGGTCGTCGGAAGAATCGTGGCGAGAGCAAGCCCTTCATCAAGATCAGTGAGAGCCACATCCGCATGGATTCCCAGTCGCCGCAGGCTGGAGGCGAGAAGCAGCGCCTTGTCCTTGCAATCTCCGAAGCCGCTTGCCACCACTGTCGTCGGGCTACGCGGGATATAGGAACCACGGCCCATCGACAGGCTGACATAGCGGATGTTGTCCTGGACCAACCGCATTGCCTCGATCATCCTGTCTTCGGGCGCATCGTATTTGGCGGCAATGGCATCGAGCTTCGATGCGAAGTCTGCCGGCAGCTCCTGGTCGAGCCGATAATACGGAAGGACTGTGTCGACGATATCTTGCCATTTAGATGTCGAAGAGATTTCAATGGACGGATATGTGAGAAAGTCCGGTGGCAGATTTTCCTGCGATTTCACCGGGATCGGGTTGGCGCTTTGCCAAAGATAGGTGGTCGTTTCTCCGGTAGACTGGACATCCGGGCTCATGTCCGTCCTGATCTGTCGGAAATTCAGGGGCTGCACCGTTGGCCACATCACTCTTTCGCGGATTAGAGCGATCGGTTCATCCCAAGCCACGGCAAAGGAATGGAAAAGAAGACCCGTGCCGATGATCGGAGTTCTGACCGTGGTCTTGCCATAGTCGACGATGTCTCCGACGCGGACATCGTTGATGTTCACGTAAGCGGTAAGCCAACCATCGAAGAGGCCCTTCTCCGCATCCCTCTCGCGCCGAAACACGTCGAAATCAGCATCGGAAAGGTTCTGGATCACCACACCGT
>NZ_SUEO01000030.1 GCF_004962925.1 Mesorhizobium sp. | reverse complement strand
ACGGAGTGGGGGTCGACTGTTCACCAAAGCAATGCTTCCGCTTGGGTCCGAGAAAACCGGTTGCCACTTTTCGCTGACGCGGTCCTTCGGTTCGGGATCATGCTCTGCCACGTCCACTGTTGCGCCAGACACCGTCATCGGCCATCAATTCGCTCAATATCCCCTCGCGCAGGCCGCGGTCGGCGACGCGCAGCCTTTCCGACGGCCACACCGCACGGATCGCTTCCAGGATGGCGCAGCCGGCCAGCACCAGATCGGCGCGATCGGCGCCGATGCAGGGGTTGGCGACGCGTTGCTGAAAGTCCCAGCCGACCAGCTTTTCGACCATGCGGTCGACGCTGTCGCGGTCCATCCACAGCCCATCAACACGGCGGCGGTCGTAGCGTTCCAGGTCGAGGTGGACGCCGGCCAGCGTTGTCACCGTGCCCGAGGTGCCGAGCAGATGGAATTTCGGGCTGGCGAGCACATGGCTCAGCCGGTCGCGCCCGTCAAAGGCGTGCAGGCGCACAGCCACATCCTCGACCATGGCGGCGAAGACCTCGCGGGTGACGGTGCGGCCACCAAAACGCTCGGCCAGCGAAACCACGCCGACCGGCAGCGACGTCCAGGAGACGATGTGGTTGGCGAGCCTCGGCGAGCGGTGGCCGGTGAGATCGATCAGCGCGATTTCCGAGGAGCCACCGCCGATGTCGAACAGGACGACGCCTTGCGTGTCGCGGTCGACCAGCGAACCGCAGCCAGACACCGCCAGCCGCGCCTCGGTCTGGCGGTCGATGATCTCGAGCTTCAAGCCCGCCTCGCGCTCGACGCGGTCGAGGAATTCGGCGCCGTTCGCGGCCGTGCGGCAGGCTTCGGTGGCAATCAGCCGGGCCTTCCTGATCTTGCGGCTGCGCAGTTTATCACCGCAGATCTTCAGCGCCTCGACCGCACGGTCCATCGCGGGCTGCCCGAGCCGGCCATTGGCGGTGAGGCCCTCGCCCAGCCTGACGATGCGCGAGAAAGCGTCGATGACGCGGAACTGGCCGTGGCGCGTCGGCACCGCCACCAGCAGTCGGCAATTGTTGGTGCCGAGGTCAAGTGCTGCAAACACCGGCAGTTCCTGCACCGGCGGACGGCGAATGTCCTGCTCCGGCCTGCTCGGCGCAGTTGAGGGCAAAGGCGCGACGATCGCCTCGCGCGGAAGGCTGGCTGGAGCACCGCCGGCGGCAGGCGCCGACAGTCCGGCCGCTGCGAAGTGAGCGTCATCGCGCACGAAAACCTTGCGGCCGCGCCGGCGTTTGCGTCGCTTCCTGGTCTTGGCCTTCTGCTGCTGGCCATTCTGATGCTGGGACGTGTCGCCTGCCGGTCCATGACCGGACCAAGCCTGCACCGGGCGCCCATTCTGCCGGCCGGCGGATGAGCTGGCCTGGCCGGACGGCGGCGGCGAAGCCCTGGACACGCCCACTTCCGGCGCGCCAGCGCCGGTGTCGTGGTCTTCCACTTCAGTTCCTTCCGGCGCCGCGCGAACCGGAGACCGGACGCAGCAGGCGCTGTCATGTGTTCTAAGTTGCCGCCAGACTAGCAGCGCCGCGCCGGATCACCAAGAGCGCCGGGGCCGAATTTTGGGGTGGCATGAAATGCGGCGACGTTGGTGATCCCTTCTCCCCCAGGGGAGAAGGGAAGGCGCCAGCGCCGCAGCGCGCGTTGCCGGTTGAATAGCCGGCTTCGATAAGGCATTTCTGAAATGGCGGGATGGAACATTCGGAATCGCGGACAGTTTTCCTGGCGCGAACCGGAAAAGGGCAAGGGGTTGCAGCGCATGATCGTCACGTCATGAACTGGAGGCGCTATTTCTGGCCGGTCGTCGGCATTGCGGCGGTCGTCTTCTCGTTGTGGCTGCTGCTGCACGAGTTGCGCGGCATTTCGCTCGACGACGTCTGGGACGGCATCGTCGCCATCCCTGCCCGCGGCTGGGTGCTCGCCGCGCTGAGCTCGGTCATCGCCTATACGTCGCTGGCCGGCTACGACCACATAGCGCTCCTGCATATCGGCAGACGAGTTTCTTGGCTGTTCGTTACCCTGTGCTCCTTCACCACCTATGCGCTGTCGCACAATATCGGCGGCTCGGTATTTTCAGGCGCCGTGATCCGTTACCGCGCCTACGGCACCAGGGGCCTGACCGGGCAGGATGTTGGCGTCCTGGTGGCGATCTGCTGGATCACCTTCGTGCTGTCGACGATCCTCGTCTCCGGCCTCGTGCTGGTCTTCGAGCCGGAGATCATCGACCGGTTCTCCGGCGCGCCGCACCATGGCCTGACGATCGCCGCGGGCATCGTCATGCTGCTGCTGGTGTCGGCCTATGTCTTCGGCAGCTGGCTGCATCTCAGGCCGCTGAAGATCGGCAGCTTCCAGATCCATTATCCGGCCCTGCCGATCGTCGCGCGGCAATTGCTGATCGGCCCAATCGAGCTTCTGGCAGCGGCGGCGATCATCTTCTTCGCCCTGCCCGCGGCTGGCAATCCCGGCTATTTCGTCGTGCTCGGCGTCTTCCTGGTGTCGTTCTCGATCGCGCAGATCTCGCATGCGCCGGGCGGGCTCGGCGTGCTGGAGGTCGTGTTCCTCGCCGGACTGTCGCATATGGACCCGGTCGGCGTGCTGGCAGCACTTTTGGTGTTCCGGCTGTTCTACCTGATCATCCCGCTGCTGATAGCGCTCGGCGTGGTGCTGTATTTCGAGCGGTCGCAGTTCGGGCGGGGTGGGGATTGAGAGGCGGCACTTGGAAACACGCTTGATGAAACGTGGTGATTGAAGGGTTCGGCAGGCTTGACTATTTTCCGGCGGTGGCTACAAGGCACGCGCGGCGACATCGTCGCCCTGCCGCGTGGTTTTTTAGAACGGCGCCTGCTGGGGAATAGGTTAACGGTAGACCCACGGACTCTGACTCCGTTAGTCCTGGTTCGAATCCAGGTTCCCCAGCCAAAGGCCTTCCTTAGCGCAGCATCTGAGTTCATACCCTTCCTCGCGAAGTGAGCACTAACTTAGCCAGAGAGGCACGAACGGACATCGGTAGCGATACCGGGGTCAGTCGGCACCGGCGTCGGCACAACACCCCCTGCATCCCGTAGAGCCTTGCGACGCTGGAGATAAACAAGCTTCTCCTGGTAACCGGCGAAAGCCATGCCGATCGCATTTCCCGGGACAGCGAGCACCCGCTCGACAACGTTGAGCGGCAGTTGTGACAGGCCCAATATTTCACTGTCCTTCTTGACTCGCATAGTCGTGAGGACGCCGTTTTCGAAATCGAGCTGGGTTATTCGCTTATTGAAGAAGGCTCCGCGCACCTTTAACCAACCGACGTCTCGCTTGCTCGCGACGGTTTTTTGATCAAACGGAAAAGCGACCTTACCGTCCGGCTCAATTAGATAGGCGTTGAACTTACTTTTCGTTGCGAAGCAAACAGCATCGGACGGACAATCGGCGATGCCCTTGGTGAAATCGAATTCGCTCGGAGCTTCGATCCTGACTTTACACAATTGCTTGTTAAATCGCGCAAGAGCTACTTTGTCGTAGGGATCCATCCACTCGGACACCACTGTCCGTGAACAGGTTCCCTTGATCGCTTCCCGGGCCGGCGCGATCACCGGAACCCCTGGTCCCGCCTCTGCGAACAATTGCACGATATTTAAGATGATGTCAGCTGTGCGATCCTGAGCCCCGAAATATACTGCCTTTAGGAGGCCTTCCTCCGATCGGCTGATACATACATTCTCGTCCGCAAATCCATTCCCCGCATAGGAAAGGTACCGCGGCCTCGATCTGTCTGGAACATCAATTGTGTCAATCTTGGACGCTGCTGGGCTGCTCTGATCGATTGCATAGCGGACCAGAGTATGCGGAAGAAAATACGGGACCCCTTCAGCCGGGAGTGGATTAGAATATAGAGCCGCGCATCCTGCAGCTACACTGCACAACATTATCGTCCACAGAAACCTGCTCCCAGTCATACGTCCCCCAATTTTTCCTGCCGCGGCTGCAGCGTCTTACGTTTTACCTCTTGCCCCGCCCGAACAACTGGCTAGCGGTAGGGAGGCGGCTGCTCCCGCCTGCGCAATTTTTTATTTAACCACCACTGTAGGGTGCATCGATTCGATGGCCTCAACGCTTGGGTTGTTCTTGAGGATATTCTTTATGTCCGTTTCAACCTGGCTTGCGTCGTACATATTCCGCGGCAGATCCACCGTTGTAAGCCTGGTAGAGGAGACGGGCTCACAGCCCGCAACATTCGAGTCCTCCGGGCATTTGAGCGAAACGACCTTCGCTTCGACCGTTTCCCAGCGTGGCCCGAAGAAATAGACGGCGTAGTACATTGTCTTAGCCAAGCGCTGTTCGACGCCGGCTTCAAGCATAGCATCGAGGAACATGCGGTGAACCGTTTTCCAGTCCCGAGTCTTCTCGTCGCAATAGTAGTCGTGCATTACCGATGCTTTTCGGTATTTGCCCTCAAAGGGACCGCCGATAAGTCCCCAGAAAAACTGCGGGATCGAGGCTCCATCGACGACGGTGCCGGCCGGCACCTCCCAGACTTCGCCGCTCGGATCAACGTAGGTGTACTTCTCAATCAATCTCACACGGCGCCCGTCATCGAGCAGTTCTGCTACGAGCCGTCCCGTAAACTGCACCGCCGCGCCTTCGCCCGCTGTGTCGGTCGCATTAGCAACCAATGGCACGCCCAAAATCAGCACCGCTGCGACTATGGCGGGAATCGGAAGAGACATATTACTGCTCCAAGTTGGGATATGTGGCCAGCGTGATGCTAGAAATGTTACTCGTCGGAATTGGTGTTTTCTGACGGGTGAAAGGATCGAGTAGAGTCACGTCGGTGGTGATACCGTTGCACCAACGGGTCTCAACCTCCCCGGCAACGGCCTTGCTGTGTCGGTAGATTAGAACACGATCCGCGCCCGCCTCCGGCACGCTCCCCAGATCGTTGATGCTGAGCAACTCGTCTCGAGCAATCGTCTGAGCACCGCAGACAGTAACGAAGCCCCCTGCTCCCGACCCAAAATCTATCTGGCCTCGGAGCAGGATGCCCGAATCCTTCAGCTGGACCACGTCGGAATGTATGGAGAGAGCCTTGGCTAAATTGAGAATTCGTCCATGCCGCACCTTCTGCCAAAGCCCGAGGGCATGATCGGCAGACGTCATAAGACGGATTTTCACCTCGGATGGGGTGGGGCCCGAGTTGATCCTACGGGGACGCTCCCTCTGGATCATGGCCGCGGCGAACAGCACCTGGGGCGCCGCATAGGAGGTGCCGGACCTAAGCTTCCGCACGAAGCCACCTATTGCTGGATCAAACTCTGCGACGGGCACATTGCAGCCCCAGGCTGCGATGTCGACGACCTCCTTAGAGTAATTGGACCGCGGCAGCAGGTCGTTATGAAGATCCAAACTTGCGACGGTGATGAGGTTGGTGCCCTCGCTGCCACCGAACACAGCAGGAAAGATCTTGTTGGCATGGCCAATTTCCGTGCCATCATTGCCAGCCGACGTAACGATTAGCACATCTTTGTCGGTGCCGACGTAGTCAATGAACCATGGCAGCGGATCTGCCCCTGGGAATGACACGCTGATATTTACCCCGGAGGTTGCGGTTTGTCGGTCAAAAGCCTGCCGCATCGCGGTGTTTAGCCGGTTAGGGTCCGCGACGAAGGTGCAGTTATCGGGTACCGTGCACACGCTTCGGTAGAGATTGTATGCGGCCACCTGCACTGGGATCCCAAGGGGATTGAGTGCCGATAATAGATATCCACCCGCCGCTGTGAACAGTACTCCGGTGCCGTGGAAGCCGAGCGGGTCGTTGGGGAATGCTACGTCATCGTCAGTAATCAGCTTCAGCAGCAAACGTTTCATGGCCGGGTGTCTCGGTGCGGAAACACCGCTGTCAAGCACCGCGACATTGACTACCGATTTGCTACGGCGGAGAGCGAATCTCTCATCGAGCGCATCGTTCAGCATCAGCGTGTCTGCCACGTCCCAGAGCCGGCTCTCCGCCCCCTTTAGTGCATCAAGTTCGCTGACATCGGCGCAGTTTTCGTTCTCCTCCTCGCCAGAGTTTCTCGTGCCCCAATTTGACTTGTCATCAACCTGAACTTTACCATTGATCGGAGCGATGGCTTCGAGCCGATGCATTAGGCCCTCCGCCTTCCCCTTCGCGACCGGTACCTGCCAGGACGCGTTCGGGACTACAATCACAGTTCCGGGCTCCAACGTCTTCTGTTCGACTACATCTCCGTTAAGGCGACTTGCCTCGGGTAAGAAATCTTCCCACTTAGTGACGCCATTCTCTTGTTGCCTCCGCTCGTTGTAGATCTTCCAGAGACTGTCACCCTCCTTGACCACATGTTTCTCAGAAAAAGCTCCGAGGCAGTAGGGAATGTAGAGCGGCGTCACGGCATACCCACTTGAGCCGATGGGTGTCGCCAGCGGTACCTCCGCCTTTCCTTCGAAAAGCTTTGGGTTGAGTCGCGCCACGTCCTTCGGAAAGGCGGCAAGGTAGGGCTCGGTCGCACCCGGGCATTCCGCGGCTACGATGTCTTGGAGTGTTCGGCTGCCTTCGATCCTCAGCGAAAGCACGCCGGCTTCGTCCTTGATCGCTCCTTCGACGGCATCAATCGTTTCTTGCTCGTTGCCCAGGGACGGGACGGTGATTTTCGATAGTTGGAAATCATCCGCCTGTGCGGCAGATGAGAGCCCGATAAAAAGAAATGCCAAGAGCCCAAAGCGCATTGACGTGATCCTTAGCGACAATCGTGGGCAGCGACGTTCAGCCCGCAGATTTCGACTCCATGCTGCTGGCTCCAGTCTGTAGCCCAATTGACGAACAGCGGGGTTGCCGTGGTCGATAGGAAAGAGAATCGGCTGATATCGCCGCGTGAATTCACGGCTACTAGGGCGCGGCGGTTACCGCTCGGAACGAGGTTGAAATATGCGGCTCCTCCGCTGTCTCCAAAACAAACTGCCGCTCCACCCCGAACGACAGTGTCTACATTTGAGCCTGACGGCGTCCGTATAACCGCAGCAGTACCCTTGAACAGTTTACCAAAGTTCCTGTCATGACCTCCTGTTTCGGTACAACCGAAGCCAAGAAGCACGACCTGGTCATTTTGGCGCGGAAAGGCGAGCGCGGTATTCACCACTTCGAACTGGATCCCGGTCATCTCGCTTTGGGTAAGGCACAGTGCAAAATCAGTCGTAGAATTTCCCGTCGCCCAATCGGGATGATGGAAACACTGCACCGAAACCGGAGTGTTATGTATGCGAACTGTGCCGATCTGTGCGTTTTGGATGCAATGGGCGGCGGTGAGGATCACCTGTGGGCCGACAGCGGTTGCCGTGCAACTTCCTTCCGAAGAACGGAAGATGAAGGTCGCCGGCCACTCGCTTGGAGCAGTCACTTGGGCACCATTTATAATTGCGCCTTCGCCTCCGCCGGGATCATCAGGCGGACCGAACTCGAACGCAAAGGCCGCGGCAGCATCGCACAACGCGCCTGCAAGCAGCAACAACAGAGCCTTGGACAACCCGCGCATTGCATCTCTCCTTTGCAGGCCGGCAGTGCTTTGTACCAGTGTCTTAATGTGGTCGCCGCGTTTCGACGAACGCTCCCGGACGCTTCAGCTCGATGTTGCGGGCCAAGGCGATCGCCTCACTAACTTTCTGGCGCAAAGCCGCTAAGTCGGTCTCGCTCATTTGCTTGAGTACCGTGTTGAGTTGGTCCGTTTGGGCGGTTGCCGTACCGCCCGCAACGGGCGTTTCAACTACGATGCCCGCCTTGGCCGCGTATTCGTTGACCATTTGTCCGACGAAGTAGGAGCCGCTGCCGATCACGTTGACTAGGTCTGAGCCGACGGCGCGGGCTAAAACCTGTTTCGGTGGCATGTCAGCGGTTGGCTCGTATATGGTTTCGCTATCTACCGGCTCGATTGGCTCGCCTACTTTGCAAAGATAGCGACTGAGCACATATCGCCGAAACGGCAAAAAGGCTTCTGTCAGCGTAGGCGATAAAGCTCGGCTCTCATCCACATGCACGAATCCAAGTACATCCGGCCACTCAAGGTCTGGCCCGGCCGCCTTGTCGAGCACAATGACACCCGGCCGCTGAAATCCTCCGCCCGCGGAGCGGGCTGCCGTCATGTGGCAGCCGGCACAAGTCACAGCTCTGGCCCGGTTGAGCAGGATCTCGCCGCTCTGTTTGTTTACGAATGGGCTCGTCATACCGCCGAGCTGATTGAGTAGCGCCGTCACCAGTGTACTTGATCCAGCGGGCTGCCCAGGAGCGTCGGAAAAGCCCTGTGAAGTGCTCTGAAATTCGTTAAACTTGTCGTCATTACCGAGCGCAATTGTATTGAGAAGGATCGTATCCTCGGTCACCGGCGACGTGCCGAGATGATAATTCTTAACCGACGCTACAAGATCCTGGTGTTTCGCTGTCGTCTCACTGAGTAGGCGGGGGCCAATAGTGCTGGTTAGTGCTTGAATGAATTGGCCCTGGAGCAAGTTGACAGAGGCTGGAATATTATTGGTCATTAACGGCGTTCCAGCTAGGCTGTCGTGATGAAGTTCCGCCAAAGGGCTATCTTTGACCGTGACCGGAACGAAAGTGAGCTTTGGATTATTGGGGGCGGGATCAAATGTCCGCCGCGTGAGCCATTCGCGTAGTTGCCACGGCCCTTCCATGAACAGATTTCCACGAACTTGACCGCGCCCCCCGTCGCCTCCATAGTTGTGGTAGTCGACGACCGGCGTGCGCAAGTCGGCCGAAGCCAAGGTCGGCGAGGTTTTGCCTTCGTAATAAAAGGCGGATAGCCGAGCTGCGCGTTCACTGTCGGAGAGTGCCGGATCAGTCAGGTTGGCCCAGAATTCGGCAATCGGCCTGCAGCCGGCCTCGCCAACGCCCGGGTTAGGCACCATAGCTTCGAAGATCAGGAGAAAACGGCCGCCATCAGTGTCGGCTTTGCCGTAGACGATACGGTATTCGCCGCAATGAGACCAATTGTCGGGTGCGAGATCAAAACGATTGAACAGCGCTAACGGCTTCAGCGCCTGATCCGACGAGGCATCCAACAGCTTCTCCGGATCGAGTTCCGACTGCTCGGCGCGCGGGTCAACTGGCATTTGTATGCCTGCCTGCGAATTCAGTGCAAACGTGTCGACCGGCACCATTGTGTCGAGCAGATTTTGGACGAACGCGACCTTCGCTGCCTGGTCATCGGCTGCGCCGGCGCTTCGCAGGATTGCTCCAACGGTACGGTTGAACGAAAACGCGCCTTCCGTAGCCACGCCACCGAGCGCGAGGTCATTCCTTGTTAAGTCGAGGATGGGGCCGGTATGCACGACCATGCTTGGTTCGATTTGAAAACGGGGCGTGAAGCTTCCGTCACTCTCGGCGGTGCACATTTCAAAGGGTTGAGCAAGGGACGGTGCCGTGATCAGCGCAAAGGCCAACCCAGTAGCCATAAGTCTTGTTGCTGATTGCATAGGTGGTCCTCCTCGTGGATAGAAAAAGCTCTTTGGAGGGGTCGCATCAGTAGCTGGTCACCTAAGCTCACTGAGCGACCGCCAACCGTTGCTCGGGCCAACGGAGAAAGGGAGGCTGGGCTCCACGACGAACCAGCAGCGAATGCTCAATCCCAAGGATCTTCCGAACACTCGCCAGCGCCGCCTCATTCACCTCGATGTAAGCAACGATGTACCATTCGCCGTTTTCTTCCCTTGCCATGCCCATCGGCTCGGCTCGCCATTTGAGCGCGCCGTGATGCGGCATAAAGTAGGTTTCCTGGACGCCGCCCACCGCGCTGAGGCCCTCGTCGAGCGCGTATTCCATCACCGCGCAGCACAGCTGCGTGAGCGTGCCTCGCAACCCCGTCGAGCGTTTGTCGGGTACGACGAAGGTGCGCGTCCATTCGGCCCAATCGGGACGTCTCGGGACGCCCGATCTTTCGCACATGTGAGAAAAGACCTCCGAGACCATGTGCGGCTCACTCGTTGGGATCAATCGAGCCGAGGTCACTACGCGACCGTCTTCGATACCGAGCAGATACGTCGCCGCATCCGTATCGAATTGGTCCAGCTCGCGACCGTCCGGGCTCGGAGGGCGCCAACGTTTCTGGTGCACGAAGAAATCGTGCCGCCGGCGCAGAAACTCGTCGAATTCGTTTTCGTAGAGATGCTTGTTATGCGCATTGACTACGTGGGCCGTTATCATGGCGCGATCCCCCGATCGTTTTCAAAGGGATATTCGCAGCCGCGCTAATATACGTCACCTGTCCGATGGGACAGTTGACGCGTTTAGGGATGGATCAAACGCCGGCGCACCGCCTCGACCACCGCTTGCGTGGTCGTTGCGACGCCAAAAGCTTCCCTGGCTCGTGTGGAGTGCCATTTGACCGTGCGCTCGGTCAGGCCAAGGATTTGGGATGTCTCCGACGATGTCTTGCCGGCCGCAGCCCACAAGAGTACCTCTTTTTCCCGGTCGGTCAGCAGGCCCTCGTCGCCGTCATCCTCACTCGACAAAGCTTGGATCGACATGCCCGCGTAGACCGCCATGGTAACCAGTTGCACTTGATGGCGTGGCGAGAGCGTGCAGGACTTCGCGGAAGAGGCAAACGACAGCACGGATTGCCAATGGTGAACGCTCAGCATCGGCACGGCGAAGCCGCTCCAGATGCCAAACTCCGTCGCCTCGCCGGCGACACGTCGTGAGCCTTCCGTAGCTGACCACTTTGCCGGGACTTCGGACCACAAGAATGGCTTCAAGGTCTTTGCCGAGTAGATGCAAACACCATCGACAGCGGCATGCTCGGCTTCGACATAGCGCTCGAACCAGCCGGCCGGCCAGCCATTCAGTTCAACCATCGGTGCAAGCTTCTGCCCACCGAGCGGCACACCGCTAAGGATGAGATGCTCGAAGCCGAGATTCCTCACGGTTTCGAGCAGGTCGCTCAGCAGCGGCCCGGTAGCTGTGTGCTTCCTGCAGCGTTCGACAAAGTCGAACACGTCTGAATCGATCATGCCAGAGACCCCCGTCTCCACGTCGAATATAAGCTACCTCAAATTAGAATCTTCAAATATACCATCACTACCTCACCAATCACAGCGGTTGCGTTCGCCACTCGTGCCAGCGCAAATCGATCGCAATCGGCACAGGCTCGCCGGCTGGCAAGACGTGTGTGAGAAGGGAATGGATCGTTTCGACCTCGGCACCTATCGGCGACCCATCTCCGGTGCAACGCTGCGCGCAGCAGCAATTCTTGAAGCCGCCGCTGAGAACAGCAAAACGAACTCTCGATACTAGCTTCGCCAAAGGCAGGCGCATCGGCCGAACGAATGAAAAAAGCCCGCACCTCTGGCGGAGAGCGCGGGCGCGATCGGGTTGGGCCCGACCTGCGGCGGGCAAGCGAGGGCGCTCCCACCGCCTACAGAACTCCATTAGAGATCGCTAATTTCTACTTGACGATCGCTTCGCCAGCACCAAAATCGCGGCCTTAAGCTCAAGCGTTCGAACGGGGGATATCGCCATGCCTGACGGCATCGAAATCTAGTTCAGTGCGAGCCTGGTGCCGGGTCAGCGCGAGATAGTCGAGCAGTCGATCGCGTCGGCGGCGGAGAGCACGCGTGCGGAGGCCGACGCTGCGCGCGAGCGATCGGCCAGTCTCGCAGCGTGATTTCCCGACCTCATGCGGCCGCATCCAGCCCCTGCGCCGGCACATAGTTGAGGATCGGCCCGAGCCAGCGCTCGACCTCTGCAAGTGGCATGGCCTTGCGCCGCGCATAGTCCTCGACCTGGTCGCGTTCGACCTTGGCGACGCCGAAATAATAGCTCTCGGGATGCGACAGGTAGATGCCGGACACGGAGGAGCCCGGCCACATCGCAAAACTCTCGGTCAGGCTGACGCCGGCATTGCGCTCGCCGTCGAGCAGGCGGAAGAGCGTCGCTTTCTCGGTGTGATCGGGCTGCGCCGGATAGCCGGGCGCCGGGCGGATACCGCGATAGGGCTCGCCGATCAGCGCGTCCGGTGCCAGATCCTCGTCCGGCGCATAGGCCCAGAAGTCCTTGCGCACGCGTTCGTGCAGGCGCTCGGCGAAGGCTTCGGCGAAGCGATCGGCCAGCGCCTTGACCATGATCGACGAGTAGTCGTCGTTCGCCCGCTCGAAGCGCTCGGCGATCACCGCTTCCTCGATACCGGCGGTGACGATGAAGCCGCCGAGATAGTCGGCCTTGCCGCTGTCGGCAGGCGCAATGAAATCCGACAGCGCGACGTTGGCCTTGCCGTCGCGCTTGGTCAGTTGCTGGCGCAGCGTGAAGAAGGTCGCCAGCTCCTGCGATCGCTTATCGCTAGTGAATAGCCTGATATCGTCGCCGACGGCGTTGGCCGGCCAGAAACCGATCACGCCCTTCGGCGCGAACCATTTTTCGGCGATGATCTTTTTCAGCATGGCCTGGGCGTCCTCGAAGAGCTGGCGTGCCGCCGGCCCTTGCGCCTCGTCGTCGAGGATTTTCGGGTAACGACCCTTCAACTCCCAGGTCTGAAAGAACGGCGTCCAGTCGATATAGCGCGCGAGCTCGGCCAGATCCCAGCCTTCGAAGACTTTCAGGCCGAGGAAGGACGGTTTTGGCGGCTCGTAGGCCGACCAGTCGATCCTGTGGGCGTTGGCCCGCGCCTTGGCCAGCGGCAGGCGCTGCTTGTCGGCTTCGCTGCGCGCGTGCGCATCGGCGACCTTTTTGTATTCGGCACGGACGTTGTCGACATAACCGCCCTTGGTCTCGTTCGACAGCAGCGCCGACACCACGCCGACCGCACGACTGGCATCGGTGACGTAGACCGTCTGGCCCCTGGCATAGCGCGGATGGATCTTTACCGCCGTATGCACGCGGCTGGTTGTCGCGCCGCCGATAAGAAGCGGAATATCAAAGCCTTCGCGCTCCATTTCGGCGGCCATGTGCGCCATCTCGTCCAGCGAGGGCGTGATCAGGCCGGACAGGCCGATGATGTCGACCTGCTGCTCGCGCGCCGTCTGCAGGATCTTCGCCGCCGGCACCATGACGCCGAGGTCGATGATCTCGTAATTGTTGCAGGCGAGAACCACGCCGACGATGTTCTTGCCGATGTCGTGGACATCGCCCTTCACCGTCGCCATCAGGATCTTTCCGGCGGTCTGGCGCTCGCCGGTGTCGATGCCGTTGGCGGCGTTCGCCAGCTTCTCCGCCTCCATGTGCGGCAGCAGGCCCGCCACCGCCTGCTTCATGACACGGGCGGACTTCACCACTTGCGGCAGGAACATTTTTCCCGCGCCGAACAGATCGCCGACGACATTCATTCCTGCCATCAGCGGACCTTCGATGACGTGCAGCGGACGCTCGGCGGCGAGTCGTGCTTCGTCCGTGTCCTGGTCGATGAATTCGGTGATGCCATTGACCAGCGCGTGCGAAATGCGCTGCTCGACCGGCCAGTCACGCCAGGCGAGATCGCGTTCCTGTGCCTCCTTGCCCGCCGTGCCCTTAAAACGTTCGGCAAGTTCCAGCATGCGTTCGGTCGCCGTGCCGCCGCCCTTCGGCTGACGGTTGTTGACGACATCCTCGCAGGCTTCGCGCAGGTCCGGATCGATGGTGTCGTAGACGGCAAGCTGTCCGGCATTGACGATGCCCATGTCCATGCCGGCCTGGATGGCATGGTAGAGGAACACGGCATGCATGGCCTCGCGCACCGGCTCGTTGCCGCGAAACGAGAAGGAGAGGTTCGACACGCCGCCCGATATATGGACATGCGGCAGCGTCGCTGTGATCTGCCGGGCGGCTTCGATGAAGTCGACGCCGTAATTGTTGTGCTCGTCGATGCCGGTGGCAATGGCAAAGATGTTCGGATCGAAAACGATGTCCTCGGGCGGGAATCCGGCGTGCTCGGTCAAGAGCTTGTAGGCGCGGGTGCAGATTTCGACCTTGCGCGCCTTGGTGTCGGCCTGGCCGTCCTCGTCGAAGGCCATGACGACCACCGCCGCGCCATACGCGCGGACGAGCTTCGCATGGTGTAGAAAGGCTTCCTCGCCTTCCTTCATGGAAATGGAGTTCACCAGCGGCTTGCCCTGCACGCATTTCAAACCGGCTTCGATGATCTCCCATTTGGAACTGTCGATCATGACGGGAACGCGGGCAATGTCAGGCTCGGCGGCGATCAGGTTGAGATATTCGACCATCGCCTTCTGCGAATCGATCAGGCCTTCGTCCATGTTGATGTCGATGATCTGGGCGCCATTGGCGACCTGGTCGCGCGCGACGTCCAGCGCGGCGGCATAGTCGCCCGCCGTGATCAGCTTCCTGAACTTGGCCGAGCCCGTGACATTGGTCCGCTCGCCGACATTGACGAACGGAATCTCGTCGGTCAGCGTGAACGGCTCGAGCCCCGAA
Source organism: Mesorhizobium sp. (assembly GCF_004962925.1). Taxonomy (GTDB): domain Bacteria; phylum Pseudomonadota; class Alphaproteobacteria; order Rhizobiales; family Rhizobiaceae; genus Mesorhizobium. The sequence continues at coordinate 25,034 of NZ_SUEO01000030.1, read as the reverse complement.
AGGCGCATCTTCGGTTCGATGACGGGAACAGCGCGCGGCGGATATTTCTTCACCGCCTGTGCGATGGCGCGGATGTGGTCCGGCGTCGAGCCGCAGCAGCCGCCGACGATATTGACCAATCCGTCGCGCGCAAAATCCTCGATCTGCGCGGCCATGAATTCCGGGCTCTCGTCATAACGGCCGAATTCATTGGGCAGGCCGGCATTCGGATAGGCACAGACAAAGGTGTCGGCGACGCCGGATATTTCGTCCAGATGCGCGCGCATGGCTTTGGCGCCCAGCGCGCAATTGAGCCCTATAGTGAACGGGCTGGCGTGACGGACCGAATGCCAGAACGCCGTCGGCGTCTGGCCGGACAGCGTGCGGCCGGACAGGTCGGTGATCGTGCCGGAGATCATGACCGGCAGATGCACGTCCTTCTCGATGAAGATCTCGTTGCAGGCGAAGATCGCCGCCTTGGCGTTCAGCGTATCAAAAATGGTCTCGATCAGGATAATGTCGGCGCCGCCATCGATGAGACCGCGCAGCTGCTCGCCATAGGCAAGGCGCAATTCGTCGAACGTCACGGCACGGTAGCCGGGATTGTTGACATCCGGCGACATCGAGGCGGTGCGGTTGGTCGGTCCCAGCGCACCGGCGACGAAGCGGCGCTTGCCGTCCTCCTGCTCAGCCCGCACCGCGGCCCGGCGCACCAGACGTGCACCGTCGCGGTTCAGCGCGTAGACCGCATCCTCCATGCCGTAATCCGCCTGGGCGATGGCGGTCGAGGAGAAGGTGTTGGTTTCAAGGATGTCCGCCCCTGATATGGCGTATTGATAGTGAATCTCCTCGATCGCTTGGGGCTGCGTCAGGATCAGCAGGTCATTGTTGCCCTGCTGATGGCAGGCGCACTCCGCGAATTTGTCGCCACGGAAGTGGTTCTCGTCAAAGCCCAGGCCCTGGATCTGCGTGCCCATGGCGCCGTCGAGGATGAGGATGCGTGCGCGCGCCGCCGCCGTCAGCGCCGCAAGCACTTCCGACCCGTCGGGCTTGGCCGCGACAGGGCCGAATAAATCGTCCAACGATGATGGGTTTTGCGACATATTTCGTCCTCGGGGCGACAGTCGCGCCTAAGTCACATAAAGACATCTTTATGTCAATATACGCTATTCGGCTGCTGCTGTCACCCTGCCACAAGGGGGAATGCTAGGGTAATCGCTTGAGGCTGCGCTGCCCTCAGCCACCTGCGCTCCCGCATCCGATCTGCCCCTTGTGGGCAGGGCAATCGCATATGGGTAAGAGCCCCCTCACCCGGATTGCCAACCGAATTGCGAAGGGCAATTCGGGGCAATCCGACCTCTCCCCGAGGGGAGAGGAGATCGCCAGCGTTGATGCCGGCCTCTTCTCCCCAGCGGGGAGAAGGTGGCCGCGAAGCGGCCGGATGAGGGGGACCCCATATGCGATTGCACGGCCCGCAAGGGGATCAGCTTCGCCGCTGGCGCTACACCGCCGCCTAACCCGCCTTCGCCACCACTGCCGCTCTGAGCAGCATGCCGAACAGATCGCGCGGCTCGTCGGGGTCGGCCAGCATGTCGAGTTCCTGGTAGAGGCCGGTTAATCGCAACTGATCCCTGACATAGCGCAGCGCCGAGAAATCCTCGATGGCGAAGCCGACGGAATCGAACAGCGTGATCTGGGCCGGGTCGCGCCTTCCTTGTACGACGCCGGTGATGACCTGCCACAGCTCGGTCACCGGATGATCCGGTGCAAGCTGCTGGATCTCGCCCTCGATGCGGGTCTGCGGCGGGTATTCGACGAAGATGTCGGAGCGCAGCAGGATGTCGCGATGCAGTTCGGTCTTCCCAGGACAATCGCCGCCAACCGCATTGATGTGCACGCCTGAGCCGACCATGTTGTCGGTGAGGATGGTGGCATACTGCTTGTCGGCGGTGACGGTGGTGATGATCTGCGCCCCTTCAACGGCTTCTTCGGTGGACCGGCAGGCGACCATGTCGAAACCAAAGCCAGCGAGATTGCGGATGCACTTTTCCGTTGCCGAGCGGTCGATGTCGTAGAAGCGCAACCTGCGCACACCGAGCAAGGCCTTGAAGGCCAGCGCCTGGAATTCGGCCTGGGCACCGTTGCCGATCAGCGCCATACAGTCGGCGCCGACCGGCGCCAGGTGCTTGGCCGCCAGCGCCGACATCGCCGCCGTGCGCAGCGCAGTCAGGATGGTCATTTCCGACAGCAGCACGGGGTAACCGTTGTGGACATCGGCGAGCATGCCGAAGGCGGTCACCGTCTGGCGGCCTTCGCGCATGTTCTTGGGGTGGCCGTTGACATATTTGAAGCCATAGACCTCGCCGTCGCTGGTCGGCATCAGCTCGATAACGCCCTCGGCGCTGTGCGAGGCGACGCGCGGCGACTTGTCGAAGGCTTCCCAGCGGCGGAAGTCATCCTCGATGTAGAAGGCGAGTTCGGTGAGGAAGCGTTCGACGCCGACCTTCAGCACCAGCTTCATCATGTGGTCGACGCTGACGAAGGGGACGATGTTGAGATTGGGGATCATTTTGTCCTTGCCCGCATTCCTGCGACGGTCAGTCCTTGCGATGCGCGTTGTGCGCCTTCATCATCGTCGCCAGCGCCGGATCGCTCCGCTCCAGTGTGCCAATCGCGGCATTGGTATCGTAAAGCCGTTCGTCCTGCCCCATCTTGAACTTGGCCTCGAGCCGTTCGATCGGCAGGTCGAAGCCAAGGATGTGCGGTATGCGCCGCTCCATGCCGCCCGGCCCGAGTTCGCGCATGTGCCAGCGGTCGTCGCGGTCCTTTTCCAGCACGTCGACAAGCTGCAGCAGGTGGCGGGCGGTGGCGTGATCGTCGAGCTGAAACGGCCGGCCATGGCAATGGACGACGGCGAAATTCCAGGTCGGCGCGCTGTCGCGCACCGGGTTGCGCGGATACCAGGATGGCGAGATATAGCCGTGCGGCCCGTGGAAGATTGCGATCGTCTCCCTGCCCTCTGATATCAGCGCGCTGTGCGGGTTTTGCCTTGCGAGATGCGACACCAGGGTGCCGTTCGTTCCCCGCTCACGGTCGAGTACGATAGGCAGATGTGAGGCGACGAGCCCTTGCGGCCCTGATGTCACCACCGTGGCGAAGGCGGCCGTCTCGATCAGGCCGAACACCTCGTCCAGCGACAGCGGCGCGAATTCGGGCTTGGTGTACATGGGCTCAGCTTCTCTGCACGCGAACCGCCGGGATCAGGCCTTGCGGCCGCACCAGCAGCACGGCGATGACACCCGACAGCACGATGGCATCACGATAGGGTGCGACCGCCGCCGGCAGCGTCGCCTGCAACAGCACCTCGATGATGCCGAGCAGGAAGCCGCCGGCGACAGCACCGGGCAGACTGCCAAGCCCGCCGACGACGGCGGCGATGAAAGCCTTCAGCACCGGCGTGAAACCCATCAGCGGGTCGACGGAGGCGCGCTGCGCCACCCACAGCATCGCCGCCAGCCCGGCCAGCAGGCCGGAGAGCAGGAAGGCGGTGGCGATGATGCGGCTGGCCGGGATGCCCATCAGCCGCACGACGTTGAAATCCTCGGCCGCGGCGCGCATCGCCGTGCCGATCACGGTGCGCCGCAGGAAGAGTTCCAGCGCAATCAGGGCCAGTGCCGAGACGACGATGGAGATGCTCGGGCCGACGCCGATGGTGAAATCGCCGAACGAGAAGGCGCCGGTCATCCAGCTGGGCATGGCGACAGCCTGCGGCCGGGCCGAGATGCCGTTCTGGAAAACGACTTTCAGAAGGCTCGAAACGGCGAAGCTGGTCAAAAGCAGGCTGGTGACGCTGGCGCCGCGCATCGGGCGGAAAGCAACGCGCTCCATGGCAATTGCCGCGAGCGCGCCGCAGGACACGGCGACGAGCACCGCCGCCGGAAACGGCAGACCGAAAACCAGCGCGGCAAGCAAGGCATAGCCCGACAATGTCATCAGCTCGCCATGAGCGAAGTTGATCAGGCCGACGATGGAAAAGACGATCGCCAGCCCCAGTGCCAGCAAAGCATAGACGCCGCCGAGGCTCACCGCATTGATGATCTGCTGCGCGATCATGGTTCAGGCTCCGAGATAGGCTTGGCGGACAAGGTCCGAACTGGCGAGTTCCTTCGCGGTGCCCGACAGCACCACCTCGCCATTGGCGAGCACGATGGCGCGGTCGGCGATCTCCAGCGCCAGCGCCACGTTCTGTTCGACCAGGAGGATGGTCAGGCCGTTGCGGCGCAATTCGGCGATCAGGTCGAAGACGGTGTCGATCAGCTGCGGGGCAAGGCCGAGTGACGGCTCGTCGAGCAGCACCATGCGCGGTTTGCCCATCAATGCGCGGGCGATCGCCAGCATCTGCTGCTCGCCGCCCGACAAATTACCGCCCTTGACTCGATGGTAGCGCCGCAGAATCGGAAACAGCTCCAGCATCTCCTCTTCGCGCGCCCTCGCCTCCATCGCCGGCAGGTGCATCGCGCCGCCGAGACGCAGATTGTCGGCCACGGTCAGGCCGGCGAAGATGCGCCGGCCTTCCGGCACCAGCGACACACCCTTGCGGGCGATCGCCTCCGGCGCCAGGCCGGTGATGTCGACGCCGTCGAAGACCACTTTGCCCGACACAGCCGGCACCAGCCCGGCGATGGCGCCAAGCGTCGAGCTCTTGCCGGCGCCATTGGCGCCGACCAGCGCGATGATCTCGCCGCTGTCGACGGCGAGATCGACGCGGCGCACCGCCTCGACCTCGCCGTAGCGTATTTTCAGGGCTTCGACGCTCAGCATGATGTCACGGTGCCGGCACGTCGGCGGCGGCGGGGATCATGGTCTGGATGTGCTTGCCCTCGCCGCCCTCATAGCGCATCAGCGCCACGGGTCTCAGCGGCATGCGGTCGGTGCCGGCATAGGTGATCTTGCCGGTGATGCCGTCGAAATCCTTGAGGCCGGCAATGGCGTCGCGGATCGCCTTGGGATCATCGGAGCCGGCCGTCTTGACCGCCTGGTCGAGGATCAGCCCGATCTCGTAGCCGTTCACCTCATAGGTCGATTCCGGCGCGTGGCCGGCAGATTTGGTGAAGGCGGCATTGAAAGCCTCCAGCTTGCTGCCCGGCTCGGCATAGCCGGCTGCCGTGTAGACGACGCCGTCGACCAGCTTGCCCAATCCCTTGATGGTCGGCGTGCCGATGGCATCGGCGCCATAAACCGGAATGGTGACGCCGGCGCCACGCAATTGCTGGATGAACGCCGGGAAATCAGGCTCGTATGCGGCTGTCATGATCAGGTCCGGCTGGTCGGCGAGGGCCTTGATGTTGGTGATCTCGGCGGAAAAGTCCGGCTGGCCCATGGTGAAAGTACCGCGGCCGACGACAGCTCCGCCCTTCTTTTCAAACACCTTGCCGAAATATTCGGGCAGGTTGGCGGTGTAGGTGGAATCCGGCGAGGTCAAGAGAAAGACCTTCTTCTTGCCTTCGGCGACGGCGAAGTCGGCGACTGCGGTCGCCTGCACATTGTCGGCCGGATAGGTGCCGAACATGACGTCGCCGACCGCGGCGGTGAGCACCGGGGCGGAGCCGCACAGCGTCAATGTCGGAATGCCGAGCGGCTGGGTGAGCTGGCCGGCCGAGATCGAGGGATCGGCGTCGCACGGCGTGATCATGATCTTGGCGCCGGCATCGATCAGCTCCTGGGCGACGGTGGCGGTCTGCGCCGTGTCGGATCGGGTGTCCTTGATGATCAGCTTGACGGTGTATTTGCCTGCGAGACCGCCCTTGGCGTTGAGTTCGTCCAGCGCCATGCGCAGGCCGGCAAGTGCCGGCTGGTCGTAGGGAGCAAGGCCGCCGGTCTGCGCGGTCGCGGCGCCAATGATGATCTCCTCGGCCGAAGCGGTGGAAACGATGGCGACGGTCGTGCCGAACACCGCCGCATAGAGGGCGGCGCGGTGAAGGCGATAAAGCTTTGGCATGTCGGTTCTCCTTCTGGATTTGTTATCGTTGGCTATGCGGTTTCACTTGCAGGCGTTTCGTTGGCAGGCGTTTCTTGCCCCGTCTTGGCGCGGGCGGTGCGACTCCCGAGATAGGCGGCGATGACGGCGGGGTTCTTCTGCACCTCGGCCGGCGTGCCATCGGCGATGACGCGGCCATGGTCGATGACGACGATGCGTTCGCACAGGTTCATCACCAGCCGCATGTCATGCTCGATCAGGACGACGCCGATGCGGCGCTCGGTGCGGACGGCCGACAGGATGGAAACCAGCTCGGCGGTCTCGACCGCGTTCATGCCGGCGGCGGGCTCGTCGAGCAGCAGGAAGCGTGGCTTCAGCGCCAGCGCCCGCGCCACCTCCAACCTGCGGCGCTGACCATAGGCAAGCCTGGCGGCGGGCTGATCGGCAAATTTCTCCAGGCCCATGCGGGAAAGCTCACGCATTGCCGCCGCCTCGGCACTGGCAAGATCGGGCTCGACCGAGCGGGCGGCGACCACGACATTTTCCAGCACGGTCATCTGCGGGAAAACGCGGATGTTCTGGAAGGTGCGGGCAACGCCGGAGCGGGCGAAGCGGAAGGCCGAGGCCCGCCTCACCGAACCGCCGATCGACACGCCGCCAGCGCTCGGCTCGACGTCGCCGGCCAGCATGTTGAGCAGCGTCGTCTTGCCGGCACCGTTCGGGCCAATAATGCCGGTGATGCTGTCGGTGTCGAAGCTCAGCGTGACATCGTCGACGGCGACGACGCCGGCAAAGCGCCGCGACAGATGATCGGCGGCGAGCCGATCGCGCTCGGCATGCAGCGGTGGCGCAGCCGGGACCGTCGCGGCCTGGCGACCGGGCCGGCGCAAAAGGTTCAGCTCGCGCTCGCCGAACAGGCCGGTCGGCCGCCGCCAGATGACCAGGATCATGGCAATGGCAAGCACGCCCTGGGTCAGGCCGAACAGCACCGGCAGGTGCAGGCCGAGCACCTCGCCACCGCCTTCGAAGCGACGCACCACCTCGATCACAACGATGGTGACGACAACGCCGGCAAAGGCGCCGAGCGAGGAGCTCATGCCGCCGACGATGAGCATGGCGAGCAAGGTGAAGCCGAGGTCGAAATAGAAATCGCGCGGCGAGAAAGCGCCGAGGAACTGCGCCATCATGGCGCCGGCGGCCATGGCGGCGACCGCGCCCACCACCCAGGCGGCCAGACGCGAGGTGCGCTGGTCGACGCCGACGGCGGCGGCACCCCGCTCGTCATTGGCGGCGGCGCGGGTGGCAAGGCCGAAGGCGGTTTCCCGGAACAGCCTTGCCGCCACCAGCGCCACCGAAGCGACGCCGATAGCGGTCCACAGCCCGATCTCGCGCGGCACACCGTAAAAGGGCTGACTGCCGCGGGTGACCTCGCGCCCGGCGACCAGCAGTGTGTAGACGATGATCAGCATGGCGAGCGTGGCGATAGACGCGCTCGATCCCGACAGCCTGAGCAGAGGCATGCCGGTCAGAAGGCCGATGACGATCGCAAGGACGATGACGACGGCGAGTGCGGCGAAGAAGGAGAGTTCACAACCAGCGAGGAACTGCGGCAAGTCGCGCAACGCGGTGCGCTGCAGTGCCGCCGGCATGGTCAGGATGCCGGTGGCATAGGCGCCGAGACCGACGAAAGCGGCGTGACCGAAGGAGACGATGCCGCTGTTGCCGGAGAATATCTGCAGGCCAAGCACCGCCGTCAGCATGATAGCGGCGTAGGTGACGACGCGCTGCATGGCGGCGCCACCGAAGAAGAAGACAATGAGCGCTCCCAGCAACAGCACCGCCACCATGCAAAGGGCATCGGCGCTGGCGTTGCGGAACGCGGCGGGCATGAAGGACCGCATCCTTCCCTCGCTCATCGCCGCCGACGCCATCAGGCGGCCTTGAAGCGGCTGGGCGAAAACGGCGCCAGGATCGGCTGGGCGCCTTCGGTGACCAGACTGGCCACCGCTTCGCCGACCGCCGGGCCGGTCTTGAAACCATGGCCGGAGGAGCCGGCCGAAACGAACAGACCGTCGACGCCTGGCATGGCGCCGATCACCGGCAGGTCGTCGGGGCTCATGTCGTAAAGCCCGGCATAGCCGGGGCGGATCCCGAGATCGGCCATCGCCGGCACGCGCGTCGCGAAGGTCTCGAGTATCCCCACCGATTCTGATTCCTCGACGCCTTCCATATAGCTGTCGGGATTGTCGACAAAACGTGGGCGGCCGGCCTGTTCGTGGCGCACCCCGGTGCCGCCGCCGGCCCAGGTGCCGGCAAGGATGACGCCGTCATTGTCGGGCCGCGCATAGTTGCAGGAGATGTCGTCGCACCAGGCGAAAGGCATGACCTGGCGCGCCTTGCCGGCGGCGTCGAGCACCGCCATCGGATGACGCTCGACATGCAGAGGCAGATCGAGACCGACCGTCGCCAGCAAGCGGCGCGTCCATGGTCCGGCGGCGAGCACCACGGCATCGGCCTTCAGCACCGTTCCATCGGCGAGCGCGACGCCGCTGATGCGGTCGCCTTCTTTTACAAGCCGTTCGACGAGGCTGTTCTGCATGATCCTGGCACCGCGTGCCTTGGCAGCGCGGGCAATTGCATTGGTGGCACCGAAGGCGTCGGCATAGCCGTATTCGGGCTCCCATAGCGCCAGCGCGACATTGTCCAGCGCAAAGCCGGGCGCGGCATCGGCAAAGGCTTGCGGCGACAGCGTCTCGATCAATGCGCCCTCGCTGCGAATCCGTTCGGCGGCGACCTTCCAACTCGCTTCATTGTCGTTGCCGCAGACCCACATCATGCCGACTTCCGTGACGAAGGGGCCCTCGCCTGAGATCTCCGGCAGCGACACCAGGATCTCGCGGCCACGGATGGCAAGCTGCGACAGTTCCGGCATCAAATAGAAGGCGTGCAGCAGGGCCGAGGACTTGCCGGACGGCCCGCCGGCGGGATGCGTCTGCTCGACAAGCGTCACTGTCACGCCGGACGCTGCCAAATAATAGGCAGTGCTCGAACCAACGATCCCCGCACCGACGACAATGACGTCGCTTCCGTTCCGCATGGCTGTTCCCCGCAGTCTCTTGGCTGCTTTCCAACAAAGCTAAGACCAGTCGTCCGGCTATGTCAACATCTCTTCATTCTTGACCGAAATTAAAATGTCTGTAATAAACTCGACAAAACGAGAGAACACTGACTTCGGGGAGGCCAAATGGCGATACGCGACGTTCTGATGCGAGGGGATCTTGCGTTGACGCCGTCGGAGGAAAAGATCGTCCGGCTGCTTTTGACCGACTATCCAACCTCCGGCCTTGGCACCGCTTCGTCACTCGCCCGGCGCGCCGGCGTCAGCGACCCGACCGTGGTCAGGCTGGTGGTGAAGCTCGGCTATGACGGATTTCCGGACTTTCAGGCCAAGCTTCTGGCCGAGGTCGAGGCCAGGCTGCATTCGCCGCTGCTGATGATGGAAGCCAAGCGGCCGTCAGGCGCGGAAGACAGCGCCATCCTCGCCTATCTCGGCTCCGTCGGCGCTGCGCTCGAGAAGTCTGTCAGCCTGACGCCGTTGCAGAGCTACGAGCGTGCCGCCCGTTTGCTGATGGAGACCAAAGGTGAGGTGGTCATGCTTGGCGGCCGTTTCAGCCGCCACATCGCCAGCATGTTCGCCGGCTACATGCTGCAATTTAGGCCGGGTGTGCGCGACCTCGGCACGTTGTCGGGACAGGCCTTCGACACGCTGGCCGATCTCGGCCGCCGCGACGTGTTGGTCGTTTTCGATTATCGCCGCTACCAGTTCGATGTCATCGACTACACCAGGCAGGCGGCGGCACGCGACGTGCGCATTGTGCTGTTCACCGACCAATGGCTGTCGCCGATCGCCGATCTCGCCGAGGTCACCATCGTCAGTCCGCTGGAAGTCGCCTCCCCATACGACACGCTGGCGCCGGCGATCGCGCAGATGGAGGCGCTGGTCGCCCACATCGTCTCCACGCTGAGCGATGGCGCCCGCGAACGCATCGAAAAGTTGGAGGAGGTGCGGCATGCCAATGCCGTGACCCTCGACAGTGCCGGCTCCGAAGAAACCGGGACGCGCAGGACGCCCGGGCCCAAATCAGCCCAACCTAGATCAGTCCAATCCAAATCAGTGAAGCAGGACCAGAAAGCATGACGCCAGCACTGCCAAAACGAAACGAGCCCTTCCGGGCCGGCGAAACCGCGCTGCTTCTGGTCGACATGCAACGTGTCTGGCTGGAGCCCGGCGCCGATCCGGCGCATCCGGAGCGCGGCCCTGACCATTATTTCTACCGGCAGACGGCGTCGCAGACGATCCCCAACCAGGAGCGCCTGCTGGCGGCCGCCCGTGCCAATGGCGTCGAAGTGATCCACACCATCATCCAGAGCCTGACGGAAGACGGCCGCGACTGTTCGCTCGACCACAAGCTGACGCCGATCCATATCGCGCCCAGCCGGCCGGAAGGCCTGCCTGTGCCGTCGCTGGCGCCGGTCGGCGACGAGATCATGCTGCCGAAGACGTCGTCGGGCGTCTTCAACTCGACCAACATCGATTATGTCTTGAAGAACCTCGCCGTGCGTTACCTGATCGTTGCCGGCATCATGACCGACCAGTGCGTCGACATGGCGGTGCGCGACGCCGCCGATCGCGGCTACCTCGTCACCTGCGTGTCGGATGCTTGCGCCGCCGCCACGCAGGAGCGCCATGACGGTGCGCTCAAGGCATTTGGCGGCTATTGCTGGATCGCCGACACCGCCACCGTCGCCGCCCGCTTCGAAGCCTTGGGAAAAACTGCATGACATCGACCGTCGAACCGCTCGTTGCCGTCGTCACCACCGATCTCTCCGCCATCACGCGCGGCCGCTCGGTCGTCGAAAGCAAGCTGCAGAAGATCGCCGCCACCGGCGTCGGCTGGCTGCAGGCCAATCTGTCGCTGACGCCATTCAATTCCATCGTCGATCCCAATCCTTGGGGTTCGTCCGGCGATGTGCGGCTCATTCCTGATCTCAACGCGCGTTTTCGGACAGTGCTGACCGGATCGGCGACGCCCTTCGACATGGTCGCCGGCAACATCGTCGAACTCGACGGCAGCCCGTGGGTCGGTTGCACGCGAACTATGCTCAGGGATGCGCTGGCGGAGTTGAAGGCGGCGACCGGGCTTTCCGTCATCGCCGCCTTCGAGCATGAATTCCATATCGAGGGCGACTTTGTGCCGGGGCATTCGCTGTCATTCCAGGCGCTGCGGCGGACCGACCCCTTCGCGCCAAATCTGATGGCGGCGCTGGAGGAAGCGGGGGTCGCGCCAGAAGTGGTGATCGCCGAGTTCGGCAACGAGCAGTTCGAGGTGACACACGAGCCTGCCGATGCGCTTGCCGCGGCCGACCGCGCCGTCGCCATCCGCGAAATCACCCGCGAAGTCGCGCGCAATGCCGGCTGGCGCGCCAGCTTCACGCCGAAGGCCGCTCCCGACGCCGTCGGCAACGGCGTCCACATCCATTTCAGCTTCGTCGATGCGGCCGGCAAGCCGGCGACCTACGACCCAGCACGACCGGGCGGCCTTTCCAGCCAGGCCGGCGCCTTCTGTGCCGGCGTGCTTCGCCATCTGCCTGGTATCACCGCGATGACGGCGGCGAGCGTGTCGTCCTACTACCGCCTGAAGCCGCACAGCTGGAGCTCGTCCTACACCTGGCTTGCCGATCGCGACCGTGAGGCGTCCTTGCGCATCTGTCCGACGGTGACGATCGGCGGGCGCGACCCGGCGCGGCAGTACAACATCGAATACCGGGCCGCCGACGCCACCGGCAATCCCTATCTGTCACTGGCGGCCATCGTGCGCGCGGGACTGGAAGGGCTGAAGGCCAAGCTGCCGACGCCACCGCTGGTCACCGGCGACCCGACGCTGATGAGCGAGGCGGAGCGCAAGAAGCTTGGCCTCGTACGCCTGCCGGAAACCCTGCCGGCGGCGCTCGACGCGCTCGCCACCGACAGCACCGTCACCGGATGGTTCGCGCCGGTCTTCATCGAGACCTTCGTCGGCCTCAAGCGGCATGAGACCGAGCGCCTTGCCGGTCTCGATCCGGTGGCTGTCTGCGACCTCTACCGGACGCTTTATTGATGGCTGCGCAGCTTGCAACTGAATGGCCGGCTGCCGTCGACGTGCTCAACGAAAATGGCCGCTCCGACATCGTGCTGCTGTGCGAGCATGCATCCAACCACATTCCGGCGGAATATGGACAGCTCGGGCTCGATATCAGCCATTTGCAACGTCACATCGCCTGGGATATCGGCGCCGCCGAAGTGACGCGCCGTCTGTCACTGCTGCTCGATGCGCCTGCCTTCCTCAGCGGCTATTCACGGCTGCTGATCGACCTCAACCGGCCGCTGGGCACGAGCGGCAGCATTCCTGTCCTGTCTGAAGATACCGACATTCCCGGCAATGTCAGGCTCGACCCGGCGGAGCAGGCCCGGCGCGCCGAAATCATGTTCATGCCTTTCCACGATCGGGTGGCCGCTCATCTCGACCGCCGGGCGAAGGACGGCAGGCCGACGCGGATCGCGACGATCCACAGCTTCACGCCGGTCTTCCTCGGGATTTCCAGGCCATGGCATGCCGGCGTGCTTTACGACCGCGCCGGCGATTTCGGTGAAGCGATCCTCTCCGGCCTGCGCAACGACACAGCTATCAACGTCGCGGCGAACGTGCCTTACGTGATCAGCCGCGACGCCGACTACGCCGTGCCCATCCATGGCGACGACCGCGGCATTCCCGCCGTCCTCATAGAAATCCGGCAGGATCTGTTGTCGAGCCGCTCCGGTATCGAGGCGTGGGCGAACCGCCTGGCCGCCGCCTTGCCCGCGCAGCAGAAGGAGAAGGCGTCATGAGCAATCTCAGCCTGCGCGAGCGCGACGCGGCAACGATCGCCCAAATCGGCAAGCTGCGCTTCTCACCGCTGAGCGTCGTGGGCGGCCAAGGCAACCGGCTGATCGAGGAAGGAGGCCGCTCACTGCTCGACCTGTCCGGCTCGGCCGGTCCGGCAATCCTCGGTTACGGCCATCCGGCCATCATCGCGGCGGTCGAGGCCTCGATCCGCGACATGGCCGGCGCCAGCCTCTTGCTCTACCCGAACGAACCAGCGGTTTCGCTGGCGGAGCGGCTGCTGGCGATCACGCCGGGCGATGGCGAACGGCGCGTCTGGTTCGGCCATTCCGGGTCGGACGCCAATGACTGCGCGGTGCGCGTGCTGCAGGCCACGACAGGCCGCTCACGCTTCATCTCCTTCATCGGCTCCTATCACGGCAACCTCTCCGGCTCGATGGGCATCAGCGGCCATACCGCCATGACCCACACGCTGCCAAGGCCGGGCGTGCTCCTGCTCCCCTACCCCGATCCGTTCCGGCCGCAGTTCAGCGCCGAGAACGTGCTTGCATTGCTCGACTACCAGTTCGAGACCACCTGCCCGCCGCATCAGGTCGCGGCGGTGTTCATCGAGCCGCTGATGTCGGATGGCGGGCTGATCGTGCCGCCGCCCGGCTTCCTCAAGGCGTTGCAGGAACGTTGCCGCAGGCATGGCATCAGAATAGTCGTCGACGAGGTCAAGGTTGGGCTGGCCCGCAGCGGCATGATGCATTGCTTCCAGCATGAAGGTCTGACGCCCGATCTCGTCGTGTTCGGCAAGGGCATCGGCGGTGGCCTGCCGCTGTCGGCCGTTATCGGCCCGAAGGAGATCATGGATCACGCACCGGCCTTCGCGCTGCAGACGACCGCCGGCAATCCCGTGGCGACGTCCGCCGGCAACGCTGTGCTGAAGACGATCGACAGCGAAGGCTTGGTCGAGCGCTCGGCGCGCATCGGCACGCTGTTCTCAGATGCGCTGCGGGCGCTCGCCGCAAAACACGAGATCATCGGCGACGTGCGCGGGCGCGGCCTTGCCGTCGGCGTCGATCTGGTCAAGGACCGCAAGACGCGCGAGCCGGTCGCGGCAACGACGACGGCCAAGATCATCTATCGCGGCTACGAACTGGGCGCGGCCTTCACCTATGTCGGGCTGAAGGCCAATGTGCTCGAATTCATGCCGCCGCTGACGCTGACCGAGGACGAGGTTGCCGAGGGCCTGGCCATCGTCGACCAGGCGATCGCCGACGTGATGGCAGGCGAGGTCTCCGACGCGGACGTCGCTTCCTTCATGATGTGGTAGCTCAGGCCAGATGAAAGGCGGCGCGCCCGCCACCGGGAAAAGCTAACCCACCCACTTTTCGTAGTCGGACACAAGCAGGTGCAGCGGCGCGACATCCTCGTCGATGTCCGCGAAGCGGCCGATCGGCTCACGAAAGACATTGTCGGTGAGATCGTCATTGACGGTCGAAACCTCGCCGATCAGCACATCCTTGCCCTCGGCCCAGAAGGCATGCCAGACGCCCGGCAGAAGCGTGACGCTCTGTCCTGGGTCGAGCTTCAGGAGCCCGCCCGCCGGCAGCCTGTGGATGGTTCCGTCGACAGGCACTGATACCTCGGCCTTCGGATCGATGCCGCCATCGCGATCGTGCATGAACAGTTCCAGCACCAGTTTGCCGCCACCACGGTTGATGATGTCTTCGGCTTTGATGTTGTGGCGATGCATCGGCGACAACTGATCCTTGCGCGAGATCATGATTTTTTCGGCATAGAGCATGCCCATGCCCTTCTTCATGTCTTCGTAGCGACCATTGCGAACGGTGAATAGGAAGAGGCCGAGATCGTTGAACTTGCCCTGGCCGTAGTCGGTGATGTCCCAGCCGAGCCGGGAGGAGAAGATGGCCGACGAATCCTGCCGGCGCGCCTTCATCTCTTCCGGCGACCAATAGGCAAAGGGTGGCATGATGTAGCCGAACGAACGGATGAAGGCATCGGCGTCGCGGATGATGTCGTTGACGGTGGAACGTTTCATGGTCGTGAATCCTTCTTCAGGCGGCGCCTACAGCGCATAGCCGAACACCGATCCGGTGTCGACGTAAACTGCATGAGCTGGCCTCATGACATCCGGTCCGATCAAGGCCATAAGTTCGAGCGAATTCCTGACGGTGACAATCCCATGCGCAGCATAGATGACCTCGATACGCCGGCGATCCTGATCGATGTCGACCGCGCCGAAGCCAACATCGCGCGGGCGCAGGCCCATGCCGACCGCCATGGGCTGAAGCTCAGGCCGCATATCAAGACCCACAAATTGCCTTACTGGGCCAAGAAGCAGATCGCTGCGGGCGCCGTTGGCATCACCTGCCAGAAGATCGGTGAGGCCGAGGTGATGGCCGATGCCGGCCTCACCGACATTTTTCTCCCTTACAACATTCTGGGCAAGGCCAAGCTCGAGCGCCTCAAGGCGCTGCACGGCCGTGTGAAGCTGTCGGTGACATCAGACAGCATGGAAACGCTTGGAGGTCTCGCCGCCATCTTCACCGATCCAGGCCAGCCGCTACAGGTGCTGGTGGAATGCGATACCGGCATGGGCCGCTGCGGCGTCCAGTCGGCCAGCGAGGCGGTCGCATTGGCCAGAGAGATCGACAAGGCCAAGGGGCTCGCCTTCGGCGGGCTGATGACCTATCCGGCGGCAGGCCGCGCTGCCGAGGCCGAGACGTGGCTCGCAGGGGCACGCGATGCGCTTGCGGCGTCCGGTCTTGCCTGCCAGCGCATCTCCAGCGGCGGCACACCCGACATGTGGCGCTCGGGCGAAGACAGCGTCGTCACCGAATACCGCCCCGGCACCTACATCTATCTCGACCGCTACCAGGTCGCCAAAGGCGTCGGAAGCCTCGACGATTGCGCGCTGACGGTGCTGTCGACGGTGGTCAGCCATCCGACGCCGACACGCGCCATCCTCGATGCCGGCAGCAAAGCCTTGTCCAGCGACACGTTGGGGCTCCCCGATTTCGGCGAATTGCTCGGCGTTCCGGGCGCCACCGTCACGGGCCTCAGCGAGGAGCACGGCAACATCACGCTTTCCGGCGACGCCAGGCTGCGTATCGGCGAGCGCGTGCGCGTCGTGCCCGACCATTGCTGCGTGGTCACCAATCTATTCGACGAAGTCCACCTGATCGCCGGAGAACGGGTGCTGGAGACGCTGCCGGTGGCGGCGCGCGGAAGGATGGGGTGAGATCGAGGCCGTTCGGACCGAACGACCGTTTGGATCAGGGTTGGACAAGCGGACCCAGTGCAGCCCTCAATGGATCGAGAGCATCGCCGTACAGTTTCCAGCGCTCGACCGAGGACGAATAGATCGGCTGGCGCACCTGCCAGCGGCTTGGCGTGCGCACCGTGCGCTCGGTTTCGTGGAAACGCAGACACGCATCGTCCCATTCGACGCCGAGGAATCCGATCAATCCGCGGGCTTGGATCTCGAAATCAGCCACCGTTTTTTCGTAGGGCATGTCGTGGATGGCAAGCGGCACGACCTTGGTCCAATGGCGCATCAGGCGATCATATTGCCGGTAATACTGCCCAAGCTTGGTCAGATCGGCATTGTAGCCGTGGGCATCGGAGAAATTGTGCATGAAACAGGACGTGCAATTGTCCATCGGGTCACGCCGGCAATGGACGATGCGGGCATTTGGCAAAATGAGGCTGATGAAGGCCAGCAGCTCGAAATTATGCGGCATCTTGTCGACGACACGTGCCGCCTTGCCGTTGCGCTTGTTGAGATGGTCGAGATATTTCGAGCCAAGCTCCCTTGCCTTCGCCGGTGTGAGCGCCGCCATGGCCTTGGCGAAAATCGCCGGATCAAGCTGGTCGAATCCAAGTTCGCCAGCCAATGTGCGGATGGTCGGCAGTTCACCGGCACCATGGATATCGTGATGGCTGGCGCATATCTGCTCGGTCAACGTCGTTCCTGAACGTGGCATACCGACAATGAAGACCGGACGTTCGGATGGATTGCCGAATTTTGGCCGGGCTTCGAAAAAGGCGGCGTCGAAAGTCTCGATGAAACTGTCATAGAGCCGCGTGTGCAGGGCAATGTTGAAATCATTGCCGGAAATTGCCTTGGCCCTCGTGAAATGGTGGATTGCCAGGCGATACTCGCGCTGATCGTTGAGGATTTTTCCGGCGGCGTGATGCAGGTAAATCCGCTCGCGATCGGTGGTCATCGGCAGTTCGAGGCGGGCCCGCACCAAAGCCAGGACTGGATCGTCCTTGACGGCCCGACGTGCGAGCGCCAGCCCGGACAGCGCCTCGACATTCGCATTGTCGATGGCGATGGCACGGTCAAAGCATTCGACCGACTCGGCTTGCCGGCCCATATCGGTGAGCAGGTCGCCCATGCCGACAAGCGCTGTCAGCGACTGGCCATCGACCGCCAGCGCACGGCGATAGAAACCCTCGGCGATGTCGCCGTCAAGCTGGCTCCGGTAGGATTTGCCGAGATTGCATAACGCCTCGACAAGCCGCCCGTCGAGCTCGATCGCTTTTTTCAGGTGCTTGCGCGCCAGCTCGATGTTGCCGATCAGGTTGTAGGCGTTGCCGAGATTGTTGCGGAAAATGGCGTTGCCCGGTTCGAGCTTGACCGCGCTCTTCATAAAGTCGATGGCAGTCTCGTTTTGCTGGGCCTCGATCGCCAACGTGCCCATCAGATTGAGCGCCATGGCATTTTTTGGCTGCCGGCGAAGCACGGTCTGGTAGCAGAACTCGGCTTCGCGAAAGCGCTTGCGCCGCTGCAAGTCGATGCCGCGCTGCAAGGTCTCAAGCGACGACTCGCCGGCGGGCGGGAGAAAATCCTGGACCATGGCCGGAAGTCCAACAGGCTGCCGGCGCGGCAAGAGCGGCATCCTTCACCCCCAATCGCCTGCGACGGCAGTTAACCTGCAGCAAGAATTCAAAGCAATCAGAATTTGAATGTAACGCCGAGTTGCAGATTGTGGGAATTCAGCTTGCCGTCCGAGAACACAGCATCGCCTTCGCGCGAGGAATCGAAGTCGACGGCGGAGACGGCCTTGAACCTGTAGCCGAAATCGAGGTCAATATTCTGCGCCAGCGCGTACGTGACGCCGGCTCCCACCTGGCCGGCAAAACCCCACCCACCAGATCCGTATCCATATTCGTGACCGCCCCAAGTTGTGTCGGCGGTGACATAGGCGGCGCCGATGCCGCCGCCTACATAAAGCTTGGCATCTCCAAAATGGGCAACGTCGGCCCAGACGTTGGCGAGCAGGTAGGTAGCGGACAAATCGCCGTCAGCCGGATATCCGTGATAGACAGTCTCGTCATACGTACTCGCCTTGTAGCGCGCATAAGACAGTTCACCTTCGACGCGGAACATATCATTGATCCGCCTACCGACGACGCCGCCGACCACGAAGCCGGTATCGAAGTCCATCGAAAAGTCTCGGTTGTAATAGGCTGCTGAATGCGTTTTCACGTCATTCGGGAAGCTGGCGCCACCAAATAGCGTGACGTACCACAGGTCCTGGGCCGCAGGGACTTCGACCGCCGCGTCGGCGGCATTGGCTGAGTTCCAGCCGAGCGTCAAGGCCATTGCGGAGACACCGGCAAGCAGACGCACTTTCATCGACAAAATCCCCCTCGACAAATCAACAGGCAAATATAATGCATCACTTCCGGTGCATGGCTTAGCTGTCAACAGTGAAAACGGGGGTGGAGTCGAAGTTATGGAGATCGCTGTTGCAGCCTTGCAACATGCCTGCTTCGGCCGGTCACAGATAATGTTGACGGCAGATACCTGGTTGTCGGCGAATTAGAGTGAAATGACGGCCACGTCGGGCGCCTCTCTAATGGTGCTTATCGGCCTGCCTCGCCGCGACACGGCGCATGGAAATGACCCGGCGACGTCGGATTTCCGTGCGCATCGCCATCAGATGCAGCGCGAAGAACAGCACGGTGAAGCCCAGAGCCATCACCAGCAACGGCCGCAACAGGCTGGGATCGATGGTCGGCCCGCCGAGCCGGAACACCGAAGCCGGCTGATGCAGCGTGTTCCACCAGTCGACCGAGAATTTGATGATCGGGATGTTGATGAAGCCGACCAGTGTGATGATTGCGGCGGCCCAGGCGGCGCGCGCCGCATCGTCGAGTGCCCGCGTCAGCGCGATGATGCCGAGATACATCAGAAACAGAACGAAGACCGAGGTCAGCCGCGCGTCCCACACCCACCAGGTGCCCCACATCGGCTTGCCCCAGATCGAACCGGTGATCAGCGCGAGCGCTGTAAAGACGGCGCCGATGGGTGCCGCCGATTTCAGCGCGACATCGGCCAGCGGATGGCGCCATACCAGCGTCCCCAACGCGGAAACCGCCATCAGTGTGAAACACATCATGGCCAGCCAGGCGAAGGGCACATGGATATACATGATGCGCACGGTGATGCCTTGCTGGAAATCCTCCGGCGCCGTGAAGCTCATATAGAGCCCGGTGGCCAGGAGGAGTGTGGCGATAGTCACCAGCCACGGCACCGCCCTATCTGCCAACCCGACAAATCGCGTCGGGTTGGCGAAATCCATCCAGCCGCTGAGGCGTGAGGTCAGGTCACTCATGCGGCTTTACATAAACCGGCGATGCGTTTGGGGCAATCGAGTGGTGGTGTCGCAGGCGGGGCTTCCCCTTCTCCCGCAGCGGGAGAAGGGAAAGAACTCAGGCGGCCTCGTCTGTGATGGTGCGGCTGAGGCGGCGGACTTCCTCGTCGTTGAGCAAGCCGCCGGCGCGCAGCAGGCTGGCAAAGCGGCCATTGCGCATCGACAATTCGGCAAACCCACCCATTTCAACCACCTTGCCCTTGTCCATGAACACGACCAGATCGGCATCGCGAACGGTGGTCAGGCGGTGGGCGATGATGAAGGTGGTGCGGCCGCGCCGCAATTCATCGATCGCTTCCTTGACGCGGTCTTCCGTCTCGACATCGAGCGCGCTGGTCGCTTCGTCGAGCACCAGGATGGGCGAATCCTTCAGCACGGCGCGCGCGATCGCGATACGTTGGCGCTCGCCGCCCGAAAGCTGTCCGCCGCGTTCGCCGACGACCGTGTCATAGCCGTTGCTCTTCGACAGGATGAAATCCTGCGCGGCAGCAGCATTGGCGGCAGCGTGGACCTCATCATAGGTCGCCTCGGCGCGCCCGACACGGATATTGTCCTCGATCGAGCGGTTGAGCAGGCCCGCATCCTGGAACACGGTGGCGATCGAGTGGCGCAGCGACTTGCGGGTCACCGTGCGGGTATCGATGCCGTCGATCAGGATACGGCCGCTGGACGGCGCAAAGACGCGCTGCAAGAGATTGATGAGCGTGGTCTTGCCTGCGCCAGTCGGACCGACGATGGCCACGGTCTGGCCGGCACGGACCTCGAACGAAACATCGTTCACGCCCTGACCCGAATTGGCGAATTCGAAGCTGACGTTTTCGAAACGCACATGACCGGTGACGTTGCCGAGGTCACGCAACCCGTCCGGCTCGGCGGCGTCGGCCGCGGAGTCCTCAAGGCGATAAAATTCCTCGAGCTTGGCCCTGGCTTCCGAAATCTGGTTGGCGAAGGCCGACATCTGGTCGAGCCGGGCAATCAGCAGCGTGGCAAAGCCGGTAAAGGCAATGACGTCACCGATACGCAATTGGCCATGCATGACCAGATAGGAGCCGATCAACAGCACGACCATCATCGAAATGGTCGACGACAGGCGGTGCAGAGCATTGGCCAATGCCCACCAGTCAAGCACCGGATATTGGGCATCAAGCAGATTCTTGACATAACGCTTCAAGGCGTCGGTCTCGTGGCCGATGCGATTGTAGCTCTGCAGCACGGCGACATTGCTGACCGAGTCGCTCACATGCGCGAACACCTTGTGAAAGTGCCGCTCCACTGACGCTTGGCCTTCCTTGGTACGACGCATCACCAGCCGCCCGATACCGACGTAGAGCGCGCCCAGCGCCAGCAGGACCATCGACATGCGAATATCCATGCTGATCGCCGTCGGCACCAGCAGAACCAGTGCGACAACAGTGGACAAATGCTGCCTCATGAACTCAAGCCAGAGGCTGAACAAGGTCTCGACCGCGCGCAAAAGCGTATGCAGGGAGTTGGAGGTGCCGCGCTGATGATGCCAAGCAAGCGGCATGGTGATCACGCGCTCGAATGACTGGCAAAGGACCTCGCTGCGCCGCGCATGGGCAAAGCGGTCCGCGCCGCGCGCCACCAGAACGAAGGCGACGACGTTGAAGACGCCGATACCGGCCCATACGCCAAGCGTCGAAAAGACCGAGCCGCCGTCCGAAATAGCATCAATCACCCGTCCGAACATGATCGGCTCAAGGATGGCGATAATGGCGAGCGCGATGTTCGCTCCGCAGATAAACGCCACGCGTTTCCTGTCGGCAGCGAGATAACCGAGCGCTCTCCAGTAGATTTGCAGAAGGGACACTTCAGCTACTCCGGCAAATTGTTATTGTGCACTGCATCATTTTCTGACTCGTACCTGTTGACGTGTCGCGAAACAATGCTCGTGTACCCCTTCAGTTCCCAATTCGCGAACAAAAGATGGCGACGCTGCGAAATCTGTCGTGATCACCTAACAGTTTGAGAAAAAAGGTAAAATGTCAGCCTTACGGCAAAATCATGGCAGGCTGCAAGCACTGCCTCAATTTTAATCAGCAAATGGTTATGTACGAGTTTCTAAAGCTGCATCGGCTTTTCGGAAAGCTGATGCACGGTAGAATTTCTAGAACATCCTTAAACAACGCGCGTCCCCAAGGCGTGTAAAGACGCTCCAAATCCTTGAAACTACGCCGGTATCCTGACGACCACCTCGGCCTTGTCGCCGGCTTTCGGTTCGAAAGACGAAGCCTTCGTCTTTTTACCATTTATCTCAAGCGAGATGGCTTTGACCTTGGCGTCACGGACAACGCGAACCCTGAGCTCGGCCCCCAGCACCTTGAGCGTTGCCGCATAACCATCCCAATGGCTGGGGAGTTTCGGCTTGAACTGGATGCGCTCTCCCCTGCGCTCAATGCCGAGGATGCCTTCGACCGCCGCGCGATAAAGCCAGCCGGCCGAGCCGGTATACCAGGTCCAGCCGCCGCGGCCGCCCTTGCCTTGCCCGGCATAGACGTCGGCGGCGACGACGTAAGGCTCGACGCGGTAGTGCTCGGCAGCGGCCTCGTCGAGCGCGTGGTTGACCGGGTTGAGCATCGAGAAACAACGGTAGGCGTCGTCGGTGCGCCCCATTTCGGCGAGCGCAATGACGAACCATGACGCCGCGTGGGTGTACTGGCCACCGTTTTCACGGACACCCGGCGGGTAGCTCTTGATGTAGCCCGGGTCCTTTTCCGTCTTGGAGAAGGGCGGGGTGAAAAGCTTGACGATCTTGAGCTCGTCGTCGACAAGCATCTTCATCGCCTGCTGCATCGCCGTCGTCGACCGCGCCGGATCGCCCTCGCCCGACAGCACACTCCACGACTGGGCAATCGAGTCGATCTTGCACTCCTGTGAACCGCGCGACCCCAGCGGCGTGCCGTCGTCGAAGCTGCCGCGACGATACCATTCACCATCCCAGGCCGTGCTTTCCAGCGCCCGCTTCAGCACGTCTGCGTGTTTTGCCCAGGCTTGCGCGCGCTTGGTGTCGCCTTCCGCCTTGGCGACAGGTGCAAAATCGCCCAGCGTCTTCAGCAGGAACCAGCCCAGCCAGACGCTCTCGCCCTTGCCGTGCTCGCCGACACGGTTCATGCCGTCGTTCCAGTCGCCACCGAGGATCAGCGGCAGTCCGGCGGGGCTGCTGCGCTTGAGGGCAAGGTCGAGTGCGCGCGCGCAATGATCATAGAGCGAAGCGGTCTTCTTCGATATCTCCGGGGTGAAGAAGGCATCGTGCTCGCCTTCTTCTAGCGGCGGCCCGTCGATGAAGGGCAGTTGTTCCCTGAGGACCGCGGTGTCGCCGGTCACCTGCAAGTAGTGCGCCGTGGCATGGGCAAGCCAGACCACGTCGTCGGAAATCATGGTGCGGACGCCTGCCTCGGTGCGCGGCAGCCACCAGTGCTGCACATCGCCTTCGGGGAATTGCCGCCGCGCCGCGTTGAGTATCTGGTCGCGCGCCAGTTTCGGATCGTGAACAAGCAGGGCCAGCGTGTCCTGCAACTGATCGCGGAAGCCAAAGGCGCCGCTCGCCTGGTAAAAGGCGGAGCGGGCGCGGATGCGGCAGGCAAGGCTCTGATAGGGCAGCCAGTGGTTGACCATGGCGTCGAGCGCCTTGTCCGGCGTCTCGACCTGGATGGTGTCGAGAAACCCTCGCCACGTGCGCTCATTGTCAGCCAGCCGCTGATCGAAGTCCTTGCTGCCATGGTGCTGCACCAGGGCGCTGGCTTCCTCGGCAGAGGCTGCATCGCCAAGCAGCCAGAGCAGCGTCACGTCGCCGCCGGCAGGAATGTCGATGTCGCGTGCAATTGCAGCACAAGGATCGTCGCCGGCCTCGACGCGGCCCGATAGGCTGGCGCCGTTGAGCACGGCATGCGGAAGTTCGCTGGTGCCGTGCCGGCCGATGAACTCGCCGCGATCGGCCGTCACCGAATGTGCCGCGCTGTCGGCGGCCAGGAAGGCGACCCGCTCGCTGAAGTCGAGTCCGTAGGGATTTTGCGCCAGCAACGCGCCCGTCGCAGCATCCCTGGACGGAACGATGGTCGCCGCCGTGCGCGAACGATGGCTGCCAAGGACCCATTCCGCATAGGCATAGACGCGCAGGCGCGCCGGCACCGAACCGGTATTCTGGATGCGCAATCGGGAGATTTTCACCGGATCGACAGGATCCACCACATGGGTAAGATCCATCGATAGCGGCCCGCGCGTCGAACGGAAGGTCGAAAAACCCTGCCCGTGCCATGTTTCGTAGGTCATGGCAGGATCGCGCACCACGGCGGCCAGCGGCGAGAACGCCCGGCCGCTGGCAAGATCGTAAATATAGATACCCTCGCCGGGCCGGTTGGTGACCGGGTCGTTCGCCCACGGCGTCAGTTGATAATCGCGGCTGTTTCGGCTCCAGGTGAAGGCAGCGCCTTCAGCCGAAACATGGAAACCGAACGAGGCGTTGGAGACGACGTTGATCCAGGGCTGCGGCGTCGTGCGCCGCCCAGCAAGGCGCACGACATAGTGGCGTCCGTCGCCCTCGAAGCCGCCAAAACCGTTCCACTGGTTGAGCCCGCTGCCGTCGGCACTGCCTTCGATCGAAGCCTGAGCAGTCCATGTCTGTGGCGCCGGCGGAGACGGTTCACGAAGTGCTGGTGCACCCGCCGGCTGCAAGGCGTCCCGCGCTTGCAGCGCAGCGGTCTCGGCGCGCTCGATCTGATCGAAGATGGTGCCGTTGCGCGTGTGCAGGACGACGCGGGCGACGGCGAGCAGCGTCTTGTAGGTCGTCTCGTCCATCAGGTCGCGGCGCACCGCGAATATGTGCTGGCGGGGTCCCAGCTCCTTGCCGCGCAGGCGGCTGTTTTCGCACAGCGTCTCGACCGCCCGCTGCAGGTCCTGCACGTAGGATGAAGCCTGCTCGTTGACGACGACAAAGTCGATCATCATGCCGCGGGCGCGCATATATTCCTGGAAGCGGAGCGCCTGGGCGACGATCTCGAGGTCGGCGACATCGCCGATCCTGACCAGGAAAATCGGAAAATCGCCGGATATGCTGGTCGGCCACAGGCCGGACTGCTTACCGAGCCCGGAAGCGATCGATTCGGCCGGAAGGCGCAGGAACGGATCAGGATAGATCAGATAGCGCGCCAGATTCTGCACATTGGCGGCATCGGCAAGGCTGAGACCGAGATGACGGGTCTGCACCTGCGAGCGGGTCCAGGCGAGCATCGCCTGGCGGGCGAAGGCTTCCGGATGATCGAGCCGCGCAATGGCGTCTTCGAGTTCGGCACGGTTGGCGCCGACGGCAGTCCAGAAGGTCAGCGAGATTTTCTTGTTGGCCGGCACGCGCACCTGCCGGCGAAGCGCTGCGACTGGATCCAGCGTGAAGCCGGAATGGCCGCCAAGCTTGGCGCCTGGATCGAAGGCGGCAGCCTCGACAATGGTGCGGCCGCGGCCGATGAA
>NZ_SUEO01000309.1 GCF_004962925.1 Mesorhizobium sp. | reverse complement strand
ATCGTCTGCTCACCATCCCGCGCTGATGCCACGATCACGCGGGATGGTGAGCAGACGATCGCCTCCGCCGCCGTGCCGACGATGCAGCGCATCGGCTACGCGGTCGGCGCCGCACTGACCGGCATCGTCGCCAACGCCAGCGGTTTTTCCGAAGGCCTGAACCGCGAGGCGGCGGCGAATGTCGCCACCTGGCTGTTCCTCGCCTTCGTGCCTCTCGGGATTCTGGGATGCTTTGCAGCGCTGAGGATCTCGGGGCCGGCAGCCCGGCCACAGGAAGCGACCGGCTAGACAGTAATTGTCTTCAGCCGTTCGGCGATCAAGGCGGCGAGCCTCGTCGCCACCTCGTCCTTGCTCATCTCGGGCCATTCGTCGACACCGGCCTTCGAGACGATCCGGACCCGGTTGCGGTCGCCGCCCATCACACCCGAAGACCCCATGCCGCTGTCATGCGACACATCGTTGGCGACGATGAAATCGGCGCCCTTCTTGGCAAGCTTGGCCTTGGCGTTCTTGACGAGATCCTGCGTCTCGGCGGCAAAGCCGACAACCAGGCTGGGTCGCTTCTTGTGGTGACCGACACCGGCAAGAATGTCAGGGTTTTCGATCATCTGCAGCGCTGGCGGCCCCTCGCCTGCCACCTTCTTGATCTTCTCGCCGGCCGAAGTCTCGCTGCGCCAGTCCGCAACCGCAGCGACGAATACGGCCGCGTCTGCCGGCAGAAGCTGTTCGACCGCGTCCTTCATCTCGTTCGCGGTTTCGACATGCAGCGTGGTGACGCCGGCCGGATCGGCAATGCCGACCGGACCGGAGACGAGGCGCACATCGGCGCCCAGCCTTGCCAGCGCCGCCGCGATGGCATGACCCTGCTTGCCGGACGAACGGTTGGCGATGTAGCGCACCGGGTCGATCGGCTCATGCGTCGGCCCTGAGGTGACGATGATCCTTCTGCCTGCCAGCGGCTTCGGCCTGATGTCGAGCAGCGCCTCAATCGCAGCGACAATCTCCAACGGCTCGGCCATGCGGCCTTCGCCTGCCTCGTTGCTCTCTGCCATCTCGCCCTTCGCCGGGCCGATGAATGCAATGCCGTCCTTCTGCAACGTCGCGCGGTTTCGCCGGGTCGCCGGATGCGACCACATTTTCGGGTTCATGGCGGGCGCCATCAAAACCGGCTTGTCGGTGGCGATGAGCACAGTGGAGGCAAGGTCGTTGGCGTGGCCGTTGGCGAGCTTCGCCATCAGGTCGGCGGTGGCCGGCGCCACGACGACAAGGTCGGCCTCGCGCGACAGGCGGATGTGACCGACATCGTGCTCGTCATTGCGATCGAACAAATCGACGAAGACGTGGTCGGCCGACAGCGCTCCAACCGACAGCGTGGTCACGAATTCCTGCGCCGCGGCGGTCATCACCGCCCGCACGGCAGCGCCCCGCTCACGCAGCCGGCGGATCAGATCGAGCGCCTTGTAGGCTGCGATACCACCGCCGATGATGAGCAAGATGCGCTTGCCGGAGAGGGAGCCTCGCGAGATCTGACTGGACATGGCGGCAATTGGCGTTGCCGGGCTGTGCGAACTCGTCAATTCGCGGAGCGTTTTCTCGATCTGGTCGATGCGGCCGACCGGACCGAGTTGTCCTTCGACCGCGGCCCGGATCATGACCCGCGCCTGTTCTTCCATCGACCGGTCATTCTCTGCCGCCAGCCGGCGCAGCAGGTCCTTGACCTCGTCATCAAGGTTGCGAATGGTGATGCTGGCCATGTGATCGCACTTTTGCCCAACTAAGTGAATGCAATGATAGCAATGCAATCAGTTAAGGACAAGCCGCTAGAGGACCCGCCAAGCGATATAGACCAGCGTCAGCGCCATCACCCACAACGCCAGCCTACCGGAGCGCGTATGGCGCGCCTCGGCCTTGCCGATCGCGTGCGCTGTCCTTTCGTCGAAGCGCAACCCGTGTTCGGCCATCAGATCGATCTCGCGCGACAGCCGCTCGGTGCGGGCGGCGAGGTCCGGCGCCTGGCGGGCCAGCGCCAGCAGCGCGCTGGCGCCGTCGCGTGCGTCGGCCAGCAGAGCACGCGGGCCGAGATTGCCCGATATCCAGCTGCTGACCACCGGTTCGGACGTCTTCCACATGTTGAAGGCAGGGTCGAGCGTGCGGGCGACGCCCTCGACCACCACCATCGTCTTCTGCAGCAGCACCAGTTCGGATCGCGTCGCCATGTCGAAGAGGTCGGTCACCTCGAACAAAAGCGTCAGCAGCTTGGCCATCGAGATGGTATCGGCCGGCTGGCCATGGATCGGCTCACCGATGGCGCGGATCGCCTGGGCGAACGCCGCGACATTGTGCTGGCGCGGCACGTAACCGGCCTCGAAATGCACTTCGGCGACGCGCAGATAGTCACGGGTGATGAAGCCGTAGAGGATTTCGGCGAGGAAACGTCGCTCCTTCTTGCCGAGCCGGCCAGCAATACCGAGATCGACGGCGACGATGGTACCGTCGGCTTCAACGAACAGGTTTCCAGGATGCATGTCGGCATGGAAGAAACCGTCGCGCAGCGTTTGGCGCAGGAACGACTGGATGAGGTTGGCGGCGATCGCCTTCAGATCGTGGCCGGCGGCAGCGAGGCCGGTAATGTCGTTCATCTTGATGCCATCGACCCATTCCATGGTCAGCACGTCACGGCCGGTGCGCTCCCAGTCGACCGTCGGCACGCGAAAGCCTGGATCGTCCTTGGTGTTCTCGCCGAGCTCCGAAAGCGCTGCCGCCTCGAGCCTCAGATCCATTTCGATCTTGGTGGTCTGCGCCAGCGTCTCGGTCACTTCGACCGGCCGAAGCCGGCGCGACGACGGGATGTACTTCTCCTGCAGGCGGGCAGCGAGAAAATAGCTTTCGAGATCGCGAAAGAAGAGGCGGCGCACGCCCGGCCGGATGACCTTCACCGCCACCCGCGAACCGACGCCGTCCTGCAGGGTTTCTGCGGTATGGACCTGAGCGATCGAAGCCGCGGCGACGGCCTCGCCGAAACTGGCGTAGAGGTCGCCGACCCTGCGCCCAAGCGAGGCCTCTATCGCCGCAATGGCCTCGGCCTGCGGAAAGGTCTGCATCTTGTCCTGCAGCATGGCGAGGTCGAGCGCCATGTCGTTGCCGACGACATCGGGCCGTGTCGCCAGGAACTGGCCGAGCTTGACGTAGGATGGCCCGAGCCGGACGACCGCCTTGGCCAACCGGTCGCCACGCTCATAGGCAAGCGCGCGGCGGCGGGTGAAGAGCCGTGCCATCCGCCAGCCGAATTTCGGCAGGCCGGAGAGCTCGTCGCCCGGCAAGGCCGCCACGACGCCTTCGCGGACCAGCACCCAGCCGGCCCTTATGAGCCTAAAACCAGCGCCGACCCTGCTCATGACTGCGCCAGCCTCAAAGCTTCCAGCCCGAATGAAGCGCAGCTATGCCGCCGGAATAATTGCGAAAAGAAGCGCGGTCGAAGCCGGCGCGGGAAATCATCGCCGCGAAATTCTGCTGATTGGGAAATTTGCGGATCGATTCGACCAAGTAGGAATAGGGCTCGCCGTCGCCGGTCACCGCCTTGCCGATCCTTGGGATGGCGTTGAACGACCACGCCTCATAGACCTTGTCGAGCAACGGCATGTCGACCTCGGAAAATTCGAGACAGAGAAAGCGTCCGCCGGGCTTCAGCACGCGATAGGCTTCGGCAAGCGCCACATCGATGCGTGGCACGTTGCGAATGCCGAAAGCGATCGTGTAGGCGTCGAATGTGGCCTCTGCGAAAGGCAGCTCCTCGGCATTGGCTTCGACGAAATCGGTGTTATCAGTCAGGCCCTTTTTCTCGGCCCGGTCGCGGCCGACGGCGAGCATCGAGCCGTTGATATCGAGAACCGTGGCATGGGCGTTCCTGCCGCTCGCCTCGACGATGCGAAAGGCGATGTCGCCGGTGCCGCCGGCAACGTCGAGAACGCTCCAGCCCGGTCGTTTCGGTGGATTGAGCCATGTGACCATGGCGTCCTTCCACAGCCGGTGCAGGCCGGCCGACATCAGATCGTTCATCAGATCGTAGCGGTTCGCGACCTTGTGGAAAACGTCATTGACCAGGGACTGCTTCTCGCCTGCCCCTACACGCTTGAAACCATAGGAGGTCTCCATGCCGCCAACGGCCGTGGTTCTCTCAACCGACATTATTTTTGATCCGCCATAAAACCGGCGGGACCATAGCCGATCGATGGTGCCGACGCTATTGTTTAAGGCGCGGTGTTCGGCCGCGCTTCTCGGTTGTGGAATCATGCTTACGGCTCCACGACCCGGGCTGACCTGACGGGATGACTGCATGCCTTTGAAAGCGGAACTGCACTGCCATATCGAAGGGGCAGCGGCGCCCGAACTCGTTGTCCGCCAAGCGCAGAAATACGGCAAGGACACCTCGCCCTACATTCAGAACGGCTCTTTCGTCTGGCACGATTTCACCTCCTTCCTCGCGGCCTATGACTTCTCCTCCGACCTGTTCCGCACGGAAGAAGACTATGCGCGGCTGGCCGATCATTACCTGACCAGTCTCGCCCGCGACGGCGCCATCTATTCCGAGATCTTCACCTCGCCGGACCATGCCGGCAAGGCCGGCCTGTCGCCCAAGGCCTATACGGACGCGCTCGGCGAAGGCATGGCCCGTGCCAAGGCCAAGACCGGCATCGAAGGCCGCATGATCGTTACCGGCGTGCGCAACGCCGGCGTCCATTCGATCGAGCAGGCGGCGCGCTTCGCGGCCCGCTGCGGGCATCCGCTGGTCACCGGCTTCGGCGTCGCCGGCGACGAGCGGATGGGCGATCTGGAGGACTATGTCAGGGCCTTCGAAATCGCGCGCGAAGCCGGCCTCGGCATCACCGTTCATGCCGGCGAACTGATGGGCTGGGAGAGCGTCAAGGCCGCACTCGACCACATCCGCCCCTCCCGCATCGGCCATGGCGTGCGCGCCATCGAAAATCCCGACCTTGTCCGGCGCATAGCCGACGAAGGCGTCGTGCTCGAATGCTGCCCCGGCTCCAACATCGCGCTGAAGGTCTTCGACAGTTTCGCCGATCACCCTTTTCCGGCACTGCAGGCGGCGGGCTGCAAGGTGACGCTAAACTCCGACGACCCGCCTTATTTCTGGACCTCGCTGAAGCGCGAATACGACATTGCCGCAGAGCATTTTTCGATGGACGACAAGGCGCTCGCCGCCGTCACCAGAACCGCAATCGAGGCCGCCTTCGTCGACAGGAAGACCAAGACAGCGCTTCTCGCCCGCCTCAACGCCGCCGCCCGCTAACGCTCTCCTCCTGCAAAAACTGTGGTAGGTGGTCGCAAGCAGTTCCTTGGCCGGCGCATTGTCGCTAGGGTTCGCGTAAGCAGCCGGAATTTCAGGAGAACACCATGAAGGGCGTCACCGTCGTCGACCACCCGCTTGTCCAGCACAAGCTGACCATCATGCGCAAGAA
>NZ_SUEO01000308.1:5287-5494 GCF_004962925.1 Mesorhizobium sp. | reverse complement strand
GCAGTTCCAGATTGGCGCGTGTCGCCGGATCGATGAACAGCGTCGAACCCTGCTCCTCGCGCTCGGGCCGCGACAGCGGCGGCCGCTCGGCCTTCTGCGTCTTCTCGACATAGGCGATGATGCCCGAGATCGCCGACAGCTCGGCGCGGGAAAACGTGCCGAAACTGTCCGGCGTCGCCACCTCGAAGAAACGGGCGATGCGCCCGG
>NZ_SUEO01000308.1:0-5277 GCF_004962925.1 Mesorhizobium sp. | reverse complement strand
ATCCAGGCCAATGCAAAGGAGTGTTGTTCGGCCCCGCCCTTCACCCGGCCAAGCGCCATCAGGAAACTCGATTCCGACGGCGCCAGCAATTTGTCCTCGGTGATGGTGCCGGGCGTCACCAGCCGCACCACGTCGCGGCGCACCACCGACTTGCCGCCGCGCTTCTTCGCCTCGGCCGGATCCTCGATCTGCTCGCATACGGCGACGCGGAACCCTTGTCCGATCAGCTTCTGCAGGTAGTCGTCGGCGGCATGCACCGGCACGCCGCACATCGGGATGTCTAGACCCTGGTGCTTGCCTCGTTTGGTCAAGACGATGCCGAGTGCCCGGCTCGCCTTCTCGGCGTCGTCGAAGAACAGCTCGTAGAAATCGCCCATGCGATAGAACAGCAGCGAATCCGGGTTCGCCGCCTTGATCTCGATATACTGCTCCATCATCGGCGTGGCGCCGCCGCCCGTGACGGGCATGGGCGTCGTCGCCTCGGGGGCGTCGGGGTCGGTCGCCATGTGTATGTTCATGCCGGCACGCTAGCAGATGTGACTGCCGGGTTTAATGCCGGCAGCTCGAAAAGCAGGGGAAAGGGGGCGCCGGGCTTGCGACGTTGCCTGAAATTCAAATCGCGAATACTGAGGGATCGGAGCTTGGGCGGGACGCAGTGGACAAGGACAGGCACGAGACTTTCGAGGAGATGATCGGTCCCGTCGGGTCGCCGTTGCAGCACATGCTGCTCAAGGCAGCGCGCCGCGCCAACCGAACCGCCGACAAGCTCAGGCTCTCCGCGCGAAAGCGGTTTCCCTTCATCCTTCCGTCCCGTGGTCCCCTGGCCGACCTCGACGGCGGCATCCAGGTTTCCGTGCATGTGATTAGCCGCGACCCTCTGGTGCTCTATACACCGGTCGGCGGGCCTCGCCCGTTTTACTCTGTTGCCGCCATCGGCCGGCGCCTGGCGTCGCGGCGCGCCGCATTCCTGCTGATGCCGAGCTGGTCCCTGGAGCGACCGGCCGTGGTCGACCAGATCGGTCGGGATCTCGCCCGCTATGCCGCGCGCTTTCCGCATCACGAGATCATCTTCCTCTGCAACACCGAGGAGGAGCGCCGCCTGATCGCCGCGGTTGGCGGTACCGCGATCTTTTCCAATCACAATCTGATGATATCGGAGGATGTGTTCCGGCCGCTGCCGGACGTGCCGGTCGAGTTCGACGCCGTCTACAATGGCCGCATATCGCACACCAAGCGGCACTACCTTGCCTTCGATGTCGAAAGGCTGGTTCATGTCACCACGTCGATCGGCGAACTGCCGCCTTCCGGCGCCCGCGTCTTCGTTCGCCGCCTGCAGTCGCAATCGCCGTTCCACCGCATTGCCAATCCGATCGTCGATGGTATGACCGCAAGACTCTCGCAGGAGCAAGTCAATCGCGTCTACAACCAGGCCGCGGTCGGGCTCTGCCTGTCGGCAAGCGAAGGTGCGATGTACTCCAGCATGGAATATCTGATGGCTGGGCTGCCGATCGTCTCGACGCCGAGCCTTGGCGGGCGCGACGTCTATTTCGATCCGGACTATTGCCTGATCGCCGAGCCGGAGCCCGCGGCAATCCGAAAAGCTGTGGAGACGCTGCGCGACCGCCGGATACCGCGCGAAGAGGTCAGAAGCCGAACGCTGGAAAAAGTGCGCCCGCAACGGCTGGAGATGATGGCCTATCTGTCAGCGCTGCTGCGGCGCATGGGCAGCGACGCGCCGCCGCTCTCGCAATGGCCGTTCCCCCCGACCTCTGCGCTGATGCGATGGGCGCCGGTGCGCGACCATGCGCGCGAGCTTGCCGCGCTCACCTCCTCGTCTGATCGAGTCTGACCGAAGCGCCGCGCTCGACCACGATTCCCTGTCGCTTGGCGGTTTACAGCGGCGGCGTGTGGCCTTAATTCGAAACTCCACAAAAGCACCCGTCGCAAGCGGTGCCGCACGGGTGAGGAAATCGAAAGCATCATGGCCAGGAAAACCGAAAACCCCGGACCCTCCGTCAGTGCGCAGGAGGCGCTGGAATTCCACGCCATGGGCCGCCCCGGCAAGCTGGAGATCGTCGCTACCAAGCCGATGGCCACCCAGCGCGACTTGAGCCTCGCCTATTCGCCGGGGGTCGCGGTTCCCGTCCTCGCCATCGCCGAGGATCCCAGCCGCGCCTTCGACTATACGGCGCGCGGCAACATGGTCGCCGTCATCTCAAACGGCACCGCCATTCTCGGCCTCGGCAACCTCGGCGCGCTGGCCTCGAAGCCGGTGATGGAAGGCAAGGCGGTTCTGTTCAAGCGCTTCGCCGATGTCGATTCCATCGATCTCGAAGTCGACACCGAGGATGCCGACGAGTTCATCAACTGCGTGCGTTTCCTTGGGCCCTCCTTCGGCGGCATCAACCTTGAGGACATCAAGGCGCCGGAATGCTTCATCATCGAGCAACGGCTGCGCGAATTGATGGACATACCGGTCTTCCATGACGACCAGCATGGCACCGCCATTATCTCGGCCGCCGGCCTGATCAATGCGCTCAAAGTCACCGGCCGCGACATGCAGACCACGAAAATGGTCTGCAACGGGGCGGGTGCGGCCGGCATCGCCTGCATCGAGCTGATGAAGGCGATGGGCTTTACGCCTGAAAACATCATCCTGTGCGACACCAAGGGCGTCGTCTTCCAGGGCCGCACCGAAGGCATGAACCAGTGGAAGTCCGCGCATGCCGTCAAGACCGACGCGCGCTCGCTGGCCGAGGCGCTGGACGGCGCCGACGTATTCCTCGGCCTTTCCGCCAAGGGCGCGCTGACCACCAGGATGGTGCAGTCGATGGCCAAGAACCCGATCATCTTCGCCATGGCCAATCCCGATCCGGAGATCACGCCCGAGGAAGTGGCCGAGATCCGCACCGATGCCATCATGGCGACGGGGCGTTCGGACTATCCGAACCAGGTCAACAATGTGCTCGGCTTCCCCTACATCTTCCGCGGCGCGCTCGATGTACGGGCCACCACCATCAACGACGACATGAAGATCGCCGCGGCACGAGCGCTGGCCGAACTCGCGCGCCAGGACGTGCCCGACGACGTTGCCGCCGCCTATCAGGGCAACCGGCCGAAATTCGGCCCCAACTACATCATTCCGGTGCCGTTCGACCCGCGGCTGATCTCGGCCATTCCGATCGCCGTCGCCAAGGCCGCGATGGACTCAGGTGTCGCCCGCAAGCCGATCCTCGATCTCGACCGTTACGCGCAGGAACTGTCGGCACGCCGCGACCCGATCGCCTCGACCCTGCAGCGCATCTACGACCGCGTTCGCCGCCAGCCCAAGCGCATCGTCTTCGCCGAGGGCGAGGAGGAGCAGGTCATGCGCGCCGCCGTCTCCTATGTGAACCAGCGGCTCGGCACCGCCATCCTGCTCGGCCGCGACGACATCATCAAGGAGAATGCCAGGAACGCCGGCATCGAGATCGACAGGCAAGGCATCGAGATCATCAACGCCAGGCTGTCGCGCCGCAACGGCGTTTACACCGATTATCTGTACGAGCGCATGCAGCGCAAGGGCTTCCTGTTCCGCGATTGCCAGCGCCTGATCAACAACGACCGTAACCATTTCGCTGCCTGCATGGTGGCGTTGGGCGACGCCGACGGCATCGTCACCGGCGTAACGCGCAACTATTCGACTGCACTCGACGACATCCGCCGCGTCATCGACGCCAAGCCCGGCCACCGCGTCATCGGCGCCTCGATCGTGCTGGCGCGGGGCCGAACCGTGATCGTCGCCGACACCGCCGTGCACGACATGCCGAATGCCGAACAGATCGCCGACATCGCCGAGGAAGCCGCCGGCTTTGCCCGCCGCATGGGTTATGAACCAAGGCTCGCCATGCTCGCCTATTCCACCTTCGGCCATCCGCAGGGCGAGCGCTCCGAACGTGTCCAGGAAGCGGTGCGCATCCTCGACAAGCGGCGCGTCGATTTCGAGTATGACGGCGAGATGGCCGCGGACGTGGCGCTCAACGCGCGCGCCATGGCGCAATACCCGTTCATTCGGCTCACCGGCCCAGCCAACGTGCTGATCATGCCGGCCTTCCACTCGGCCTCGATCTCGACCAAGATGCTGCAGGAACTCGGCGGCTCGACCGTCATCGGCCCGCTGCTGGTCGGCTTGAACAAGCCGGTGCAGATCGTCTCGCTCAACGCCAAGGATTCGGACATCGTGAATATGGCGGCCATTGCGGCGTATACTGCGGGGGCGTGACCGACGGTTCGCATCGCGGACGAAAAAGCCTCCCCCGCATGCCGGGGAAGGCCAGATTCATGCTGATGGGATAGTTTATTCCCAGCCGCGGCAGCTCTGATACGCATGCCGCCAGTAGCGCCAGCCGGTCGTCTTCCATTTCCAGAATTCATAGCCGCAGCCACCATGATCGGAAGCGACGATCGTCACGCCGCCCCAAAACCAGGAGCCGTGCTTGTGTTGGCCATGGTGATTGCCGTGGTGGCCGTCATGGTCCTTGCCGGGTTTGCATCCGACAATCTTGCAAGGCAGCTTGGGCCTATGCTTGAGGATCGGCGGCTTGGCTTTGCAGCCAACCACAGCGCAGTCGATTTTCGCATTAATCTTGGGGCGGATCTTGTCGCCAAGGAACGGCAGTTTGTCTGTCGGCCTGAGAGTTTCGCTGCGTCGGGCGATGTGATACTGCGGCGCCGAGTTCTGCTTCACCGCCTGTGAAATACCCTGCTTCAGCTTGAACTTGCCTTCTTCGGCCTGGGCGCCGTTGGTGACGGCCATGG
The DNA here is from genome assembly GCF_004962925.1 of Mesorhizobium sp. Classification (GTDB taxonomy): domain Bacteria; phylum Pseudomonadota; class Alphaproteobacteria; order Rhizobiales; family Rhizobiaceae; genus Mesorhizobium. The sequence continues at coordinate 480 of NZ_SUEO01000308.1, read as the reverse complement.
CTCCGATGATCGTGGCCAGCAGCAGGACGATGCCGGCGAAACGACGTTCGATCCTGAACATCGATGTCAGGCGCGCCATGCCTTTGCCGAGCGCGGCCGATCTGTCCTGGCGCGCGCGTGCCATCGCGCCGGTGTAGAGCTTTTCGTGCTGCGTCGGCGTCAACGCGCCGGGATCGACGCCGCTGAAAGCGTCGACTGTTACGAGAGTAAACATCTTCCTGATCCTTCAGTGTTAGCGGCCTCGACCGCGGAGCCGTCCCGACGGGTTCGCTCCATGGCGCGGTTTTTCGCTCCCGGTTGTTTCGGATGAATGCCGAAACTCGACTGAAGTGTTTCAATTGTTGCGGTTCGACCGTGCAGTGCGATGGCACAAGCCGCCGCTACGCAGCGACATCACATCAAGGTCAGGGCCACCGCATATGGGTGTCCCCCTCATCCGGCCGCTTCGCGGCCACCTTCTCCCCGCTGGGGAGAAGAGGC
>NZ_SUEO01000307.1 GCF_004962925.1 Mesorhizobium sp. | reverse complement strand
GCGCCGCGCGTCTGGCTGCGGCGATGAAGTCGGATTTCGATGCATCGGCATTGCCGACCCTGACCGGCGGTCCGCGTTCGTCGCGCACGCGTTTCATGATGGCGTTGAGGTCGGGTGGGCCGGAGCCGGGCTCCAGCGGCCGGTTGGCAACCTTTGGATCCAGTGGTTCGTCGAGATCGGCGCTCGGTATCTCGACATCGGGCCCTGAGCCGGCAAGCGGTGGAGCGTCCGCCTCCTTCTTGCCCTTGAAGGCGCGCGCCAGTCCGCCGAGCATCGACTTCCGGCCGCGGGTCTGCTCGCTTTTCTCCGTCGTCATGTCCGAACCAAGCGCCGCCATGGCCGCGGCCGCAGCGGCTTCGGCTGGCGTGCGGGCGCCAGGTTCGCTACGCGAACCTGGCTCATTGCGCATGATGGCAGGTGCACGGCTGTCGAGGTCGGCCATGTCTCCGGTCAGCGGCAATGGCTGGTCGATATCCATGGACGGCGCGTCCCGAACGGCCATCTTCGATGATGGCGCGCCGCGCCAGCTGTCCGGTTCGGCCGGTCGCGTGCTGAGAAGTTCGCTTACCGCGTCGGTCGGCTCGCCGGTTTCTAGTGAGCCCAGTCTGTCGACGATCTTGAGCAGCGTGTCGTGGATGGCCTCGAAGGTCCTCGAATTGCGCTCGTCGGAACGGCGCGTCAGTGCTTCGAGCGTCTTCAGATCCTGGGCGAGGCCAGAAACGGCCGCCGTATTGGCACTGGAGTCGGCAAGCGAACGGACAGCGCTCTCGGCTGCCTCGCGCGCCGCGCTGAGGATGGAATCGCGGGTTCCAGCCAACGACTTCTCGATTTCGTTGAGACGCGGGCTGATGTCCTCGAATTCCGGCAGTGCCGTGCCGGGCTTCGAAAGATGCGCCGACAGCCCCGCGACCTGCGCTTCCAGGCTGCGGATCAGGGCCGGGTCGATGCCGGCGACTTGCGCCGCGGATGAATCCAGCCGGCTTGAAATGTCTTCGAGGCGGCTTTCCAGGCCACGGATCGCTGCTTCGCCTGCGGAATCGGGAACACGCGTCTCCATGCGCTTGGCCAGCGCGCTGAAGCGGGCGTCGATGGCATCCATGATGCCGGCCCCATCGATCTGCGGCATGCGCTGGTCCAGCCTGTCGGCGACTTCGTCCAGCCGGCGCTCGAGATCGCGAAACAGCATGTTGCCTTGTTCGATCGCGTCTCCCTGGCGGCGCTCCATCATACCGGACAGCACGTCGAAACGCTGTTCCAGCCCCTGGAAGATGTAATCGGCATCCGGCATCGCAGGCGCCCGGTCGATCTTGTCGGCAATGAGCGCGATCTGCTTGTCGAGGCGCTCCATCGCCTGCTCCGGCAGATTGGCCCGGCCGGCGAGCTCGTCCACGCGGCTCGACAGCATATTGAGGCGGTCGATGACCTCGCCACTGGGGTGCACCTGCGTGACTTCCTCGATCTGCTGGGCAAGCGAGGCGATCCGCTTCTCGATGCGCTCGAAGGGTTCGGGGTCGAATGAATTGGCCTGCGCGGCGACGGTTGAGGCGACGATAGCGCGGGAAATCTCGTCCAGCCGCTCGTCGATCATACCGAATGTGCCGCTGCCGCGATTGTCCTGCTGTCTGGCGAAATGATCGACGGCGCCGGCAAGCGTGCGGACCTTCTCTTCGAGCGATCGCAGCGACAGCGATTCCGGCAAGTTGTTGACGGCATTACTGATCTGTTCGAGCCGGTCGGTAAGCATCGAAAGACCGGGTGCGTCCGACCGCTTGCGCTGATCGGCATCGACACGATCCTCGAACGCGGTCCAGCGGCGGTCGAAATCGTCCCAGCGGCGGCCGACCGCCTGCACGCTCTCTTCGCGCGCCAGCGTGTCGAGCGCGGCCTTGACCTGCTCCAGCTCGAGCCGAAGCATGTTGACGCTTCTGTCGTCGCTCTTTTCCGCCAGAGTCTGGATGGCGCCGGAAAGCCGTTCGAACTCGACGCCGAGTTCGGCGCTGCCTTTGCCGGAGCCCCCCGGCTGAGCGCTTGCCTGGAAAGCCCGCTCGATATCCTTGCGCAGCGCTTCGAATTCGCGCTGCAGGCCGGCGGTCATCTGGTGGCGCAGTTCTTCGCGCAGACCGCGCAATTCGCCGGCGATCTTGCCGACCACGGCGACGCCGTCTTCTTGGCCGCGCACGCGGTCAATGTCGCGGGCAATCGCCTGGTAATTCTGGTCGAAGGCAGCCGGCGCCGAGCTTTTCGGCGGCGGCGCGGGGCGCGGATCATCATAGGGGCGGGCGCTGGCATAGCGCGGCTCCGCGCCCGGCCGGCGAGGATCGGGACGCTCGCCCATGTCCTCGCGCGTCCGCCCCAGCCGCTGCTCCAGCGTTTCCAGTGAACGGTTGAGCTGCTCAAGCGTGGTGTGCGGCCTGCGCTGCCTGCCGGCGTTCAGTGTATCGAGATAGGACCGCTTGCTGTTCATCGATGCGCCCGTTCAGAATTACTGGTCCGTCTAATTGCTGGCTTATGACCAGTTTCCCAAAGTCCTGCCGGAAACGAAGGCGGCCGCGCGGCTTTGCTGCGGTGGAAAACGAACTTCCCGGGTTTCACCCGCGCTCCGAAAAACCGTGAAAAATTCGCTACAGGATAAACACGGGTAACCGACATGCGCACATTTCGCCCAACGTGGTAAACAACGCGTTAACCAAGCTTAAGAAGTTGCAACGTTATGTTGACGGGCTGCCCAAAGCCGGAGTGATGCGCTGGCGGATGCGGCAAAAAGTTCCTCCCGCACAACGCCCTTGCTTCGTGAGGCGGCTATCGGTATAGAATTGACGTAAACGTAAAGGTGCACAGACCGTGCCGTTTGCGATTTGTTTGTTGAAACCACGACTGGAAGCACGCCCCCGCTTCCACTCAGGCGACGCTTGGTCCGGAACCGCGGCGCCACCAGATGGGGAAAGCCAGTGACCATGAAACTTGTTTCGCCCGGCGAAGCCGCGGCCAATACCAATGACATGTCTGATAAAGCCGGCGAGGATCTTGTCCGCATCGGCGAGATGGCCAAGAAATACGGAGTAACGCTGCGCACGCTGCGTTTCTACGAGGACAAGGGCCTTCTCAATCCGCAGCGCGACGGCTCGACCCGTCTCTACACGCGCCGCGACAAGGCGCGGTTGAAGCTGATCCTGCTCGGCCGCAAGGTCGGATTCTCGCTGCGCGACGTCAAGCAGATGATGGATCTTTATGATCCTACCGGCTCCAACACCAAGCAGTTGCGGCTGGCGCTCGACAAGTCGGAGAAGCAGCTTGCCCGTCTGCAAAAGCAGCGGGCGCTGATCGACGACGCCATCAACGAGTTGAGCAACTCGATGGCGGCGGTGCGTCAGATGCTGAGCGAACGTTCGGCGCCGCAGGCCAGCGTCGCCGGATAACTAGGCCTCGCCGGCTTCCGATGAACGGCCTGTGACGAATGAGAGCCGCGTGGCCTTGGCCGCGCGGCTCTTTCCGTTGTGTTCCGGCTGCGTCGGGATAATACATTTTCAATCTGTTCCGCACTGGCTTCAACGGCGTAGCGCCGTTACGCTCATTGGCGAGATGTCAGGAAAATTTGTCGCATCAAAAAATTGACGTTTACGCAAACGTCAACTTTTGCTATCCCGACCTGAACATTGGTCCGCATGCTGTCCCTGACTTCATTTGGGGGGCTTGATTCCTGGACCAAGGCCGCATGGTGGAGGAAACGCATGCCGATCTACAGGGCGCCAGTCCAGGACACGCTGTTTGTGCTGAACGAGGTACTGGGCTACCAACGCTATTCCAATCTTCCCGGATTTTCCGACGCGACGCCGGATGTGGTCGAGGCCATCCTCGCCGAGGGCGCCAAGCTCGCCGAAAATGTCATGCAGCCGCTTAACCGCGTCGGCGACATGGAAGGCTGCGTGCGCCATGACGATGGTTCGGTGACGACACCGAAAGGCTTCAAGGAGGCCTTCGACCAGTATCGCGAAGGCGGCTGGATGGGGCTGGCCGCGCCCGTCGAATTTGGCGGCCAGGGCCTGCCATATGCGGTGCACACCGCTGTTTCCGAATATATGGTTTCGGCCAACATGTCGCTGATGATGTATCCCGGCCTGACGCAGGGCGCGATTGCGGCAATCATCACCCATGGCACCGACGAACAGAAGGCGACATGGCTGCCGAAGCTGGTCGAAGGCACTTGGACCGGCACCATGAACCTGACCGAGCCGCATTGCGGCACCGATCTTGGCCTGCTGCGCACCAAGGCGGTTCACAACGGCGACGGCACCTACAAGATTTCAGGCCAGAAGATCTTCATCTCGGCCGGCGAGCACGACATGTCGGACAACATCGTCCACCTCGTGCTGGCCCGCATCGAGGGTGCGCCGGAAGGCGTGAAGGGCATTTCGCTGTTCATCGTGCCGAAGCTCAAGCTCGATGCATCAGGCAATCCCGGCGAGAAGAACACCGTCTCCTGCGGCTCGATCGAGGAGAAGATGGGCATCCATGGCAATTCGACCTGCGTCATGAACTATGACGAGGCGCAAGGCGTGTTGCTCGGCGAGGCCAATGGCGGGCTGAAAGCCATGTTCACGATGATGAACGAGGCCCGGCTCGGCGTCGGCCTGCAAGGGCTTTCTCTGTCGGAGGTCGCCTACCAGAACGCTGTGTCCTATGCCAAGGATCGCCTGCAGGGCCGCTCGCTGTCCGGGCCGAAGGCGCCGGACAAGAAAGCCGACCCGATCATCGTCCACCCCGACATCCGCCGCAGCCTGATGACCATGAGGGCCTTCAACGAGGCCGGCCGCGCGCTGGCGCTGTGGACGGCGATCAAGTCGGACATCGCTCACCGTGCCAGTGACGACAAGGACCGCCAGGCCGCCGACGACTACACCGGCCTGATGACGCCGGTGGTCAAGGGCGTGCTCACCGACAAGGGCTTCGACCACGCCGTCATGGCGCAGCAGGTGTTCGGCGGCCACGGCTATATCGAAGAGCACGGCATGAGCCAGTTCGTGCGCGATGCCCGCATTGCTATGATCTACGAGGGCGCCAACGGCATCCAGGCGCTCGACCTCGTCGGCCGCAAGTTGGCCTTGAATGGCGGCCGCGCCGTGCAGGCCTTCTTCAAGGAGGTCGGCGAGTTCTGCGAGGAGAATCGCACTGATGAGAAGATGGCGCCTTTCACCAAGGCGCTGAAGAAGGGCCTCAACGATCTGCAGGCGGCGACGATGTGGCTGATGCAGAACGGCATGGCCAAGCCCGACAACGCCGGTGCTGCCTCGACCGACTACATGCATCTCTTCGGCCTGGTGGCGCTGGGCTACATGTGGGCGCAGATGGCCAAGGCAGCCGGAGCGAAATTGGCGAATGGCGCCAATGGTTCTTCGGCCTTCTACGACGGCAAGCTGGTGACGGCGCGCTTCTTCATGGAGCGGATCATGCCGGAGACGTCGGCGCACCTCGCCCGCATCTCCAGCGGCGCTGATACATTGATGGCACTGCCGGCGGAAGCGTTCTAAGCTCGACGTTCCCCTCCCCCTTGAGGGG
>NZ_SUEO01000306.1 GCF_004962925.1 Mesorhizobium sp. | reverse complement strand
CTTCCCGGTGCCGCCGACCGGCCGGGAGAGAGGTGAGCACGTGTTTCGTACCAGCGACATAGTCCTGATCGCCGTCATGGTTTCAGCTGCGGCCCTGACCTACAAGACCAAGCGCGAAGCAGAGGAACAATTGACGGCGGTGCACAAGATCCAGGCGCAGATCCGTTACGAGGAGGATACGATCGATCTCCTTAAGGCGGACTGGAGCCTGCTTACCCAGCCGTCGCGTCTGCAAAAGCTGGCCGACATCTACAAATCGCAACTCGAGCTCGAGCCGGTTAGCGCCCGCCAGATCATCGGGCTAGACGATCTGCTAGCAAAACCCGTCACCATCGAGGACCTTTCGTCCCAGCGGCTGGGCGGCATGGCCGATAGTGGCGGCGGCAAGGACCCTGTGGTGACCGGAGGCATCGTTCAATGATCGCCAGACTTCCAGTGGTTGCCAGACTTCCAGTGATTGCCAGGCTGCTGACGCGCCGCGCCAAGTCGGAAGACGGATCGATTGTGGTCGAAGGCGCCCGCAAGGCGACCGGTGGCAAGGGCAGGACCCGCATCGTGATGACGATGGCGGTGTTCTTCGGCATCTATTCGACCATCACCGGGCGGCTGGTCTATCTGGGTTTCCAGAATCCCGACCTGTCCGGCGGCCCGCAGAGCCGGGTGACGGCGTCTCGGCCCGACATTGTCGACCGCAACGGCGAAGTGCTGGCGACGGACATCAAGACCGCGTCGCTGTTTGCCGAACCACGTCGCATCGTCGACGCCGACGAGGCGATCGAAAAGCTGGCGACGGTGCTTCCCGAAATCGACTATGAGCAGACCTATAACAAGCTGAAGAGCGGCGCCGGCTTCGTCTGGCTTCAGCGGCAACTGACGCCCAAGCAGCAATCGGATATCATGCAGCTCGGCATTCCCGGCTTCGGCTTCCGCACCGAAAAGCGCCGTTTCTATCCGGCCGGCGAAACCTCGTCCTACATTGTCGGGCTCACCAACGTCGACAACCAGGGCATCTCCGGCATGGAGAAATACATCGACGAACAGGGACTGAGTGACCTCCAGGCGTCGGGACTTGCAGTGGCCAAGGATCTGAAGCCGGTGCGGCTCTCGATCGACCTGCGCGTCCAGCATATCGTGCGTGATGAGGTCGCCACCGGCATGGAGAAATACCGCGCAATCGCGGCGGGCGCCGTCGTTCTCAACATCAAGACCGGAGAAGTGATGGCGATGGCCTCGGTTCCGGATTTCGATCCGAACAATCCCTACAATGCGCAGGACAAGGACCGCTTGAACCGCATGTCGGCCGGCCTCTACGAAATGGGCTCGACCTTCAAGAGTTTTACCACCGCCATGGCGCTCGATTCCGGAAAAATAACGCTGGAAAGCCGTTTCGACGCTTCGCGCCCGATCAGGATCGGCCGCCAGACCATCCATGATTTTCATGGCAAGGCCCGGGTGCTGTCGGTGCCCGAAGTGTTCATCTACTCGTCCAACATCGGTTCGGCCAAGGAAGCCGAAGCGGTTGGCATCGAGGGCCACCGCGAATTCCTGCATCGCTTGGGGGTTCTCGAAAAGATGCAGACGGAACTGCCGGAGGTCGCCCGCCCGACCGAGCCCAAAGTCTGGAAACAGGTCAATTCGATCACCATCGCCTTCGGTCACGGTGTGTCGACGACGCCGCTGCAGACGGCGGTTGGCTGCGCTGCGCTGCTGAATGGCGGCTATTTGATGGATCCGACATTCCTGACGCGCACGCAGGAACAGGCGATGTCAGTGGCCAAGAAAGTGGTCAACGACAAGACCGTCGAAGGCATGCGCTATCTCTATGCACTCAATGCCGAGAAAGGGTCGGGCAGGGGCGCCAGGGTTCCCGGCTACCGCGTTGGCGGCAAGACCGGAACGGCCGAGAAGGTGGTCAACGGCCGCTACTCCAAGGAAAAGAATTTCAACGCCTTCGTCGCGGCTTTCCCGATGGACGATCCGCAATACATCGTGCTGACGATCGCCGACGAACCGAAGCCGGAAAAACCCGGCATGGGTGGGACGGCGGCCTCGAATGCAGGCGTCATGGCCGCAAACATCATCCGACGTTCGGCTTCCATGCTTGGCGTGAAGCCAGATTTCAGCCATGAAAATGGCGCAACGCTGGTTTCCTATCAGTGATTCTTAGGGCGCGCCGGCAACTGCGCGCTATTTTGTTGCGATGAACGGGGTTCGATGAAGCTGAAAGATCTAGCCGGTATCCTGCCTGTCGAGGGGACAGCTTCCTTCGACACGGAGGTTACCGGGATTTCGTCGGATTCCCGCCAGGTCAGACCAGGCGTGGTCTTCTTCGCGCTCACCGGTACCAAGGCGGATGGCGCCGCCTATGTCGCCGATGCCGCCAAACGCGGCGCAGCAGCGATCGTGGCCGGCAAGGGCAGCGGCGTCGCCGGACTGCCGGTGCCCGTTCTTGCCGTCGACGATCCGCGCCTTGCACTGGCGCTGAGTGCTGCACGCTACTTCGGCAGGCAACCGCAAACCATGGTCGCGGTGACCGGCACCAGCGGCAAGACATCGGTAGCGGCTTTCACCAGGCAGATCTGGGAGCAGTCAGGCCTTGCCGCTGCTTCGATCGGCACAACCGGCGTGGTGGCGCCGGGCCGCAACGAATATGGCTCGCTGACCACGCCAGACCCGGTAGATCTGCACAGGCTGTTGAGGGAACTGGCGGATGCCGGCGTCACCCACGCATCGATGGAAGCCTCCAGCCATGGTCTCGACCAGCGCCGGCTCGACGGCGTGAAGCTTGCAGCCGGCGGTTTCACCAATCTCGGTCGCGACCACATGGACTATCATCCGACGGTCGAGGACTACCATCGCGCCAAGCTGCGCCTGTTCGACACGCTGCTGCCGAAGGGCGCGCCGGCCGTCATCTTTGCCGACGATCCGTGGTCGGAGCCGACGATCCAGGCGGCGAGGGCGGCGGGACTGGATGTGCTGACGGTCGGCCGTCATGGCGAGTTCCTGAGACTGAAGCGGGTCGAGCACGAGCGCCACCGACAGCGTGCCGAGGTCGAAGTCGATGGCGTTCTCCACGAGGTCGACCTGCCACTGGCCGGGGATTTCCAGATAGCCAATGCGCTGGTTTCGGCGGGCCTCGCCATTTCTACTGGAACGCCTGCCGCCAAGGCCCTGATGGCGTTGGAGAAATTGAAGGGCGCGCCAGGCCGGCTGGACCTCGTCGGGACAACATCCAATGGTGCGCCGGTCTATGTCGATTACGCGCACAAGCCGGACGCGCTGGAAAACGTGTTGGCCTCGGTGCGGCCGTTCACCACCGGTCGCGTCATCGTCGTGTTCGGCTGTGGCGGCGATCGCGACCGGGGCAAGCGTCCGATTATGGGCGAGATCGCCACGCGGCTCGCCGATGTCGTCATCGTCACTGACGACAATCCGCGCTCGGAAGTGCCCGAAACGATCCGCGCCGCGATCCTTGCCGCCGCACCCGGCGCCGTCGAGATCGGCGATCGGCGCAAGGCGATCCACGAGGCAGTCGCTATGCTTCATGCCGGCGACACGCTGATCGTGGCCGGCAAGGGGCATGAGGAAGGCCAGACCATCGGCGCCGAGACGCTGCATTTTTCCGACCATGAGGAAGTCCGCTCCGCGCTCCAGGAGCGCGTCGCATGAGCTTCCTGTGGACCTCCGAGGATCTCGTCGCCGCCATGGGCGGACGACCGCTCGGGCCGATGCCGGAGGGTATCAGCGGCATCTCGATCGACAGCCGCAGCCTCGAGCCGGGCGATGCTTTCTTCGCCATCAAGGGCGAGGCGATGGATGGCCATGATTTCGCGACCGCCGCCATCAAGGCCGGCGCCGGCGTGCTGGTCGTCGCCGAGGGCAAGCTGCCGTCGCTCGGGCGGCTGACGGCGCCGATGATCGTCGTGCAGGACGTGCTGGCCGCACTGGAAAAGCTAGGGCTGGCCGCACGCGCGCGGTCCAGCGCCAAGATCATCGCGGTGACCGGTTCGGCGGGCAAGACCACCACCAAGGAAGCACTGCGTCATGTGCTGTCCGCGGTCGGCAAGGTGCATGCATCGGCCCAGTCTTTCAACAACCACTGGGGCGTGCCGCTGACGCTGGCGCGGATGCCGGCGGATTGCGACTATGCCGTCTTCGAGATCGGCATGAACCATCCCGACGAGATCCGGCCGCTGGTCAAGATGGTCCGGCCGCATGTCGCCATCGTCACGCTGATCGCCGCGGCACATCTCGGCTTCTTCCGTAATCTGGACGAGATCGCCAAGGCCAAGGCCGAGATTTTCGAGGGGCTGGAACCGGACGGCGCCGTCCTTCTCAATCGCGACGATCCGCGCTGGAAGCTTCTGGACAAGATGGCGAGAGCCGCCGGCGTCGAGCACATTTACGGGTTTGGCGAGAATGCCCGTGCGACTTTCAAATTGCTCAAATGCGCGCTGCATGCCGATCATTCGGTCATCGCCGCCAAGATCGGTGGACAGGAAATCACCGCCAGGATAGGCGCGCCTGGCCGCCACATGGTGCAAAATGTGCTGGCCGTGCTGGGCGCCGCGCATCTGGTCGGCGCCGACATCGCCAGGGTGGCGCTGGCGCTGGCTGATCTTTCGGCCGAACGCGGACGCGGCAAGCGCCATGTGCTGCGCCACCCCAAGGGTTCGATCACGCTGATCGACGAGAGCTACAATGCCAATCCGGCGTCGATGAGCGCTGCAATGGCGCTGCTCAACGCGACGCCGGTGTCGGGCGAAGGCAGGCGCATCGCGGTGCTAGGCGACATGCTCGAACTCGGCGACCACTCGGCGAAGCTGCACGCTGCACTTGCCGATCTCATCGTCGGCACCGAGACGCGCACGGTCTTTCTCGCCGGCCCGGAAATGCGGGCACTGGCCGATATCTTGCCCAGTGAGATCAAGACGGAGTATCGCCCCGGCGCCGAGGATCTGAAACTGGTGCTTCTGTCGGCGCTGAAGCCTGGCGACGTGGTGATGATCAAATCGTCGAAAGGCATCGGGTTTTCCAAGCTGGTCGACGCATTGCTCGGCAAATTTCCGGCTGTAGCCACAACCACCAAACAGACCTAGAGCCAGGTCCGGGGGCCGAATCGCATGTTCACACTGCTCGTCGAATTCGCGGACAAGATCTCGGTCTTCAACGTCTTCCGCTACATAACCTTCCGCACCGGCGGCGCGCTGATCACCGCGGCGCTGATCGTCTTCATCTTTGGACCGGCCATCATCAATTCGCTGAGGCTGCGGCAGGGCAAGGGCCAGCCGATCCGTGCCGACGGGCCGCAGACGCATTTCAAGAAAGCCGGCACGCCGACCATGGGCGGGCTGATGATCCTGTGCGGCATCATCGGCTCGTCGCTTTTGTGGGCGAACCTGTCCAGCATCTATGTCTGGGTGGTGCTGCTGGTGACCCTGGGTTTCGGCTCGATCGGCTTCTACGACGATTATCTCAAGGTGACGAAGCAATCGCATCTCGGCTTTTCCGGCAAGGCGCGGCTGGCGCTTGAATTCGTCATCGCCGGCATCGCCGCCTGGGTGATCATGCACAACGGCCAGGCCCCGTTCTCGTCGTCGCTGACTTTCCCTTTCGCCAAGGAGTTTCTCGTCAATCTCGGCTGGTTCTTCATCC
>NZ_SUEO01000305.1 GCF_004962925.1 Mesorhizobium sp. | reverse complement strand
GAAGCGGACAAGTGATGTGCTACCAAAACCGGACAACTTGATTAGCTACCGACACCCCGCGAGGCTTCGGCGCGGTCTTTTGAGCCAGCCGTGGGTAGCCGGATATGTTCCTATGCGTCTTCCCTGACCGGCGGAGCGACCTTCTTCCAGTCTCCCGTGGTGTTCCACCAGCGGTTCGGGTTGGAGCGGTCGTCCAACCCCTTGGAGCGGCTGGCAAGGATCGGCTGAATGCGGATCACCGGCTCCTGATAGCTGTGGACCTGGAAAATCGCTTCGACAATGCGGGCGGCCAACGCCTGGTCGTCGGGCAGCTCGAACGACACTTCCACCGTGCCCGGCCGTCTGCGCAATTCCGTCTCGGCGCCGGCGGCCGCGCCTTCGAGTGGCCGGTAGCGCTCGATGCCGTGCGCCGACTGGTAGGCATTGCTGTCGTATTTGCCCATGGTGAGCGGTGCGATCGCGACCACCGCTTCCATGATGCGGTCGACATCGGAAGCCGGCGCCTGGAAGGTCACAAGCAGCAGCAATTCCATCCGCACCGATTTCGTTTCAAACCCGGAGTCGATCATGATGGCATCCTCAATCTGGTGGCGTGTTGCTGACAATCTACCCGGGTGCTGCTGACACGGTTATGTCAGCAGCCTCGCGCATACGAGACTCGATCGGGTCTTTCTAGAGGATTTTCCGGATGAGCCTGGCGCCGACCAGCGCGATATAGAAGGCGAAGAACATGCCGAGCGCCCAGCCGAAGCCGGAGGGGCCGAAAATATCCATGCCGATGCCGATCGCCTGTGGGCCAAGCACCATGCCGACGCCGTAGCAAAGCACGAAGGCGGCGTTGGCGGAGGCCAGTTCGTGACCGGAAAGCTGCGAGCCGAGATGGGCCAGGCCGATCGTGTACATCGCCGCGACCACGCCGCCCCAGACGAACAGAAGCGCCGCCATCAGGTGCCAATTCTGCGCGAAGTGCGGCATGAAGATGGTGCCGGCAAGCCCGATGGTTGCACAAGCCAGAAGCAGATAACGGCGGTCGCTGACACGGTCGCTGATCATGCCGAGCGGGATCTGCAACAGTACGTTGCCGAGACCGATCATGGTGAGCAGGAGGGCGGCGTCGGCCTCGGAGTAGCCGATGCGGCCGCCATAGATGGGGAACAGCGCAAAGCCGCCGGTCTCGACCGCGCCGAACACCAGCACCGCTGCGGTCGCCGTCGGCACCAGCCAGATGTAGCGCAGGAAGTTGCTGGTTTCGCCATTGGAAACGATCGTCGGGCTCTCGTTGCGTGCCGCCAGGACTGGGATGGCGGCCAGCGTCACCAGCGCCATGATGACGCCGAAGGGCAGGAAGCCGGTGCTGCCGAGATGGGAGAACAGCCACGGCCCGGCGGCAAAGCCGAGGGACAGCACGGTGGCGTAGATGCCGAGGACCAGGCCGCGCCGGTGCGGCGGCGCCGATGTGCTGATCCAGAATTCCGACAGGATGAACAGCACCGTCAGCGCGATGTGCAGCAGGATGCGCAGCGGAAACCACATCCAGAAGTCCGGTGCGAAATGGAAGCCGACAAAGGCCAGCACTCCCGTGGCGATCATGGCCAGCATCGTCCAGGCGACGCCGAACCGCATGGCGAGCGGGGTGGCGAGCGGTGCGCCGGCGATCGAGGCGAAGCCGGCGACGGCGGTGTTGAAGCCGATCATCGACGCCGAATGGCCGCGCGTTTCGAGGATGACGCTGAGCAGCGGCATGCCGAGGCCGATGGCGATGCCGACGACGCTGATCGACGAGATCGCGGCGATCATCGGCAGCCAGTGTACGCGTTCCTCGACCTCTTGCTGGGTATCGACCGTCATGGGATGTGAATGCTCTATGCTCTACAGAATTTCGCGGGCGAAGCGATTGCGGACGAGCCGGTAGAACGGCACGGAACCACCGGGGCGCAGCAGCGGATCATCGACGAGCCGCTTTTCCAGCTCCTCCAGGATAGCCCTGGTGACGTCGGGAATATCAGCCTGCCTGGCCTTGGCGAGCGGCAGCCAGACCAGTTCCTCCAACTCGTTGGTCGGGCCGCCGTCCGGCAGCTCCACGGCGACATCTTCGCGCCAGGCGCTGAAGAAGCGCGTATCGAAGCGCCGCACCTTGTTTGGCGGGGTGATGGCACGTGCGATGAAACGCAGCTCCGCCAGCGACGGACTTACGCCGTGCTTAGCAAAACCCTGCCAATCGCGCCTGCTCGTCGCGAAGGCGCCTTTCCGACCGATCAACAGGCCGGCCTCCTCATAGGTCTCGCGGATTGCCGACAGGGCGATGGCGCGGGCGCGGGCCGGGCTGATGCGGCCAACGCCGGCGGTCAGCCTCGCCTGTTCCTCAGGGTGCAGCGCGGTGGCAACGGGAATTCGGCTGTCGGCCGGATCGGTACGGCCGCCGGGAAAGACGAATTTCCCCGGCATAAAGGCGTGACGGGCGTGACGCCGGCCCATCAGCACCAGAAACTCGTCGCCCTTGCGGTCGAGCAGGATCAGCGTCGCGGCGTCGCGCGGGCGTATAGGCTTGGCGTCGAGCGCCATCCGCTCAACCTTGTCGACTTCCGCCTTGGTCATTACGTCCATGCGCACGACCTAGCGGAATCTTCTCCGATGCGAAAGTGGCGTCCAGCCATGCCGATTGCGCCAGCCTCGGTTTCAAGCCTCGGGATGCGACTCGATCAGATCATCTTCCCCGCCGAAGCCATGCATATAGAACGCCCATTGCAGGCCGATGACGGCGCCCTTGACCGGCTGCAGCAGGACGACCGCCATGAGGATGGTCAGCGGCACCCAGATGGCGATGTGCTGCCAGGTGGACAATGTGGAGGTCGCTTCGACGCCCATGAAGGCGCCGAGCACGATGTGGCCGACGATGACCACCACCAGATAGGCGGGCAGGTCGTCGGCGCGGTGGTGATGGAGTTCCTCGCCGCAATGATCGCACTTGTCGACGGTCTTGACGAAGGCTCGAAACAGCTTTCCTTCACCGCAATGCGGGCAGCGGCCAAGCGCGCCACGCTTCATTGCCGTCCACAGCGGGCGGGCGGCCCGGCCCGAGTGATGTTCGCCGCCGAAAACCTGTTGGTTCATTTTCAGATCGCTTGGCATTACCGTCTCCTGCCGCGCGAGCCTGGACGCGATTGCGACGCACGGGCGCGGCCTTTGGCCTTGTGAAACGACCGTTTGGAGCCGGGCAGCGGCTTTGGGTCGGTCAGCATCTCGAAACGCATCGCGCCGGCCATAGGCGCCACCTCGATCAGGCGAACCTCGACGCGGTCGGCAAGCTGATAGCCCTTGCCGGTGCGTTCTCCGAAGAGCGATCGGGCAGTTTCGTCGTATATGTAGTAATCGCCGTCCAGACTTGACACCGGGATGAAACCATCTGCGCCATACTGCGGCAATTGGACAAATAGTCCCGATTTGGTGACGCCCGAAATGCGTGCATCGAAACGCTCGTCGACACGCTCGGCCAGATAGGCGGCGATCAGCCGGTCGACCGTGTCGCGCTCGGCGGCCATGGCACGGCGCTCGGTGGCCGAGATCAGCGCGGAAACCTCTTCCAGCCGCTCCGCCTCGTCCTGCGTCAGTCCGCCCGCACCGAAGCCGAGTGCGGCAATCAGTCCGCGATGCACGATCAGGTCGGCATATCTGCGGATCGGCGAGGTGAAATGCGCGTAGCGCTTCAGATTGAGACCGAAATGGCCGATGTTGCTGGGCGAGTACTCGGCCTGCATCTGCGTGCGCAGCACCACCTCGTTGACCAGCCCCTCATGGTCGGCGCCGCGGACGCGATCCAGGATGCCGTTGAACTGGTTCGGCCGCATCTGCGCGCCGCGGGCCAGCGACAGGCCCAGCGTCTGCAGGAATTCGCGCAGCGATTCCTGCTTGGCGAGCGAAGGCGCGTCATGGATGCGGTAGACCAGCGCCTGTCGCTTCGCCTCCAGCGTCTCGGCCGCCGCGACATTGGCCTGGATCATGAACTCTTCGATCAGCTTGTGCGCGTCGAGCCGCTCCGGCACGACGACCCGATCGACAGTGCCGTCCTCCTTGAGCAGGATTTTCCGCTCCGGCAGGTCGAGCTCGAGCGGCTGGCGCGTGTCACGGCCGCGCTTCACGACGGCGTAAGCATCCCAGAGTGGCTTCAGCACCATGTCGAGGATCGGGCCGGTCTTGTCGTCCGGCACGCCGTCGATCGCGGCCTGCGCTTGGGGATAGGCGAGTTTCGCCGCCGATTTCATCATGATTCGGTGGAACGAATGCCTGAGCTTGCGGCCATCGGCCGCGAAGGTCATGCGGACTGCCAACGCCGGACGATCCTGGCTTTCGCGCAGCGAACAAAGATCGTTGGAGATGCGCTCCGGCAGCATCGGCACGACGCGATCCGGGAAATAGACCGAATTGCCGCGCTTCAGCGCCTCGCGATCGAGCGCGGTGCCATAGCGGATATAGGCGGCGACATCTGCAATCGCCACGGTGACGACCACGCCACCAGGGTTCTTCTCGTCCGGATCTGATACTGCGAACACCGCGTCGTCATGGTCCTTGGCGTCAGCCGGATCGATGGTGACCAGCGGCAGGTCGCGCCAGTCCTCGCGGCCGGCCAGCGTCGCCGGTTTGACCGCCTCTGCCTCGGCGATGACGTCTGTCGGAAAAATATGCGGAATATCGTGCGCGTGGATGGCGATCATCGAGACCGCCTTTTCGCTGGTCAGCGAACCCAGCACCGCCAGCACCTTGGCTCTGGGCAGCCCGTAGCGGGAGGCCCGCGCCGGCTCGACCTCGACCAGATCGCCGTTCTTGGCGCCGTTCTGGAATTCCTTGTCGACGACCAGCTCCGGCTGGCGTCTTTCGACAGGCTCGATGCGGAAGGTACCGTCCTGCAGCACGCGGAAGACGCCGAGAACGGCATCGGTGCGCTTCTCGAAGATCTTCATCACCCGCCCGGTGTAGGCGGGGCCTGTCGCGTCATCGGTTGGAAAGGTCTTGGCCAGCACGCGGTCGCCGATGCCCGGTGTCGGGCCGCCGCCGCCACGCGACACGCGGATCGCTATGACAGGCGGTTCGCCGTTGCCCACGGCTTCGGTTGGGTGTGCCAGCAGCACGCCGTCGGCGTCGCGGCCAAAGATGTCGAGCACGGCGACATGGGCAAGAGCGCCGACGCGGGCCAGCCGCTTGCGCTCCTTGGTCAGCAGGCCCTCATCCTGCAGGTCGCGCAAAATGTCCTTCAGCCAGATACGGTCCTCGCCGCGCAGCGCAAACGCCTTGGCGATGTCGCGTTTGCCGGAGCGATCCGGGTTTTCGGCGATGTAGCGCAGGATTTCGTCGCGGGACGGCCGGTAGTTATCCCTGACCTTGGCCCTCGTGTCGGCGGTGCGCAGATCGCCATGGCTTCTTCCGGATACCCTGCGCGCCACGATGCTTTATCCCTTTTTCTTGGCCGCCTTCTTGGCCGCCGGTTTTTTGGCTGCCGCAGGCTTTTTGGCAGGTGCGGCCGCTTTGCGGAAGGGCTTTCTGCCGCCGTTGCCGCCCTTGGCTTCCTTCTCGGCAATCAGCGCCACCGCGTCCTCGATCGTCACCGACTGCGGGTCCTTGCCTTTGGGCAGCGTCGCATTGACCTTGCCGAAATTGACATAGGGCCCGTATTTGCCGTCACGCACAACGATCTTGCCG
>NZ_SUEO01000304.1 GCF_004962925.1 Mesorhizobium sp. | reverse complement strand
GCGATTTTGTCGCCGGCGCCCGCGTCATCGGCATGCATCCGCTGGAGATCGCCTTTCGCGAAGTGCTGCCCAACGCATTGCCGCCGGTGCTGGCGTTGTCGTCGGTGATCGTCGCCGCCGCGATCCTCACCGAGGCGGCCCTTTCGTTTCTCGGCCTCGGCGACCCAAACCGCGTGACCTGGGGTGGCATGATAGCCGAAGGCCGCGCCGTGCTGCGCACCGCGCCCTTCCTGTCGATCATTCCCGGCGTGGCGCTCGTGCTGACCGTGCTCGGCGTCTATCTCGCCGGCGAAGGCGTCGTCGAGACGACAGCGGTGAGAAGGAGCCTGTCGTGACGGCACTGCTTTCGATCCGCGACCTGACGGTGACCTACCGCCGCGATGGCAACGAGGTGGCTGCGCTGAAACATATCAGCTTGGATGTCGCCGCCGGCGAGCGCCTCGCCATCATCGGCGAGAGCGGTTCGGGCAAGAGCACGCTGGCGCTGGCCATTGCCGGACTGTTGCCGGGATCTTCCAAGGTTGAAGGCCGCATCGACTGGTTTTTGCCATCGTCGCCATACTTTGGTGCCAAGGCACCCCCCTCTGTCCTGCCGGACATCTCCCCCGCAAGGAGGGAGATTGGCAGTTCCGCCGAAGGCTCTTTTCCGGCAACTTCAGTAATTGGCGAAAGCAGAGATGAAAGCGCAATCTCCCCCCTTGCGGGGGAGATGTCCGGCAGGGCAGAGGGGGGTGTGACGGAACGCCAGCCTAAGTCTGTTCCCCTCGGTGGCCGCGACATCGGCTTCGTCTTCCAGGACCCGTCGGCCAGCCTCGATCCGGTGATGGCGGTCGGCGAGCAGATCGCGGAAGTCGCGCACGCGCATCTCGGCCTTACTTGGTCGCAATCCTATGCCAAGGCGAAAACCCTGCTTGAACGCGTCCGCCTGCCCGACCCGGACGCCGCTTTGCGCGCCTATCCGCACCAGCTTTCCGGCGGCCAGAAGCAGCGCGTGGCGATCGCCGCCGCGATCGCGGCCGGGCCGAAACTGCTGATCGCCGATGAGGCGACCAGCGCGCTCGACACCATCGTGCAGGCCGAGATCGTCGCACTGATCCGGCAGTTGGTGGCCGAGGACGGCATGACGCTGCTGTTCGTCAGCCATGACATCGCGTTGGCCGCCGAGTTGGCCGAGCGCATCGCCGTGTTCCGGCACGGCGAGCTGGTCGAACTCGGTGCGACGGCGCAGATTATCGCTAGCCCGCGCCACGCCTACACAAGAGCGCTGCTCGACGCCCATCTCGGCCTCGACGCCGAACCGCTGCTGCAGCGGGCAGGAGCGTCGAGGTGAGCCGTTCATTGCTGGTCGTTTCCGGCTTGGCCAAACGATATCGTCGCGGCGGTAAGACGATTGCCGCCGTCGATGACGTTTCCTTCGACATCGAGCCCGGCGAGACGCTGGCGCTGGCCGGGCCTTCCGGCAGCGGCAAGTCGACGATCGCGCGGCTGCTGCTGCGGCTGATCGAGCCGGACGCCGGCCGCATCGAGTTCGAAGGCGGCGATTTCCTGTCCCTCAACGGCGCTGCCTTGCGCGCCCGGCGTGCTCGTCTGCAAATGGTGTTTCAGGACCCGCTCGCCGCCTTCAACCCCCGCGCCAGCGTCGCACGCGTGCTCGATGACCCCCTGCGCATCCATGGCATCGCCTCTCGAAAGGAGCGCCCGTGCCGCATCGCCGCTTTGCTGGGGCGCGTCGGCCTAAGCGCCGATCTCGCCGGCCGCACCATCCACGAGATCTCGGGCGGCCAGCGCCAGCGCATCGCGATCGCTCGTGCCATCGCAACAAAGCCGGCGCTGATCGTGCTCGACGAGGCAGTGTCGGCGCTCGACGTATCGGTGCGCCGACAGATCTTGCAATTGCTGCTCGATCTGCAACGCGAGGAGCGGATCGCCTATCTGTTCATTTCGCATGATCTCGGCGTTATCAGCGCCATCGCCCATCGTATCGTTATCCTCGACGCCGGCCGCACCGCCGAGAGCGGCGACGCCCGAACCGTCATCGACGCACCGCGGTCGGTGATCGGCAAGGCGCTGGTGGCGGCAACGCCAAAACTGAACAGGACCAGCACGCAGGGCGCGGCCGATCGTCAGTAACCCAACGCGCAACCATCCTTGCGTGGATCGGACGCGCCGGTGAGCGTACCCTTGTCCCAATCGATCAGCACCAACTGGCCGCCGCCATGCGGCTCGGTCGGAATGGACACTTGATGGCCTCGTTCGCGCAGGCCGGCGATCGCATCGGCCGGAATTCCACGCTCCGCCTCCACCGTATCCTGTCTGTAAAACACCCGTGGCGCATCAAGCGCCTCCTGCGGGTCCATGCCGAAATCGATCATGTTGGTGAGCAGGTGGACATGGCCGAACGGCTGGTAGCCACCGCCCATCACGCCGAACGGCATGACCGCCCGGCCCTTGGCCGTCACCATGCCAGGCATGATGGTGTGCATGGGGCGTTTTCCCGGTGCGATGCGGTTTGGGTGGTCCGCCGCCAGGCGGAAGCTGCTGCCGCGATTCTGCAGGACGACGCCAGTCGTGGGGCCGACCACCCCGCTGCCGAACGAATGAAAGGTCGAGTTGATGAAGCTGACCGCATTGCGGTCGCGATCGACCACGGAGATGTAGACGGTATCGCTTGGCTGAAGCTCAAGGCGAGGCAGATGCGTCATCGCGCGCGCCGGATCGATCTCGGCGCGAAGCTGGTCCGCATGGGATCTGGACAACAACTGCTCAACGGGGACATGGACGTGGTTCTGGTCGCCGATGAAATTGTCGCGATCCTGATAGGCAAGCCGCCCGGCCTCGATCTCGAGGTGCAGGCGCTCGGCGCCGTTCGGTTCCAGCGAACCGAGCGAGAGGCCCGACAGCACATTCAGCATGATCAGTGCCGTCAGGCCCTGGTTGTTCGGCGGCATCTGATGGATGTCGTAGCCTCGGTAGAATGTGCCGACGGGCCTGACATAGTCGCCCTTCGTGGCAGCGAAATCCTCGAGCGCATGCAGCCCACCCAGGGCGCGCAGACGCGACACCAAGTCGTCGGCGATCTCGCCTTCATAGAAGCCGGCGCGGCCACGGCGCGAGACGATGCGCAGCGTATCGGCCAATTGCGGCTGCCGGTGCAGATCGCCGGCCAGCGGCGCCCTTCCATCCGGCAGGAAGATACGAGCCGCATGTTCGTCGGCGGCCAGCAAGGCAGCACTTTCAGCCCAGTCGAGGGCCACGCGGTCTTGGACGACATAGCCCTGTTCGGCGTAGCGTATGGCAGGCGCCAGCGCGGCGTCGATGCCCTTTCTGCCGTGATCCTCGAGCAGCCGGCACCAGGCGTCGACGGCGCCCGGCACGGTGACCGCGTGCGGACCGGACTCAGGCAACGCGTCATGCCCCCTGTCCAGATACCATTGCGCCTCTGCCGCGGCCGGTGCGCGGCCGGAGCCGTTGAAGGCCAGAACCTCACCTTGGCCGTTGGGGCAGTAGAGGACGAAACAGTCGCCGCCGATACCGGTCGATTGCGGCTCGACGACTGCCTGCACTGCCGCCGCGCACACGGCTGCGTCCATTGCGTTGCCGCCGGACCGCAGCATCTCGACCGCCGCCAGCGTCGCCAACGGGTGTGATGTCGCGGCCATCGCTTCTGTCGCACGAACCGGCGACCGTCCGGGAAATTGAAAATCACGCATGCAGGATCAATAGCCTCCGACGAATCAGATGTGAACTGGCAGCGGCGGCCAAAGAGCTAAGCCACCGAAAGCACCACGACCGACATTACAATCACCGTGCCGCGCTCAACCCTGGGAGATCACCGAGCTCAATCCGCAAACTTGAAAAAATCCGTGGTGTAATCGGGGTATGCGTTCAGCCCGTCGAAAAGGCCGACCAGATCACGGGTGTCTGCCAAAATTCCGGACAAGACCAGGGCGGTGGCCACACCGGCACCAATTCCACCGGCGATATCGTGTTCGACGCTGTCGCCGACACAGACTACCGTGCTTCGGTCCGGGTTGCCCGCCAATGCCAGAGCGGCGTCGAAGATCGGCGCGTAGGGCTTGCCGATGCGGGTGACGATGCCGCCGAGGCTCTCGTAGAGATCCGCAAGCTGGCCGGCGCCAAAGCAAGGCCCCACCGCCGTCAGCATGATCTTGTCGGGGTTGGTGCAGAAGCATGGCACCTGCCGCGCTGCTGCCGGTGCAAAAAGTCTGCGATAATGGTCGAGATCGTAGCGATCGCCCTCGCTGGCGGCAATTAGCACCAGCTCAGCATCGTCGCCGTCGCTGGTCAACGTAAAAGGCAGACCTTCAATCGCCGAGCGGTCGCCTTCGCGGCTGATCAGCAGGCACTTGGTGTTTGGGCGCAGCTTTCCCGATGTCGCCATTTCGTGAAACGACCGCCACGCGATCTCGCCGGAAGAGACAAATTGATCCCAGCTTCCTGGTTCGAAGCCGAGCTTCAGCAAGCGGGCCTCGTTAGGCCGCGCTCGCCTGCCGGAGTTCGAGACCAGCACAATCGTCCTGCCTGCGCGCTTCAGCGCCGACAACGCCTCCACGGCGCCCGGATAGGGGTTGGTACCATCGTGCAGCACACCGAACTGGTCGAGCAGAAACACCTGATAGCGCTCGACCAGGGCTCCGATGCCGTCGAGATGTTCAACTGTTTTCGTGCTCACAAAAGCCCCGCTTCGATTGCGCCCATCAGCGCCAGCCGCGCCGTGCCGGCGGCCGCTTCGTCCGAAAGCGCCGGCGGAAAACCGACGCCCAGCTTGCGCTGCCGGATCGCGGTCCAGGCGGGATTTGCGGCACCGCCGCCGACACTTCTGACCGACGTCAATCGGGGGGCGCCGAGTTCGGCAAGTCGGCGATAGCCGAGCGCCTCGATCTCAGCAATGCCCTCCAACATCGCTTTCAGATAGTCGACATCGTCCACCGGCCGCGGCGTCAGACGTGGCGGCAGAGCAGGATCGGCGATCGGAAAGCGTTCGCCGACCGCCGGAAGCGGATAATAGTCGAGGCCGGTCTCCGTCATGGGGTCGATCGCCGCACTCAACTCGATGATGCGCGCGAGGGGAAAATGCTGCGCCAGCACCTTGCCCCCCGAATTCGACGCACCACCCGCCAGATAGGTATCTCCCAACCGGTGGCTATAGATACCGAACTGCGGCGCCGAGATCGGCCGGTCGGAGAGGATCTTGATGGTCAGCGAGGAGCCCAGCGCGGTGACGCCATCGCCAACTGCCGCAGCACCTGTCGCCAGGAACGACGCGCAGCCATCCGTCGTCCCGGCGACCACGGCCACGTCACGCGCGAGGCCGAACAGGTCCGCCGCACTCGCGGTGAGCGTTCCCGTGACATCGCCCGGCCTGACGACACCAGGCAGGAAGTCCATGCGCATACCGGTCGCCGCGATCCAGTCCGGCCAGCGCCGAGCCTCGACGTCGTAGCCGGTTTTCAGGGCGTTGTTCTCGTCGCTGACATCGAAGCGGCCGGAGAACTGTCCCGCGATCCAGTCGGCCTGATGCAGCACCGCGGCAACGCCGGGCTGGCGCTGGAACCAGAGCGCCTTGGCGAGACCGGACGTCGCCCCAAGTGCTGCGCTCGCTGCCAGCGCCTCGCGCGCGATCACGGCCAGAATGGCGTCATCGTCGACTTTGTCGTTGTACATCAACGGTTCGGCCAGCGGCTGCCCGGCGCCGTCGACCGGCAGCAGCGTGCCCGAAGTGCCGTCGACGGCAATCGACCGGACCGCCGCG
>NZ_SUEO01000303.1 GCF_004962925.1 Mesorhizobium sp. | reverse complement strand
GCCCTCCGGAACCTCGGGACGCTCCCTGCGCGGGCGTTCGATGCGGCGGCCTTCCTCGGAGATGACGGAGCCGACTTGCACCGGATATGTCGAGGCTCGCGCCTGCGCCGCGGCGTCGCTTTCGGGCGGCCGCTCGGCCCTGGCCCGAGTGGGCTGGTCCGACTCGGTGCCGCCCGGCTTGCGCCTCACCGGCTTTTCCTTGGCGCTGTCGAAGAGCCTGGCGGCGTTTTCGGGACGGCGCATCGCCGCTTCGCGCTCCTTGCGCCGCTTCAGGCGTTCCTCGGTGATCGCGGGCTCGGGTTCGGCGGCACGCCGTTTGACGGCTTCGCGCACCTTGCGCCGCTTCAGGCGCTCCTTGGCGATCGCGGGCGCGTCGGGTTCGGCGTTGCGCTGCCTGGCGGCCTCGCGCACCTTGCGCCGCTTCTGGCGTTCCTCGGTGATCGCAGGCTCGGGTTCGGCGGCACGCCGTTTGACGGCTTCGCGCACCTTGCGCCGCTTCTGGCGTTCCTCGGTGATCGCAGGCTCGGGTTCGACGGCACGCCGTTTGACGGCTTCACGCACCTTGCGCCTCTTCTGGCGCTCCTCGGCGATCGCGGGCGCGTCGGGTTTGGCGGCACGCCGTTTAACGGCTTCGCGCTCCCGCGCCGCAGGCCGCTCGGCCCGCTCGCGCTGCGCCGGCCTTTCTGCCCGAGGAGTCGGTTGCTCGTCGCGTCTGGCCCCCTTTCGCTGCTTCCTGCGCAGCAGCTTTTCCTCTTCGGGCGACTGGGCTTGGGCCAGAATAAGGGGGGCGGCGTGCGGCTGGGCGTCGCGCGAAAGTGCGGGAAGCGGAGCAGGTGTCAACATGAGGCCGACCGCGGCACCCACAAGAATCCGAAAATGACGTTTCATCTGGCCAATGATTCCGTAGAGCAGTCCCTTGCGCATCCTCAACCTTGAAACAGGTAAGATTGTTCCCATTCGGTCGATTCCCGAGCGCTTCGAGGCGTTTTTTCCGTCGAGAATATGTCCAGGGCGCGGCGCTTCACCGGCCCCAGCCGGGAAGGGCCCGAGAAGCGCGACGCTTTTGATGAGTTTTCACGGGACCGCTGTCGATGATCAGATCGATCTTCAAGAACGAAAACAATGTTGGACCTCTGCGTACGGCATCGCGAGCGACACTGGAAAATGCCAATCTCGCACCCGCGTCCAAGCGACCTTTGCCTTTCAGGAAAGCTCGATGACGGTCAGATCTTTTGATAATGATCTTGCGACCCCGTTCTACTATGTTCGCCCGCAGCGACGTCGAACCACTAACCCCTGTGCGGTCCTTGCAGCGAAGCAACACGAAGGTCGGCCAACGGGTCGGAGAGGCGACCGACAAGGTCGCCTCGATGTTGGTCCGGAAATGGCGCTACCTGCCCGCTCCGATCGATGAGTCAAAGGGCAATATTCCACCCCATAGCCGAATTTGAAACTGCGACATTACCGGCTGGCGGCGCGTTGACGCACCGTTGCCATCCCGATACGGGATCGGGAGAAGATCGATATCGAGGGAATTTGGCGCATGGTGCATTATGCGGATGGACGGCCGATCGGCGATCTGACGCTCAGGACGTTGGCCATGCCTTCGGACGCCAATGCGGCGGGCGATATCTTCGGCGGCTGGGTGATGGCGCAGATGGACCTTGCCTGCGGTATCCGCGCCGCCGAGCGCGCCAAGGGCCGCGTGGTGACGGCAGCGGTGAAGGAAATGTCGTTCGCCAAAGCGATGAAGATCGGCGACACGCTGTGCATCTATACGCATGTCGAGCGCGTCGGCCGGACCTCGATGACGCTCAAGGTCGAAGCATGGGCGCAACGCTACCTCTCCGACCTGATGGAGAAGGTCACCCATGCCGATTTCGTCATGGTGGCGCTGGACGGCGAAGGCAAGCCGAAGGCGGTTCCGGCGGAAGGCTGACCGGCTGGATGTGGTCAGCTTTAAGTCGAACTGCAACGCCGCTGCCAGCCTCTCGCAAGGGATGCGAACAGCGATGCTTCGCGTTCGCACATTTCCGGCAGGGCATGGGGAAAAGACAATGCGTCAACGATTGCTGAACGGCGCATTGGCAGGCGCGCTTGCAGCCTTGTTCTGCCTGTTGGCCGCAACCGCCTAAACTGAGGTCAAACGAGACGAGGCCGAAGCCAGTTGCACCTCCGAAAACCACGCCCCTGAAAGCGGCGAGTGACTAGGTGCGGACTCTGCGTTGCAACGACGTGCCACACCGGCGCGATGAGCGTGGAGCAATTGCGGCAAAGAGGCGGCCTGCGCCATGCAAGGTGGTCAATCGGGCCCGAAAATCGAAACGGACCGAAAGCCGTCTGCGGGCCTGAATGCAGATGCAACCATAGAATTCATCTGCGCTCGCGCCGCACGCAAACCCTTGCAGCGCAAGAGTTTCAGGCATGAATCCCATCGAACCTCGCCCGCGCGGCCTTGACGCGCTCGGTGTTCTTGCGCGCCCATTCGCCGAGCGCCCCGACCGGCACAAGAAGCTCGTAGCCAAGGTCGGTCAGCTCATAGTCGACGCGCGGCGGAATGGTCGGAAACACGGTCCGGGTGACGAAGCCGTCGCGCTCCAGCCCGCGCAAGGTGGTGGTCAGCATCTTCTGCGAGATGCCGCCGACGGCGCTGCGCAGTTCGTTGAAGCGCAGTGGCCCGTCACCGAGCTTGCCGACGACCAGCACTGTCCATTTGTCGCCGACGCGCTGCAGGATTTCCGAGATGGCGCGGCAGTCCTCGGTGCGGTGCGGGTGCCTAGGTAACAAAAAGGTGCCTCCTTGCGCCTCGTGAGTGCAGTCACTCATATAGCTCAGGTATATAAACGATACCAGATATTTGCCTAAAGGAGAGCCCCTCTATGTCCAAACCTAAAATCGCTATCATCGTCGGTTCGACTCGCGCCGCCCGCTTCGCCGACGTGCCGACCCAGTGGATCGCCAAGATCGCCAAGTCGCATGCCGACATCGACGTGGAAGTGGTCGACCTGCGTGACTTCCCGCTGCCGTTCTTCGATGAGGTCGCTTCGTCCGCCTGGGCGCCGTCGCAGAACGAAGTGGCGCAGCGCTGGCAGAAGAAGGTCGCGGAATTCGACGGCTTCATCTTCACCGCCGCCGAATACAACCATGGCCCGACTGCCGTGCTGAAGAACGCCATCGACTACGCCGCCAATGAATGGAACAAGAAGCCGGCCGGCTTCGTTGGCTATGGCAGCGTCGGTGGCGCACGTGCCGTCGAGCAGCTCAGATTGCATGCTGTCGAGTTGCAGATGGCGCCGGTCAAGTCCGCCGTCCACATTGCGTGGGGCGATTTCCTTGCTGTCAGGCAAGGTGACAAGAAGCTGGAGGAATTAGAGCACCTGAACCAGGCGGCGACCGCGCTGGTCAACGACGTTGCATGGTGGGCCAAAGTGCTGAAGGCGGCGCGTCAGGCCGACGCCGTCGCCGAGGAAGTCAAGGCGGCCTGATCCTCAGACCAGAACAATCCTCCCAAGGATTCCCGGGGGCGACGCTTGCGTCGCCCCTTTTTGATTCAGGCGATGGCCGGCTGCCGCGCCTGCCGAGGCCTGATGATGCAATCGGCAAGGCGGTCCATTTCATTCAGCTCATCTGCATGGTGCTGGCCCCACTCACAGAGCGCCAGAAGGATAGGCTCGAGGCTAAGGCCGAGCCGCGTCGCCGAATATTCGACGCGTGAGGGAATCTCGGCAAAGATCTCGCGTCTGACAAGGCCGTGTTCTTCCATTTCGCGAAGCTGCTGGATCAGCACTTTCTGCGTGATGTCGGGCACCAGCGTCTTCAGCACCGACAGTCGCCTGGGGCCGTCGAAGAGATGGTAGAGAATAACAGCCTTCCATCGACCCGAGATCACTTTCAGGGCGCGTTCCGCCGGCAGCATGGGCAGTCTTTTGGTCAGCTTGGCCATGGTCACCTCTTGGTCAGCAGGGGACAAATGAGTGTGTAGTCGCGATCAGGCAGATAGTGGCAAACAGCAGCCGATGCCATAGTGATGGGTACATGCCATGAGAGCCATTCAACTGAACCGTTTCGGCGGTCCTGACGTCCTGGATGTCGTCGAGATGCCGAAGCCTGAGCCGCAAGCAGGCGAGGTTCTGATCCGCGTGCGCGCGGCCGGCGTGAATTTCTTCGAAGTGCTGATGCGCGGGGATCGCTACGCGGTGACGCCAGACCTGCCCATGATGCTCGGCGTCGAGGCTGCGGGGACCGTGGAGGCGCTTGGTCAAGGAGTGGACACCTCGCTGACCGGGAGACGCGTCGCGGCGCCGCTGTTCGCTTCAACGCACCCCTTTGGCGGCTATGCCGACTATGTAACGATCGACGCAAAGCTGGCCGTGCCTCTGCCGGACGCGCTCTCGTTCGAAGATGCGACGGCATTGATGGTGCAGGGGCTGACGGCCTTCCATCTGCTGCGGCAAAGCCCGCCCGCCGGCAAGTCGGTGCTGGTGACTGCGGCTGCGGGCGGTGTCGGCTCCTTGCTTGTCCAACTCTCCAAACGCCAGGGCGCCAGCGCCGTGATCGCGGTTGCCGGCAGCAGGGCCAAGCTCGATCTTGCCCTGTCGCTTGGAGCCGATGCCGTGGTCGACTACAGCACGGCGGATTGGCCCATGCGTGTGCGGGAAGCGGCAGGTGGCGCCGGCGTCGATTTTGTCTACGACATTGTCGGCGGCTCGATGACGTCGGCGTTGCTGGAGGCCCTCGCGCCTGGCGGAGAGCTGGTCTTTGCGGCGCTGGGCAGATACGCGATCGGTGCCTCGGAGATGGAAGCGATGATTACCCGGAACCAGTCGCTGAGAGGGTTCGCCCTGCTGCCGCTGATTTCGCCCGATGTGCTCAGGGCCAGCCTGTCCAAGCTTTTCCAGCTGGCTGCCGGCGGAGAGCTCGTGGTGACCAAAGGCAGCCGCTTCGCGCTCGACCAGGCCAACGAGGCGCATCGCCTGCTGGAAGAGCGCCGCTCGATTGGCAAGGTCGTGCTGGTGCCTTGAGTATCGCGGCCGATTAAATTGCCCACACGCTGATCGTGGAATCTGTCCGCTTTGTGCCAGTAGGAGGCGCACTGTCTAGCGACAAAAGTTAACTTGGCTTCGCCAGGATTGTTCCGATAGCGCGTCCGCTTCTGATAGGTTTGCGATCAGTACGCGCAGGGCCGGGCTGGCAAACTCACACTCGCGGGCACGGTTGATTACCGACCCGACTAAAGCGACTTCGGCAGAGCGCCGTGTGTCCCTCCTACAGGTACAGGCCTGGAGCTATATTATTGCAGTGACCCTGCCCGCAGTATCGACGCGACAACCGACTTGCGCCCGCCGAACTTCGATGCCGCCTTGTCTTGCGTAGTCTATTCGCACCTCGATCGGCGCCGTGAGTGCTCCCCGACGTTGACGTAAGGCACCTGCGCTTACCGCGTGGACACGGACGGCGCCAAGCGGCGTCGCAGCGGACGCGATCGCCGCGCGGCAGGCGCGCACGACCGCAGCTGGCGTACCGGGTTTCGCTTTCAGTGGTCTCAAAGATCCAAAGGGATAGCCCCTGGTGGAGTCACCCTCACCGGCTTTGGAAGGCCTGAGGACGGGTGGCAGGGCGATCGATTGCTTGGCGGTCTTGGCAAAGGCAGTGGCTGTCGTGACTGCGGCCGGACTACCGGGAGCGGTAGCCGATCCGTTTTCGGCGGACGGATCGTCGCCCATGCCGATACCCGTCGAAGGGCTGCCACTGGCACTAACGCCTGCGCCGACCGACACGTTACCTGTGCTGACCGAAGCTCCAACGTTTGCTCCACCCGCACCGTCGACGCTCGTGCCCACCC
>NZ_SUEO01000302.1 GCF_004962925.1 Mesorhizobium sp. | reverse complement strand
GGTGAGCAGCACATCGTTGCCCTTCGGCTCCAGCGAGAAGGAAACTCCGCCGGTGTTTCCCCAGGTGATGGCGAGCTTGCGCGGCGCATCGAGCTCGGTAATGCGGCCCTCCATCCGATGCTCTTCGGGAAAACCCGCGGGGCGCTGGCCAGGCGGGTCGGTCAGCTCGTCGTTACGCCAGACGAGCTCGAACGACGTGCCGGCCTTCATTTCCATCTGGCCCGCAGCCATCCACTGCCGGCGCAAGTCACTCTCGGTGAGATGAGCCCAGACGCGCTCGATAGGACCGGGCAAAAGGCGCTGGATGGTGAACGTGGCGGGCTCGGTCAGCTCGCCATAGGCTTCGATGCTTTTCATCTGGTTCACTGGTCGTCTCCTTCTCTTGAGTTGGGCGATTTCTTGGAATCATCCTGGGCTTTGCGTGCGTCCTCCTCGCGAAGGAGGCGTTCGAGAACATCGAGACGGTTGGTCCAGAAGCGCTCGTAGAAGCCCAGCCACTGATGGGCGCTGGCCAGCGGTCCGGGTTCGAGCCGGCAGACATGCGTCCGGCCCCTCACCTCTCGGCGGATAAGCCCTGCATTCTCCAGCGCCTTGATGTGCTTGGAGGCGGCGGCGAGTGACATGGCGAAGGGTTGCGCCAACTGGCTCACCGTTCGCTCGCCGCCGGCGAGATCGCGAAGCATGCGCCGGCGGGTGGCGTCGCCAAGCGCGTGAAAGACCGAGTCCATCTGGGGTGTCTCTAATTCAACCATGTAGTTGAATATAGACGCTCGCTTCCAGATAGTCAACCATTTGGTTGAATGAGTGTGGGAAAACCCGCTACGGCAGATTCAGCAGAATTTCAGAAATCTTCCGGTACGCGCCCGTCCTTTGGCTTCATTGTTCTCAAGAACGAACCGGATGAGGTCGAACATGTTACCGAACGAGAACACGCGCCAAGCCGCCCGGCAGGAACTCCTGGAATTTGCATCCACCGTCATGGCTGCGTCGCCTTGTGCGCCCATGCCTGGAACAATGTTCGAAATGCTGGAGATCATGGCCATGGAAAGGCGCATGACTTCCAGCCAAAGTAAAGGCGAACCAAATTCTCCTGATCCCTTGACGTTCGCGCCGATTGAGACCCCAATCAGACAGCGTTTGGTCGGGCTGGTCAGATCGGCATTCAATGTCGCAAGAAAACCCAGGGAACGTACCACTGGCACTTGGCAGTTGCGAGCTTGATCTTGCCCGCGGGCTGCTGCTGCGCGACGGGAAACCCGTTGCTCTGCGCTCCAAGGCTTTTGATCTGTTGACCTATCTCAGCAAGAATGTCGGGCGTGTCGCGACCAAGTCGGAACTGATGTCGGCGGTGTGGCCCGATGTCTTCGTGACCGAGGACTCACTGACGCAGGCGGTAAGGGAGTTGCGAAAGGCGCTGCAGGACGAAAGCCAAACCATTATCCGTACGGTCGCCAAACGCGGCTACGTTCTTTCTTGTCTCGAAGCGCCAAAGCAAGAGCACCTCGGACAGCCGAGCGTTGCGGTGCTTCGTTTCACCAATGAAGGTGCGCCGGAAGACACCCCTCTGGTGGACGGCTTTGCCGAAGACATCGTCAACGCGTTGGCTCGCTTCGGAACGGTCGTCGTGCTGGCGCGCAATTCCGGCTTTGCATTCGTCTCGGATGCGGCTTCCAATTGGCGTGCCGTTGGCGACAGCCTTGGCGCGACCTATCTGGTCCGCGGCAGGGCGACGACTCGCGCA
This sequence comes from Mesorhizobium sp., assembly GCF_004962925.1. Lineage (GTDB taxonomy): Bacteria > Pseudomonadota > Alphaproteobacteria > Rhizobiales > Rhizobiaceae > Mesorhizobium. The sequence continues at coordinate 4,158 of NZ_SUEO01000302.1, read as the reverse complement.
GACGGGATGCGGGTTACCATCAGTCTCACCGCTGCCTCAACGGGTGGAGTCCTGTGGAGCGATACGTTTTCTGCGTCTGGCGGCCAGATCTTCGACATGCAGGAAGAAATCGCCCGCCGTGTGGTGAACCGGCTGGTCGCTCGGCTCGACGACGCAGGGGTCAAGCAGGCATCCCCAAAACCTCCTGACAGTTTGGCTGCGTACGAGCTTTTGCTGCGCGGACTGGCGCGTCTGCGCGGTTATGGTCATGATGACAACCAGGCTGCGCGTGGTCTTTTCCAGGCGGCGGCCGAAAAGGATCCGACCTATGCCTTGGCGCATTCCTACATCGCGCTCGCCGATCTCATTATCGGTGGCTATGCTGAGGCATCCCCGGCATTGCTTGGTTCGGTGATCGACCGCGCGGAGTGTGCGGTGACCTTGGCGCCGGAAGAGCCACGCTGCCATCGCGTACTCGCCCAGGCTTTAATCTATGCCCGTCGGTTCGATGCGGCTGAACATCACCTTCAACGCGCGCTCGACCTCAATCCATATGACGCCGATACGATTGTGCAAATGGGGTTCTTGCTGACGATGAGAGGCAGACCTCTTGAAGCACTCGCGGCGGTTGACAGTGCGATACGGATCAACCCGATCCATCCAGACTGGTACCACTATGACCGCTCTATCGCGCTTTACTCTTCAGGAGACTACAAGGCCGCGCTCCTTAGCATGTCGAAGCTCCCATTGAAGACACCCTGGCGGCTGACAAGGCTCGCGGCGTGCCATGCGCAACTCGGCGATCTCAAGGAAGCCCAGAACATTATCGCAGAGGTCAAGCGGATAGCGCCTGACTATTCGCCACTGGAGTTTGCGCAAACCCGGATAGCGTTCGAACATGCGAGCGATATTGAACACTTCACTGCCGGCGTCGCCAAAGCACTTGCAGCATATGAGGCCGGCCTTGTTGGCACCCTGCCCAGACATCGTGAGTAGCAGCGCGCTTATCGCGAAGGGCTGACGAGCCTTCCGGATTGGAGGATTACGTGTTTCTTCGTCCGGTAACCACAAATGGCAACTGCAACCGGACGCGAGACCTTTACTTGCCTTCGAAGAAATTATGGATCGAGGTTTCCAGCTTTTCGATGAGTTGAGGGTTATGGCAGCTTCCAGCCCAGATCAGGGCGTTCAGTCTCATATCCTTGTTGAGAAAGTTCATTTTCCGAGAATTAAGCAGGTAATCCGCGACGTCGTAGTGCCGTCCCTTGATAGCCTCGATAAGCGCGTTGTTTCTTCCGGTCTTGTCGCTCAGATTCACGTCTGCGCCATTCTCGACAAGCAACTTAACGATATCCAGATGACCATTCTTTGCTGCTTCAATAAGGGCCGTTCTGCCGTAGTAGTCGGCTCTCGCATTGATCTCTATTTCGGGATGTTTCACGAGAGCTAAGATGGATGCGTAGTGGCCCTTGGCCGAAGCAAGGCTCAAAGGCGTGCTCTTCCATTTGTTTCTGGAATTCACATCGATTGCTGGATGTTCGATCAACGCCTCGACCGCCGCGGTGCGGGCGTTGAGGGCTGCGAGATGAAGTGCTGACCAGCCGCCGTCGTCCGCCTCGTTGATATTGGCGTCGGCCGCCAATTCCGCTCGAACGGCCTCCGCATCGCCCCTTTCTGCCGCGAGCAGCAGATTCGGCCAACCTCCCGTCCCTTCGGCTTCCAAGCTCTCGGTCAATGCAGTCGCCTCCCCGAATGCTCCCGCAGGATACCATTGTTCCGGTTCGGCCGACATCCACTGAATGACCGGCTTCCGGCGAAAAGCCTTTCTCATTCGACAGCGTCCGCAGGTCATCGGGCATGTTGCCACGCCGGCTTGAGCATCATGGCCTTCGACCCCATCTCGTGCAGCATCGCTTCAGTCGTGGAACAACGACGCGCGAGGAGAGATCAAAGGGAGTGATGGCATGGCTATCGATTTCAATCACACGATACTGTCGGCCCGCGACAGCGAGGCGTCGGCAAAATTCCTGGCGGAGATGCTTGGCCTTCCAGCCCCAAGACGCTGGGGACCTTTCCAGATGGTCACGACCGAAAACGGTGCCAACCTCGACTTTATGGATACCGCCGGCGAAATCACGCCGCAGCATTATGCGTTCCTGGTCAGCGAAGCCGAGTTCGACGGGATCTTCGGCAGGATTCGTGAACGGGCGCTCCCGTACTGGGCTGACCCTGGCCGGACGCAGCTGGGCGAGATCAATCACCACGACGGCGGCCGCGGTGTTTATTTCGAGGATCCGAACGGTCACCTTCTCGAGATCATTACCCGTCAATACGGCAGCGGCGGATGGAACCCGTGATCGCTCGGTGACGTAGCCAGGCGGCGGACGCACTCCCACCAGGTCATCATTTGATCGAACGGCCGATGCCGAGCGCGCTCGTTTCGCGGGGTAGCTTGTCGCTCGCTCCGTGCCTGCGAAGTCCGCGGCGACAACTGGTATCAGATCGATTGGTGCTTCAATATGGAGATGTAGAGTTGCCTTCGAACGTCCCGTGAGAAATGGCATCCAGGCAATGCCAGACCGCCAGAGAGCGGCGCACCAGAAGGGGAATGAATGCGTCGCATCGCTCGGGTCTCGCTTGCCATCGTCCTTTCTTTAGCCGTTGCAATCTTGACCGCCTGGGTCGGACTTGCCATGTGGTATCGCCTGCCCATGGCTGAGCTTGGACGGGCTGTGGCCGGCCTCCTTTTCATCTTGTTCGGCCTCGCCACCGTCATCGCGCTCTTCGGCCGGTTTCGCATCAGGGCGTTTGTCCTGTTTGTGGCTGCGTTTGCTGTGGTTCTGGTTTGGTGGAGCACCATCAGACCTTTCGATCACGCGGACTGGTCGCCTGACGTCGCCCGTCAGGTGACCGGCACCCGCGACGGGAACCTGCTGACGCTGACTGATGTGCGCGACTTCGAATGGCGTAGCGACACTGATTTCACCGAACGCTGGACAACGCGGACCTACGACCTCTCCAACGTTCAGACGGTCGACCTCTTCATGTCTTATTGGTCCGGGCCCAATATCGCCCATGTCATCATAAGCTTCGGCTTTGCCGGAGGTGACTACCTTGCCTGGTCGATTGAGGTGCGGCGCCGTACAGGCGGCAAGTTTTCACCCATGGCAGATCTGTTCAAGAGCAATCCCCTGGTCATTATTGCGGCTGACGAGCGAGACGTCGTCGGCGTCAGGTCAAACGTTCGGGGAGAGGACGTCCAAATCTATCGGCTAAAAGTGTCACCGGACACGGCCCGGGCGCTCTTGCTGGAATACGTCTTGGACGCAAATGCACTTTCCACGACTCCGGAGTTCTATAATACCATCACGACGAACTGCACGACCACGATCGTCAAGATGATGCGAGCGGTCGGTGACGTGGTCCCTTTTGACTGGCGCCTGATCGTTAATGGCTATCTTCCCGAATACGCGTATGCACGGGATGCACTCGATGTCAGCTTGCCAATGTCGGTTTTGAGAGAGTTAGCCCACATTGACCGCCGTGCGCGGGAGTCGGGCCTTTCGCCAGACTTTTCGAGATTGATCCGGATTGGCGTGCCATCTCCCGATCCAGTTTATTGATCTCTGGAATCGTGTTTGGGTTTGTAGGCGGGTTCGAATCGTATCTTCACGGCGCACTTCTACTTTCTCCGCCTGTCGACTCGCCTTGGCCGACACCGAGCCTAGATAAGCACTGCGCTGGGGCGAAGCGATGCAGAAGGACCTGAGCATGCCTGAACAAAATACCCTGAGCAAACCTGAACAGATCACGTTGAATGATGGCTCAGCCATTCCCCAGATCGGCCTTGGCGTGTGGCAGGTCGATCCAGCCATCACGAGCCAGGTGGTGAGTTGGGGAATCGAGGCCGGCTACAGATTGATCGACACCGCCGAAGGCTACCAGAACGAGGAAGGCGTCGGGCAGGCGATCCGCACGGCTGGCGTGCCGAGAAGCGAGTTGTTCATCACCTCCAAACTGCGCAACGGCGCGCATCAGCGCGACGCCGCCCTTCGGGCTTTCGACGAGACGATGAACAAGCTCGGGATCGAACAGCTCGACCTGTTTCTGATCCACTGGCCAGTGCCCAGCCAGGACAAATATGTCGAGGCGTGGAAGACGCTGATCGAACTCAGGAAT
>NZ_SUEO01000301.1:5879-6122 GCF_004962925.1 Mesorhizobium sp. | reverse complement strand
CGGCCCAACGTGCCTACTGCCGGCACCCCAGACCATTTTGGAGACGCTCATGGCCGATACTTCGAAAAGACTGCGTATTGCAGTGCTCTTTGGCGGACGCTCCGCCGAGCATGACGTTTCGGTGCTGTCGGCAACCAATATCATGCGTGCGCTGGAACCCGCGAAGTACGATGCCGTTCCCGTCTTCGTCACCCGCGAAGGACAATGGCTGCTGAGCAGTTTCGAGGACGGCACGCTGGCGAA
>NZ_SUEO01000301.1:0-5761 GCF_004962925.1 Mesorhizobium sp. | reverse complement strand
GCCGGCTGCGGCATTCTTGGTTCGGCCACAGCCCTCGACAAGGACATTGCCAAGCGGCTGCGGAACGAGGCGGGCTTGCCCACCGCGCGCTCCGTCACAATCCACCACGGCGCCGCACCGACCTTTGCGGAACTGCAGAGCGTGCTTGGTCTTCCGCTTTTCATCAAGCCGGCCCGGCAAGGCTCCTCCGTCGGCGTCAGCAGGGTTTCGGCTGAAAAAGACTACGAGGCAGCGCTGGCGGAAGGCTTTAGGCACGACCGCAAGCTGCTGGCCGAAGAATTCATTCGAGGCCGCGAGATCGAATGCAGCGTGCTGGAGGATACAGAAGGTGGCATCTTTGTTTCCCGTACCGGCGAGATCGTGCCGGCACAGAGCCACGGGTTCTACAGCTACGACGCCAAATATATCGACGCCGACGGCGCGGCGCTGAAAGTCCCGGCCGAACTGCCGCAGGAGATCGAAGGCGAGATCCGCGAGACAGCGGCAAAGGCCTTCCGTGCGGTCGGCTGCGACAGCATGGCCCGCGTTGATTTCTTCGTGACGCCGGATATGCGCATCCTCATCAACGAACTCAACACCATTCCCGGTTTCACCGATATCAGCATGTATTCCAAGGCGATGGCGGCAAGCGGCGTCAGCTACCCCGAGATTATCGACCGGCTGGTGGCGCACGGGCTGGCACGCGCCGGTCGATCAGCTTGATGGCGAGAGCTTGTCGGAAGATCCCCGACTGACGCGACGATTTTGCGACCGGATCCGGCTGAACAACTTGGTGTGTGGTCTATGACGCTGAAGACCTTACCAACGGCCCGAAAAAGCCGATGATACGCGTTATCCGCTTCTGGCTGGGGTCGAGGAATGCGATGTCCAAACCCTCGGGGAAGGACGATCCGTCAGGCATCACAAACTTCCACGCAAAGCGTGCGATCCCATGATGAACATCCACGTCACTCGTCCGTAAGATGCGGGCATCGGGATGCTTGGCCAGAACACTTGCGATGTGCGCGAGCAGTTCCTCCACGCCAGCAGCATGAACTGTAGGATCTGTGTATGTCGCGCCATCGCTCCAGATCGGCAACAGCAACGCCCGCCGCTTCTCGGCGTTCTCATCCGACCAGGCAGCGCAATACGAATCGATGAGAAGCGTCAAAGGCATTCTATTCCCCTGATGCATTTCGCCACAACCAGACTGCGGCAAGTCGTCAGTGCGGCGTTTGCATTTGCCCGAAGTCTGAAAGTTCTCAGCCGGCTGCCGGACCGTGTTAGCGCGCAGGCGCTACGGCACTGACCGATTCCCGTTCGACCAGCGGGCATTCAAGCTTGGTGATGGGGTAGCGGCCGCGGCCGGGCGGTGCGGGAACTTCCAATTGCTCGATCGCCCATTGCCCCATCGCCATATGCGGCAGGATAGACGTCGTCAAAGGCGGGAATAGATGGCGGGCGATTTCCTCGTCGTCATAGCCGACGACCGAAATATCCCCGGGGATGTGCAGGCCTGCTTCCTTCAGCGCCTCATAGCAGCCGATCGCGGTGCGGTCGTTCTGGCAGAAGATGGCGGTCGGGCGGTCCTTCAGCGCCAGCAGCTTGACGGTCGCGGCATAGCCGGCGCTCGCCGACCAGTCGCCCTCGACCACCAACTCCGCATCGAACGGGATGTCGGCCGTCGCCAGCGCCCGGCGGTAGCCCTTCAGCCGATCCTGCGCCGCTTGCATCCAGGGCTCGCCGGTGATGGTGGCGATGCGGCGGTGGCCATGGCTGATCAGGTGGCGGGTGGAACTCTGGCCGCCGGCGATCTCGCTCGGCACCACGGCGGGGAAGGCGTAGTCGGCGGTGTAACAATTGAGCAGGATGACCGGGATGTCGAGGCCGTAGAGATAATCTGGCGCGACGATCTCGCGCGTGAAGATCGTCATGTAGATCAGTGCTGAAATGCCCCGCTTGGTCAGTGCCGAAATGGCGCGCGGCTCCATGACGGAATCGCCCAAAGTCTGCGCGACCAGCACGACATTGCCGGCATTCCACGAAGCCTGGCGCGCCCCTTCGATGGCGACGACCGCTTCGGGGCTGGTCGCCAGTTGGTCGACCGCGAAGCCGATCACCCCGTCCAGCCCTTCGAACGAGGCGACAGGGCCGCGAAGAGCAGAGAAGGCTGGTGGCGCATAGCCGAGACCCCGCGCGGCCTCGATCACCCGTTCGCGGGTCTGCTGCGACAGCCTTATGCCCGGTGTGTTGTTGAGAACGAACGAAACCGTCGCCTGCGAGCAGCCGGCTGCCCTGGCGATATCGGTCATGGTGACGCGACCCTTGGGATTTTTCGCAGGAGCCTTTCGGCGCTTGGAGACCTCAGGCGCAGGATCACGCAGATCCGTCGGTTCGTTCATGGCATCGTGTTCCAAATTCCCGGCCGGGCTGATCAGAGGTCGCCCTGAACGTCGTTAAATACGGCAGTCCGGCCCGGTGCTTCGCGTTTATAAAACAAGCGCTCGATTAATCCTTATTATCATTCTGGCAGTCGAATGGCTATCAGCGCGAAGAGAGCAATGTGAGATTACGCGGTCCTGAAAGAAGGATTCCTCCCTTTCTCGCACCATGCGGCAGGCAGCCATTTCGTCAGCGGCACCAGGTTCCAACCCGAAGACTAATACTATTTACTAATAGCCGTAAGCGTTTTAAAGTCAATTTGTCGTGCCGGTCCGGGATCGGACGGGCCATGACGGGAAGCAGGCGTGTGCCGCTGCATCCGCGGCTCTTGGGCCGGCAAAGCAACGCCGCGCAATTACAGAAATGTCAGACAAATCCGACTATACGAACAGCCAATGAGTCTCTAAAGTCCAAAATCGCGGCTGGAATGGCGCCGTTCTTTCGCTGCCAGAACCCCTTGAGGAGGAGGGCGTCCAAGCCGAATTCGACAAAGTTCAGATCAGCGAAAATGACTGAATCAAACGGGAGGTTGAACATGAAATCTGTGATACGAAATGCGTCCGTCGCCGCCGCCGCCCTGGCTCTCGGCCTGTCCATCACGGCAATTGCGCGCGCCCAGGACAAACCGACGCTGGCCTTCGTCGTCAACGGCGCTTCCGATTTCTGGAAGGCGGCCGAAGCCGGCGTCAAGAAGGCGCAGGCCGAATTGCCCGACTACGATCTGCAGCTCAAATATCCGGAGCAGTCCTCTGTCGCCATCCAGCAGCGGCTGATGGATGATCTGGTGACGGCCGGCGTCAAGGCCATCATGGTTTCGGCAGTCGACCCCAAGACCTCGACCGACGGGCTGAACAAGATCGCCTCGGAGACGGCACTGTTCACCACCGACAGCGATGCACCGCAGACCAAACGGGTCGCCTATATCGGCTCGTCCAATATCGACGCCGGCAAGCAGGCGGCAGAGATCGCCAAGAAGGCGATGCCCGACGGCGGCAAATGCCTCGGCTTCGTCGGCCTGCTCGGCGCCGACAATGCCAAGGAGCGCATCGAAGGCATGAAGGAAGGGCTCGCCGGCACCAAGATCGAACTGATCGACGTTCGTGGTGACGACATCGACCAGGCCCGCGCCAAGAAGAACGTCGAGGACGCGCTGGTCGCCAGCCCCGACGTCACCTGCATGGTCGGCTTCTATTCCTACAACACGCCGCGCATCTATGAAGCGCTGCGCGACGCCGGCAAGCTCGGTCAGATCACGGTCGTCGGCTTCGACGACGATCCGATCACGCTGGGCGGCGTCAAGGAAGGCACCGTTGCCGCCACCGTCGTGCAGCAGCCCTTCGAATGGGCCTATCAGGGCATGAAGCTGATGGCGGCCTACCTCAAGGGCGACAAATCAGGCGTTCCCGCTGACGGGCTGATCATCGTGCCGACCAAGATCATCGGCAAGGACGACGTCGACGCCTATGCCGCCAATCTGAAGACGATGGCGGGTAAATAATCGGCGTTGGCGCTGCCCCTCATCCGCCTGCCGGCACCTTCTCCCCGTGAAGAACGGGGAGAAGCGACAAGCTCCAGGGGCAGCGCGACGCTGTTATTGACGGGCCTCGCCAGGCCCGTCAGTCTGTGGCCCACCGGCTGCTGTCAGGCATGATGAATTATTCCGACGCATCGATCAGCGCATCCACGACTGCCCCGTTCCTCAGCCTCGAGGGCGTGCGCAAGACCTACCCCGGCGTGGTCGCGCTGGACGGGTTTTCGATGGAAGTCAGGCCCGGCGAGGTCATCGGTCTCGTCGGCGAAAACGGCGCCGGCAAATCGACGCTGATGAAAATCCTCGGCGGCGTGACCACCCCCGACACCGGCACGATTATCGTCGACGGCATCGCCCATGACGGGCTGACGGTAGAAGCCAGCATCGGTTCCGGCATCGCCTTCGTCCACCAGGAACTCAACCTGTTCGAAAACCTCGATGTTGCCGCCAACATCTTCTTCGGCCGCGAGCCATTGCGCGCCGGCCCGCTCAAGCTGGTCGACCGCGCCAGGCTGCGCGCACTGTCGGCGCCGATCCTCAAACGCGTGGGCGCCAATTTCTCGGCCGATACGCCGGTATCGGCGCTGTCGCTTGCCCAGCAGCAGATGGTCGAAATCGCCAAGGCGCTGTCGATCGAGGCGCGGCTGGTCATCCTCGACGAGCCGACATCGAGCCTGCCCCTTGCCGAAACCGACAAGCTGCTCGATGTCATCAGGGCGCTGAAGGCGGAGGGCATCAGCGTCATCTTCATCTCGCACCGCCTTCACGAGGTCGAGCGGGTCGCCGATCGCGTCATCGTGCTGAGGGACGGCATGCTTGCCGGCACGCTGCCGAAAAACGCCATCAATCACGACCAGATGGTCAAGCTGATGATCGGACGTTTGCTGAAGGAGAGGGAGAAGGCGGCAGAATCGGCACGACCGCCCGGCACCGTCGCCTTGTCGGCCAAGGCTATTCGCACAAGCGCCTATCCCGACCGGCCGGTGGATCTCGGCGTCAGGCATGGCGAAATCCTCGGCCTGGCTGGTCTTGTCGGCTCCGGCCGCACCGAACTGGCGCGCGTGCTTTTCGGCATTGAGAAGGCACTTGGTGGTGCGCTCCAGCTTGATGGAATAGATCTGGTTCTTGGTTCGGCTGCGGACGCGGTGGCCAACGGGATCTTCCTCGTCCCGGAAGACCGCAAGCTGACCGGCATCCTGCTCGACCTGTCGATTGCCCAGAACATTTCGCTCCCCAATCTGCCGGCGCATGCCCGGCGGTTCCTGGTTTCTGCCAGCGCCGAAGCCATCACCGCCGAGAAGCAGAAACGCAATCTCGGCATCAAGGCGCCCTCGGTGGCGACGCGCACCGGCACGCTGTCCGGCGGCAACCAGCAAAAGGTGGTGCTGGCCAAGTGGCTGGCCATGAACCCCAAAGTGATGATCCTCGATGAACCGACACGCGGCATCGATATCGGCGCCAAGGCCGAAATCTACGGGCTGATGCGCGCGCTGGCCGATGCCGGCGTCGCCGTGCTGATGATCTCCAGCGACATGGAAGAGGTTATCGGCGTCTCCGACCGCATCGCCGTCATGCATGAGGGCCAGATCTCAGGCATTCTCGACAAGGAACAGTTCAGCCAGGAAAACGTGCTGCTGCTGGCGGTTGGCAAACGGCCGAAATAGTTCGCAGGCAACGGGGAGAAGACGATGAGCAAGAAAGATCTCGGCCTGCTGATCCTGATCCTTGTGGTGGGAGCCGTGGTGGCGATCATCAATCCGCGTTTCCTGCTGCCGATCAACCTCGCCAACACCTCGAACCTGATCGGGC
>NZ_SUEO01000300.1 GCF_004962925.1 Mesorhizobium sp. | reverse complement strand
CGCGTAGGCGTCCCAGACCGGTGGACCGCCGCCGATGAAGACGACACGGCCGGCAAAGCGCTTGAGCGTGTCCTCGGGATCCATGCTGGAGCGAACGACGACAAGCTCCCGATTCGCGCGAGCAAAATCCGGAACGCTCGCGATCGTCTTGGGGCCAGCGAGCAAAACGTGTCCTCTGGTGATGTCGAAAAACCGTGCAACGTCGGCGACGAACTCCGGCGACCGGTTGCCTTCCCATGGAAGGCGGCCTTTGAGGCCGAGCTGTCCCGCTTGGCCGATGGCACAGACAACCCTAACGACTGTCTTCTTCATGAGTACTCCACCGATAGCCGGCCTGATCGCATTCGCGACGCTTGCACGTCATGCGGCGCAACGGTGTTTCCGTTGTTTCCGCCATCAGTCCAGGGCCGGCGAGGTCGCGTTTTCGGATTGCCTCGCCAATTTCAGCATGTTCGCGCATCGATTTTTCCATGTGGTACATAGGTGCCGGACTGCGGCTGTACCGTTACCAGACCTTCCCGACGCAAAAGCGCGATTGTCTCGCGGACCGGCCGCATTAGAGGAGTTCTCGGCGACCGAGGAAAGGATGATGTACGCCGCGCTGTTCATTGAGCCTCAACGCAGCCGGGAGTACCGACTTCTCATCGGCGTGCGATGCTATGATGCGCGCATTGCCCAGGTATAGAAAGAGCGTCTTGGCCAGAGCCTGTGATGGATTTTTCGATCCTCGATGACGCGGTGCTGCGCAAAGCTCTATAGAAGTCCCGCCATCGATCAAGTCATATGCCGGTAAGAGACGCGGCTGGAAATTATTTTCGCTCAGAGGGTGCACGTCTTCGAATTGCTGAACCGCGAGTCTGCTGAATATTCTTGCAGAAAATTCTAAGGAATCGGCGCTTCTGCATATGTTTTGGCAAGAAGGTGCTTACCCGCTGCCCATATTGGCGGCAGATTTGCCCCGCTTATGATTGAAATTTTTACTTCTAATTTGGCGCATCGCGCAAAAAATATATCCTGCCCCAAGCAGACAGCCAGACATCGAAAGAATGTGGATTGCCGACAACAGGTTCGGCATGCAGGGGAAGGGTTTGACCATGAAACAGGTGAAAGAGTCGACGAATTCACTGACCAGAAGAAAGTTTCTCAAAGGCAGCGCTGCCGCTGCCGGGGCTGCCGTCGGATCGGGGGCAATCGGCGGGTTTCCGACGATCTGGGCCCAGGAAATCAAGGACATCGAACTGCGCCACCTCGGTGTCTCGTACTCGGTGGTGAAGGCCATCGGCGACCAGGCCGCCAAGGATCTCGGCTTCAAGGTGACGATGCAGAATCTCGACACCTCGGCAGCCATCAATCGCTTCATCACCCAGCCGAATTCGGTCGATATCGCCGACCTTGAAGGCTGGCAGGCCAAGCTTGCCGCCAAGCGCGGCGTCATCCAGGGCATCGAAGTCAAGAAGATCAAGGAGTTCGACAATATCCTGCCGATCTTCACAAAGGGCGAGATCGACGGCGCCGTCGTGTCGCGTCAGGGCATTTCGCCCTACGAAGCGATGTATATCGAGACGCCCGACGCGACTAAGCTGCACGACGGCGTCACCGAATGGGCGACGTTCCTGCCGCAAGTCTACAATGCAGATTCGATCGGCTATCGTCCCGATCTGGTCGGCCATCCGGTCACCGAATGGAAGGAACTAATTGATCCGAAGTTCAAGGGCAAGGCGGCGATCCTCGACGTGCCGGCGATCGGCATCATGGACGCCGCCCTGTGCTTAGAGAGTGCCGACCTGATCAAGTACGGCAATAAGGGCAACATGACCAAGGCCGAGATCGACTTCACGATCGACAAACTGATCGAACTGAAGAAGTCGGGCCACTTCCGCGCCACCTGGACAACATTCGACCAGTCGGTGCAACTGATGGCGGCCGGCGAGGTGATCATTCAGTCCATGTGGTCGCCGGCCGTCGCCGCCGTTCGGGTCAAGGAGATCCCGTGCGTCTATGCGCCGGTCAACAAGAAGGGCGACAAGGAAGGCTATCGCGGCTGGTGCAACGGCATGGGCTTGATGAAGCACCTCACCGGCAAGAAGCTCGAAGCCGCCTACGAGTACATCAACTGGTACTACACGGGCTGGCAGGGTGCCTTCGTCGCCCGTTACGGCTACTACAGCCCGGTGCCCACCAAGGCCAAGCCGTTCCTCACCGCTGCCGAATGGGACTATTGGTACGACGGCAAGCCTGCGCCCGACGAGATCAAGGATCCTTACGGCATCCCGATGGAGAAGGCAGGCACGGTGCGCGATGGCGGATCCTTCCTCGATCGGGTCAAGAACATCTCGTGCTGGAACACCCTGATGGACGAGGCTGCCTACATGAACAAGCGCTGGAACGACTTCAAGGTCGCCTGAAGCGCAACGGGATCGGGCGCGCCGTGCCCGATTGATACCTTCATCCGAAAATCTTCGGAGAGCCGCGATGGCGCAAAGCGCTGCGTTCAAGCGAAATCTGGCCGGATGGGCCTATGTGGCCCCGTTGGTCGTCGTGCTGATCCCGTTCTTCGTCCTGCCGCTCATCGCCGTGGTGGCCGCGAGCTTTTTCGAAACCGATGGCTTCGGCGGATTGTTCCCGGCCTTCAACCTCGACAATTACACCGAGATCCTGACTTCGGGACTGACGTTCAATCTCTACTACGAGACGATCAAGTTCACTGTACTGACCTGGTTCTTCAGCCTCCTCATCGGCTTCTTCGTCGCCTATTTCCTCGTCTTCCATGTCAGGAATCAATTGCTCGCGCTTGGGCTGTTCCTGCTCTGCACCGTGCCGTTTTGGACCTCGAACATCATCCGAATGATTTCCTGGATCCCGTTGCTCGGCAAGGAAGGGCTGGTCAACGAGGCCTTGCTCAAGCTCGGCCTGATCGACCAGCCACTCGAATTCCTGCTGTTTTCGAGCTTCGCGGTGGTGGTGGCCTATGTCCACCAGCTGACGATCTTCATGATCGTGCCAATCTTCAACGCCATGGGCCGCATCGACAAGCGCGTCGTCGAGGCTGCACTCGATGCCGGCGCCAGCCGCTTTGACATCATGCGGCTGATCATCGTGCCACTGTCGAAGAGCGGCATTGCCCTCGGTTCGATCTTCGTTATCTCGATTGTCATGGGCGACTTCTTCGTGGTCAAGGTGATGTCGGGTGGCGGCTCGGCGTCGGTCGTCGGCGCCTTCTACGAGAACATCTCGGTGCTGCAATATCCGACCGCCGCGGCGAGCGCTGTTCTGCTGACGATAATCCTCGTCATTACGGTTGGGCTGATCATCCGCTTCGTCGATATCCGCAAGGAGATCACGCGATGAGCCTGGCCCGTGTCTCGGACGTAGTCGCCACCAGCGTATCGGCGCGCCGGAGCCGGGCGATCGCGCCAACCAGTGGACGCCGGCCGTGGACTTTCTACGTGCTTGCCATCCTGTTCACGCTCTATCTGCTGGCGCTCTACGGTCCGATGGCCTGCATCTATATCCTTTCGCTCCAGGATCTGCGCGGCGGGCTGGTCTTCCCGATAAAAGGCCTGTCGCTGCACTGGTTCGTCGACCTGTTCACGCAGGTTCGCACCGGCGACGTCCAAGGCTCCTTCGAGCGCTCGTTCAAGCTTGCGCTGGTGGTCACGGTGCTGACCGTCGTCGTGTCCTTTCTGGCCGGACTTGGTTTTCGCAAACGCTTCGCCGGCGACACGGTCGTTTTCTATATGATGATCGGCAGCCTGGTCGCTCCGGGCCTGGTGCTCGGCATCGGCGTCGGGCTCATCTTCAACGCAGTCGGCATCGACGCAAGCCTGTTCACCTCCGCGCTTGGCGCGCAGCTTTCATGGACGCTGCCTTTCGGCGTGCTGGTCATGTTCGCCGTAATGTCGCGCTTCGACCATGCCTGGGAGGAGGCGGCACGCGACCTCGGTGCCTCGCCCTGGCAGACGATCCGGCTAGTCGTGATCCCGGTACTGGCGCCCGGCATCGTCGCCGTCGCGCTGTTCGGCTTCACGCTCTCCTATGACGAATTCGCCCGGACGCTGCAGACTGCCGGCTCGCTCAACACGCTGCCCCTGGAGATCTGGAGCATGACGCTGAATATCACCTCGCCGGCGCTCTATGCGCTTGGCACCGTTACCACGATCGTCTCTTTCCTCGTTATCGGCGCAAGCCTGGGCACGATCGCCTTCATGCAGAAGCGGCGTGAGGCGCGCGCCCCCGGCCAGCAGGGAGGTGCGGCATGAACCTCGGCAAGGGCCATATCGAAATCGCCGGCGTCGCCAAGAGCTATGACGGCTTCACCTATGCGGTCCACGGCGTCAATCTGAAGATCCCGGACGGCGCCTATTGCTGCATTCTCGGTCCGTCAGGATGCGGCAAAACCACGATCCTGCGCATGGTCGCCGGGCATGAGGATCCGACCGTTGGCGAGATCCTGATCGGCGGCGAGAACGTCGTCGGCCTGCCACCGGTCGAGCGCCGCACGGCGATGATGTTCCAGTCTTACGCATTGTTTCCGCATCTCACGGTGCGCGACAACATCGCCTTCGCGCTCAGGGTTCGCGGGCTTTCGAAGACCGAGCGCTATGCCAAGACCGACGCCATGATCGAGAAGGTGCGGATGACCGAGTTTTCCGACCGTCTCCCGGCGCAGCTGTCCGGCGGCCAGCAGCAGCGCGTGGCGCTGGCCCGCGCGGCCATCACCGAACCGCGGGTGCTGCTGCTCGACGAGCCGCTGTCGGCGCTCGACGAACATTTGCGCATCAGGATGCGCGCCGAGCTGAGGCGCATGCAGCGCGAACTCGGCATCACCTTCGTCCATGTCACGCACACCCAGCTTGAGGCGATTGCGCTCGCCGACATGGTCGTGGTCATGGAAAACGGCAAGATCAAGCAGTCGGGTCCGGCGCGCGAAATCTATGCCGCACCGAAGGATCGCTACGTCGCGGAGTTTCTTGGCGGGCAGAATGTGCTGAGCGGCAAGGTCGGTAAGATCAACGGCACGCGGGCGATGATCGCGAGCCCCGAGATCGCCGGCATTCAGATTCCGATGCACGCCGGTGCCCGGCTTGAGGCCGGCCAAGCAATCGACATCGCGGTGCGGCGCGACGATGTCGAGCTCTTCCGCGAGGACACGGCTCTGTCCGATCAGGACATGGCGTCGGTGCCGGCCACGATCCTCGGCATCGAGTATCAGGGCAATTTCGTCAAGGTGATGCTGGACGCGGCCGGCGAGGCGGAATTCGTCGCCTATGTGCCGGAGCGCCGTTTTTTCGAGAATCCGTTCAAAGTCGGCGACAGCGTGCTTGCGGCATGGCTGATCGACCGCGCACATTTGCTTGCCTAGGATTTGGAGCCCGTCATGGAAATCAGTCTCACGCTCAACACACGCCCGATCAGCGTCTCGGTCGAACCGGCGATGCTGCTGGTCGAGCTGCTGCGCGAGCAGCTCTCGCTCACTGGAACGCATGTCGGCTGCGACACCAGCCAGTGCGGCGCTTGCCTGGTGCATTTCAATGGCGAGTCCGTGAAGAGCTGCACCATGCTGGCGGTCTCAGCGGATGGCGGGTCGGTGAAGACGGTCGAAGGCCTTGCCGCCGGGCAGGCGAAGCTGCACCCCATGCAGCAGGCCTTCCATGAAAACCACGGGCTGCAATGCGGCTTCTGCACGCCCGGCATGCTGATGAGCGCGGTCGACCTCGTCGGGCGCAATCCCGACCCGAGCGAGACGGAGGTGCGCGATTGGCTGGAAGGCAATCTCTGCCGCTGCACCGGCTACCACAACATCGTCAAATCGGTGATCGCCGGCGCTGCCGCCATGCGCGATGCGAAGTGAGGGGCGTATGAACATGTCAAAAGTGGTCGGCATCGGCGCGTCGCCAAAGCGCAAGGAGGATCTGCGCTTCGTCACAGGGCGCGGCAACTACGTCGCGGACATCAAGCGGCCGGGAATGTTGTTCGGCGCGTTCCTGCGTTCGCCGCATGCACATGCCCGGCTTGGGGCGATCGATGTGACGGCGGCCCGCGCCATGCCGGGCGTGGTGGCGATCTATACCGGCGAAGATCTGAAAGCCGACAATGTCGGCGGCCTGCCGGTCGGCTGGGGC
>NZ_SUEO01000002.1:122321-127980 GCF_004962925.1 Mesorhizobium sp. | reverse complement strand
GTGTCAGGCACGTCGAACACCTGGCGCGTCACCTTGATGTCGGAGAAATCCTTGATCTCGATCGGCGGAATGATCTCGTAGTTCAGCCGGAACTCGAAGTCGGCGCCGCCGGCCAGGATCTTCTCGGCCTCCTTCTCGTCCTCGGTCATGATCACTTCGGGCTGCATGGCAGCCTTTTCGCCGCGCCCGGTAATGACCGAACGGGTCGAATCGTTGAGGATCTCATTGACCACCTCGGCCATGAACGACTTGCCATAGACCTTGCGCAGGTGCTGCACCGGCACCTTGCCGGGGCGAAAGCCGTTGATGCGGACCTTGTTCCTGGCATCGGAAAGCCGCGCCATCAGCTTGGCTTCCATGTCACCGGCCGGCACGGTGATTTTGATCTCGCGCTTGAGACCGGAGTTGAGCGTTTCGGTGACCTGCATCATAGAACCTTTGTTTTCACCAATGAGGCCGCCAAACGACTCCTGCCGTTTACAACCTGCCGGTATGATCTTGCCGAGAATGGCTTTTGGTACGGGACTTCAGGATCTGTCCGCCCAACGCGGCTCAAATCCTCCAGAAATACGCTCCAAAATGTGAATAAGTCTTTGTTTTTCCTACTTCTTATCACATTCTGCAGAAGCGGATCGTCGCATCCCGTCACATTCGACACGCCTTTTGTCACAGGCGTGGCTAATTTTCAACCATCTTCGCGTCTACAGCGCCGCGCGTCCTCTTGGGCGCGCAAAGGACGCTGTAGCACCTTGATTTTGGCGCGTGATCCTTTCGAAATCGATTTCGATTTCGGGATCATGCGCCAACCAACGGCCCCTATTTTGACCGCGACATTGACAGAATGATGGCTACATGGGATTGGCCGGGCAATGCGGATGTGGCGGAATTGGTAGACGCCCTGGATTTAGGTTCCAGTGCCGAAAGGCGTGGGGGTTCGAGTCCCTTCATCCGCACCAGCTGCCTGATCGTCAGCCAGTCGAATGCCGTCTCCGCCTTGACGGCTACGCTCCAGGCCGCAGCCACAGCCGATCACCATCGCCGCGCCGATCATTTTCCCAGCACCGCCGTGCGTGTGGCGGGCTTGTTTGCGTTTTCAGTCGGACGGTCTCTCGCGGGCTTCAGCCGACCTTTGCGGCCTTCAGCGCCTCATTGATGCGGCTCTGCCAGCCTGGACCGGTGCGGCGGAACTTCTCAATCACGTCCTGGTCGAGCCGGATGTTGATGGCCTTCTTCGGCTTCTCCAGTGGAGGACGGCCGCCAAGGTTCTTTTCCATCTTCGCCGCCATCTCGGGGAATACCTCGGCAAATGGCTTGGCCTGCTTTAGCTGCTCATCGGCGAGCGCGGGGATATCTGCCTCATCCCAATCCTTCTTGGTGTAGCCGCGACCGGGTTCGAACTTGCTCTTCTTGCGGATCATTCGACCAGCCTCCTTTCCTTGGCATTTTGCGCGCCTCATGGTGATGACCGAAAGCCCTTCGGTCCAAAGATAGGCGAACACGACAACAACGGTGTTGTCCGCCAGACGGCCGATCGCAAAGTACCGGTTCGCCTTGGCGGGGATGATGCGAGCGTTCAGGAAAAATGTCTCGTCCAGAGACGCGAAATCCAGCCCATGTTTCTCAAGGGTGGCCATGCGTTTCGGTTCGTCCCAAACGAACATCATAGGTTTTTGTGTATACGAAAACCCTTAGCACAACAACAACTATTTGTGGATACAGAAACATCGATGTCCAGGATCCGACGCCCGCCAGTGCGGGCTGGTCCGCTTCATCCGCACCACTAATTGGGGCGGCCTACTCCTCGAAAACCTGGCGCGTGAACCATTCGGTCAAATTCGCCAGTTCAGGCCCCAGCACGCGATCGCCGCCGACCGGCGGCACGATGCTTCTGATATCCGCGGCGAACGACTGAAGCGCCGGAGGAGCCTCGCGCTCGGTGACATGCAATGCTTGCGAAGCGATCACAGCCAGCATCGCCATCGCGGCATCGAGGCAGCGGCCGGCGCGTGCTTCCTTCGTCCATGCGAGGAAGGCCGTCGTCGCGACATCGTCCTGCCCGGCGCCGGCCGATTCCGTCCCCGGGATGAAAGTGCGCTGGGCCGCGAGTTTCGCCTGCTCCAGATAGCCCGTGATCGCCATCGGCACATAGCCGACATTGCCGTGACCGTCGCTGTCGCTCCAATCCCGCCCCGTCAAAAGCAGATCCGGCAGGAGCGATACCTTGCCGTTCAGAAGCTTCGAGGCGTGGCGGTCGCACAAGAGGCAGATGTCGGCCCATATCGCCGCCAGATCATCCAGAGCGGGTGTTGCCATGGCATTGTGATAGCCGCCCGTGCTGATGCAGCGCCCGAGTGGGTGCCCGTCATCAGGCGGGATGTAGACCGGGTTGTCCGAGACCGAAGCGAGCGACACGGTGGCAGCCCGCTCTGCCGATGCCAACGCGCGATGCGCGTGTCCGAGGATACGAGGGACGATGCGGTAGCTGACCGGCGCCTGATAGTTGCGGCGCCCAGTGCCGGCGCCGGCAAGAAACTCCCTCAATCCCCGCAGGGCCGCTGCTTCGTGTTCATCGCCCCAAAGCGCATCGAGCGCCGGATCGTAATGTTCGAGCGGCGCGCGAAACGCTTCGATCGAAAGCGCAAAGACTTTTTCGGCAAGGCGAATGCGGCGGCGAGCCGCCAAGGCCGCATCGGCCACAAGTGCGGCAGCGCAAGGCGAACCGTTGATCAGGGAGCCCCGTTCCTTGACCTCCAGGTCGAAGCGCGTCGAAAGCTCTGCAAACAGCGGATAGAGGGCCAGGATTTCACCGGCGCCGCCCTGGCCGGAGGATGGCACCATGGGCATCGGTCCGCCGTCCAGCATCGCGGCTACGGCGAGCGCCATGCGTGGTGTCGTCGCGGCATTTCCTTCGAGGAAATTCGCCAGGCGGGCGAGCACGATCGCTCTCACCACGCGATCCGGCAAAGGCTCGCCGAACGATGTGGCGGCTGCAAACGCCTTGATGCGTGCATGGCGACCCCGCTCGCCAAGTTCGAGCCGCCTGCTCGCCAGTTCTCCCATGGCGGTGGTTACGCCATAGATGACCGGTACAGGGTCGGTTTCAATGAGACGCAGGAACGACGCGCGACACTCTGCGATGCGCTGCAAGGCCTTGTCGCTGATTTGCACCGTGTCTTTTTTCCAGGCGACGCGGAAAACAGAGCTGAGATTTACGTCTTCTCGTGTCGTCAGGATAATTGTCATGTTTGATGCTGTCCGAGCCGGCCACGCTTTTCAATTCTAATAAAGCGGTTCCTCGAACAGCGTCTTGTCGCCGTCCATCAGCGCCTTGATCTGCGCCGTGCCGTTGGCCGCGATTGCAACACGGACGCCGAACGGCCGCACCCGCATGTCGTTCTGGATCGCCATCCCCTCGCCTTCGGGCAGATAGAAGCGTTCGATGCCGTAATCCGGCGCGATTGTCGTTGCTGCGCTGAGGTCCCACCCCGCAGCGACATGTCCGACGATATCGACTTCGTCCGACGCTGCCGGCGCCGGTGCTTGCCCGAACCAGGCCGAGGTCGCACCCCAATAGCCGTCGGCGCCCTGCTTCAGCCTGACCACAATGGATGTGTCGTCACTGGACAGCTTACCAGCCGGAACATTGGCGATCAGCTTCACCGGTATCTGCGAAATCTCATAGCCAAGGCGAATAAAGTCGCCTCGCAGGAGATCGCGCGGATCGACCGGTTCGACCCTCAGCAGCACTTGCCTGCCGTCGCGCAAGATCGCCGCACGGCCGGCGATTATCCAGCTCAGGAAACCGATCTGGACGAGCGCCAGCACCACCGCCGAAATGATCAGTTTTTTACCGGTCATCATGCCGCCGCTCCTTCCACGCTCGGGGACCTCATGCGCTTTTCAATGCGGATGATGACGAAGGCAAGGATGCCGAGAAGCACTGCTGCCGCCAGGAAGAAGCCTGCCGTGTCGAGCATCGACTGCAGCATCACCATGTAAATGATGGCGAGTTCGAAGGCGAAGCCGGCATAGGCAACCCAGCGCAAGCCCCTGCTCTCGCGGCCTCCCAGCACGATTGCTGCGACAATGCCGGCAAGCGCAATGGCCGAGGCAATGGCAAAGCCGCTGTTGTTGCTTTCATCGGCCAGTTCGAACTGGATCATCGCCAGGCCGATGAGAAACCCGATCAAGGCATGCAAAGGCAGCCGGCCGCCAAGCCGGACGATCCTGTCGACGGACCCCGCGGCGAAGATCGCAACCGCGAAAAGCACCGCCGACACGACGACGAGCGGGACAGCGACCTGCAGCGTTTCGTATTCCATTACCATCAGCACGAGATAGAAGAGCACCGAAAGAATGATCAGGTGGCGCGCCGCTTGGCTGCGCGTCCAGAATGAAATGGCAAACAGCACGATCGCCATAACGACGAAGAGGTGCGGAAATTCCGCGCGCCTGAAATAGTCGAACCCCGTGAGGATCAGCCAGGCGTCGGCAATGCCGACCGCCGCAACGGTCAGCGGGTTCGAGCGCAGCGCAACCGCCGCCAAGGCTGTGCCCGCGCCCCAGGTGATCAAGGCCGATGCCTCGTCGCCGGACAGATGATACATCTGGCCGATCAGCGCGATCGATCCGCCGAATGCCGCTGCGGCGACGATCCAAAGTGCCTCGCCGATCGCAGCATGGTCGCGTGTCTTCAGCACCGCGCCGCCGACATAGCCGGCGATGATGATGGCGAAGAGCGCCGCCACCCGCGCCAGCCGCGGGATGGCTTCCCAGTTGGCGGCGACGAAGATCAGGATGGCCGCGCCAAACAGAAGCGCCGCCATCATCGCCAGGATCGAACCGAAGCTCAGCGATCTCCGTTGATTGGCTTCGACGTCGCGGGTCAGCGCGTCGGCTGTCGGGGCATCGATCAGGCCGGCCTGCAGCCATCGTGCGATATCGGCCGTGACGCGTGACGAATAGCTCGCCATACCTTTCTCCCCCAGCTTGGTCTTTTTTTCAGCCGACCCGGCCAAATCGTTGACGCCACGACATTTTCCGATTCCGGTTTATCTATGTCGAACACGTGAGCGCACCGTGATGGTGCATTGCACAATTTGCATTGCTGCCATGCACCAATAGCGCTTTTAAATCGATATGACCCCACCTATCTTCTGGGCGTACACAAAGACGGAATGATCCGAAAGAAAGACGAAACGAGAAATACCATGAACCTGATCCGCAACTACCGCAACTGGCGCCGCTACCGGGACACCGTTTCCGAGCTGAGCCGCCTGAGCAACCGCGAACTGACCGACCTCGGCATCAGCCGCAGCGACATCCACTACGTCGCCCGCAAGGCGGTCTAATCCTTTTCGGACCGCAAATGGTCCGAACCAGTTTGACTTGAAAAGAGAACGACAATGAACCTGATCCGCAACTATCGTAACTGGCGCGTTTATCGCTCGACGGTTACCGAGCTGGGTCGCCTTTCGAACCGCCAGCTTCATGATCTCGGCATCGTCCGCGACGAGATCAAGACCGTCGCCCGCAAGGCGATCTAATCAAGGAATTTCGCCAGGGTCGACCTCCTCCCCGACCCTGACGAATACGGTCAGCCTTCACCTCCTCCCGAGGGTTGACCACAAAAACGGCGCCCGCCGCACCTCCTCCCGCG
>NZ_SUEO01000002.1:79755-122311 GCF_004962925.1 Mesorhizobium sp. | reverse complement strand
CCCGCGGCGGGCGCTGTTTAAAAGGACGAAACGAGTTTCGTCCTGGGGTTTCGCCCCCCTCATCAGGCGAAAGGAATTTCGTCAAAGCCGACCTCCTCCCCGGCGATGACGAATACGGTCGATCTTCACCTCCTCCCGAGGATCGGCCAGCAAAACGACACCCGCCGGACCTCCTCCCCCGGCGGGTGTTGTTGTTTTCAGGGTCAGGCACTCTGAGGGGGATTTTGGGAGAGCCGTTTTGGCGGGACGTCCCTGTCGTCAGTCCAGCGCACCGCTTTCCAGCACGCCCCGTTTCTTCCACTGGCTCAGCGGAAAAATGTCCGGCGCGCCGCCCATCGCCGCATACCAGGAATCCACCACCCATTCGGTGCCCCGGCGGTCGCTGATCACCGCCGTCCAATGGGGATAGCGCCCATCGACAAACAGGCCTCGCGAGGCATTGTCCTCGACCTGGTGAAACCTGAGCAATTTTCGCTCGGCAAGGTAGACCAGCAGCGCATGCGTATTGGTCGCTTCGTCGACACAATCCATCTGGCCCCCGATGCGCGATGCACCGAATTCCGACTGCGGCAGATCGCGAACGCCGATGGCCCGGAAAATGCGCTGCTCGAAATAGCGGACAGCTTTCTTAACAGCGGAACGCTCGGCTTGGGGCGAACCCGCGCCCGCACGCAGGATGGAGCGGAAACGCGCGCCGTCGCCGGGGCCAAGCGCCAGCATCGTGCGATAGTTGCAGCTGTAGCCGTGGCATATGGGGATCCGCTTGGAGGCCGTCGCGGCCAGTTCGCCGGCGGCCGCTGATCCGCCCATGGCGATCACGACTGTCAGAAAGGTCGCTCTGGCAAATATCCCGAGGCTCCCGTCCATTCTCCAACAGTAGACGATTGCAGCACTTGGCGCCAACAGCGCGGCGACCTCGGGCGATTGCAATCGCAGCTACAAGCGACTATTTCGGCGCTCATGAACAAGAACCCCATTCACGTCATCGGCGGCGGCCTCGCCGGCTCCGAAGCCGCTTGGCAGGCGGCCGAAGCCGGCGTTCCCGTCGTCCTGCATGAAATGCGTCCCGTGCGCGGCACCGATGCGCACAAGACGGATGGGCTGGCCGAGCTCGTCTGTTCCAATTCCTTCCGTTCCGACGATGCGCAAACCAACGCCGTCGGCCTGCTGCACGCCGAAATGCGGCTGGCCGGTTCGCTGATCATGAGCGCTGGCGATGCCCACCAGGTGCCGGCCGGCGGCGCGCTTGCCGTCGACCGCGACGGGTTTTCGCAAGCGGTGACCAACAAGCTCGAAGCGCACCCGCTCATCACCATCCAGCGCGAGGAAGTGCCCGGTCTGCCGCCTGCGGACTGGGACCAGGCGATTATCGCCACCGGCCCGTTGACCGCACCTGGGCTCGCCCAATCGATCGCCGAAGTGACCGGCGCCGATGCGCTCGCCTTCTTCGATGCTATCGCACCGATCGTCCATTTCGACACGATCGACATGGACATTTGCTGGTTCCAGTCACGCTACGACAAGGTCGGGCCCGGCGGCACCGGCAAGGATTACATCAACTGCCCGATGGACAAGGAGCAGTACTTTGCTTTCGTGCAGGCGCTTGTCGATGGCCAGAAAACCGAATTCAAGCAATGGGAAGGCACGCCCTATTTCGACGGCTGCCTGCCGATCGAGATCATGGCCGAGCGCGGCGTCGAGACACTGCGCCATGGGCCGATGAAGCCGATGGGGCTGACCAATGCGCACAATCCATCGGTGAAGGCCTATGCCGTCGTGCAGCTTCGCCAGGACAATGCGTTGGGCACGCTCTACAACATGGTCGGCTTCCAGACCAAGCTGAAGCACGCCGAGCAGGTGCGCGTGTTCCGCACCATCCCGGGGCTCGAAAACGCCGACTTCGCCCGCCTCGGCGGCCTGCACCGCAACACCTATATCAATTCGCCGACGCTGCTTGACCATTCGCTGCAGTTGAAATCGCGGCCCGGCCTGCGCTTTGCCGGCCAGATCACCGGCTGCGAGGGCTATGTCGAAAGTGCCGCCATCGGCCTGCTTGCCGGGCGCTTTGCCGCCGCCGAGCGGCTGGGCCACGCGCCGGCGCTGCCGCCGATGACCACAGCCTTTGGCGCGCTGCTCAACCATATCACCGGCGGTCATATCGTTTCCGACGACGAACCGGGAAAGCGCTCCTTCCAGCCGATGAATGTCAATTTCGGCCTGTTCCCTCCGGTGGAAGCACCGAAATCCGAGGGAAAGCGCCTGCGCGGCAAGGACAAGACCGTCGCCAAACGGCGTGCAGTGACGTCGCGCGCGCTGGCCGACTGCCGCGAATGGCTGCGGCTACCTTCTCGGGCGGAAGCAGCGGAGTAGCGAGCTTTTCGGTTTGATTGAGCCGAGCAAACAGTGGGATTTTATCCTGCTTTATGCCGCATGGGAGCAATTCCATGGAATCCGCCGAGAAACTTTCCGTCACCGTGACGACGCATTCTCAGTCCCAGAACGGCCGCAAACCCTCACGGTGGGCATCGGAGCGGGAGATGCCTATGTCCTTGAGCTGATCGTCCGTCATCTCCAGCAGTACCAGCCGGCTCCGCCGACGATCGACCATGGTGCCGATCCACATGAAAAGCGATCTGACCACGCGGACGAGACGATTGACATAGGTCCTCCGACCTGATGGCCGCGCAGTCCGTAACTCAGCTTCTGCATAGTGAGTTGTGTCGATTGTATCCATTGTTTTCCGCCAATATCTGCGATTGTACCCTTTTTTTGCCAGACGTTTCATATGTATTGACTCATATTCCGGCGCAATATAGAAAATTGTTACCATGACAAGTTGGCTTCCAGATCTCACCACAGGCACCGGCCCGCTCTATCAGCGGTTGGCGGATTCCATTGAAACGGACATCGATCGGGGCGTGATCGATGCAGGGACAAAACTGCCGCCGCAACGGGATCTGGCATACGATATCGGCACGACCGTCGGCACTGTCGGCAGGGCTTACCAGCTGCTGCGGGAACGCGGACTGGTCAGCGGCGAAGTTGGGCGCGGGACCTATGTCCTGACGCAGCGCCCGGATGTCGCGAAGCCGGATTTCCTGGAACCCGTCGAGCAAGGCACGCGCTACTTCGATGCGCCTCGCGACAAACTGCGCCTCGACAGCACGGCCGCGCCCGACATTGGCCAGGGCGCCATTGTCGCCGATATGCTTTCGCGCACAACGCAGGACTACCCTCACGAGATTTCAAGCTACACGCGCGATTTCCCGGACCGCTGGTTTGAGGCCGGCAGAAGCTGGCTGTCGCGCAATTCCTTTCGCCCGACCGCGGATACCATCGTTCCGACGCTCGGCACCCATGCCGCGGTGATGGCAGCAATTGCAGGGCTCACCACTCCCGGCGACTATGTTGTCTTCGAGCACCTCACCTACTCGCAGATTTCCCGCAGCGCCGGCCTGATCGGGCGCCGGACCGCATTGGTGGCGGCGGACGACGAAGGCATCGATCCCGATGATTTCGAGCGCGTCTGTGCGCAAAAACATCCGAAAATAATGTTCCTGATGCCGACGGCCAAGAACCCGACATTGGTGACGCTGTCGGCAACGCGCCGCGAGGCCATCGCGCGCGTCGCCCGTCAATACAATGTCGTCCTGATTGAGGATGATCTCTATGGCGGCATGACAGACGACCCAACACCGTTGCTCGCCGAATATGCGCCGGAACGGACAATCGTTGCCGGCGGCCTGTCGAAATCGGTCGCGGCGGGTGTTCGTAGCGGCTGGCTAGCCTGCCCGCCGGCCTATCGCCACCGCATCAGGGTCGCCCACAAGATGATGACCGGCGGCCTCGCCTTCCTGCTGGCAGAGGTGGGCAGCCGGCTGGTGCTGTCCGGCCGGGCCAGCGAGATGCGCAAACGCAGCATTGCCGAAATCAGCGCGCGCATAGGGATCGTTCGCGAGACACTCGACGGCTTCGACTTCAAGGCGTTGGATAACGTGCCCTTCGTTTGGCTCACTTTGCCCGATCCATGGCTTTCCGGCACCTTCAAGCAAGCCTGCCTCGAGCATGGCGTGCTGATCGACGATGAGGACGAGTTCAAGGCGGGGCGCTCCGAACAGGTTTTCCATGGCGTCCGCTTTGGCGTGTCACAGCCCGAACGGCGAGAGGACTTAGCGCATGGTCTCGCGGTGATCAGGCGGCTTCTCGACGAGGGCCGTGCCGGCTACGACAGCTTCTCCTGAACCGGCTTGAAACCGGCGGGTCGAGTGGCGATCTTTCGCTACTTGCTGCCCCTGTGGCTATTCATCGTTTTCGTCGCTTGGTGGGGTGTATCGGCTGCAAAGCTTGCGATAAGACGGGACTCGATCCCAAGGATATAAATTGCCGCCCATGACCATTTCCAATTCCGCCCCGATCACTCCGGAACTTATTGCCGCGCACGGGCTGAAGCCCGACGAATATCAGCGCATCCTCGACCTGGTCGGTCGCGAACCGAGCTTCACCGAGCTTGGCATCTTCTCGGCGATGTGGAACGAGCACTGCTCCTACAAATCCTCGAAGAAGTGGCTGCGCACGCTGCCCACCACCGGGCCGCAGGTCATCCAGGGTCCGGGCGAGAATGCCGGCGTGGTCGATATCGGCGACGGCGACTGCGTCGTCTTCAAGATGGAGAGCCACAACCACCCCTCCTATATCGAGCCCTATCAGGGGGCGGCGACCGGTGTCGGCGGCATCCTGCGCGATGTCTTCACCATGGGCGCGCGACCGATCGCGGCGATGAACGCGCTGCGCTTCGGTGCGCCGGACCATCCCAAGACCAAACATCTGGTTGCCGGTGTCGTTTCCGGCGTTGGCGGCTACGGCAATTCCTTCGGCGTGCCGACGGTCGGCGGCGAGGTCAATTTCGACGCGCGCTACAATGGCAATATCCTGGTCAACGCCTTCGCGGCGGGGCTCGCCAAGACCGATGCCATCTTCCTGTCGGAAGCCAAGGGCGTCGGCCTGCCGGTCGTCTATCTCGGCGCCAAGACCGGCCGCGATGGTGTCGGCGGCGCGACCATGGCCTCGGCCGAGTTCGACGACAAGATCGACGAGAAGCGGCCCACCGTCCAGGTCGGCGACCCCTTCACCGAAAAATGCCTGCTCGAAGCCTGCCTCGAGCTGATGGCGTCCGGCGCCGTCATCGCCATCCAGGACATGGGTGCCGCCGGCCTCACCTGCTCGGCGGTGGAGATGGGCGCCAAGGGCGACCTCGGCATCGAGCTCGACCTCGACAAGGTGCCGGTGCGCGAGGAGCGCATGAGCGCCTACGAAATGATGCTGTCGGAGAGCCAGGAGCGCATGCTGATGGTGCTGCGCCCCGAAAAGGAAAAAGAGGCCGAGGCGATCTTCCACAAATGGGGCCTCGACTTCGCCATCGTCGGCAAGACCACCGACGATCTGCGCTTTCGCGTGCTGCACCAGGGCGACGAGGTCGCCAATCTGCCGATCAAGGACCTTGGCGACCAGGCGCCGGAATATGACCGTCCGTGGACCGAGCCGAAGAAGCCGGCGCCCCTGGCGGCCAGCGATGCACCTCAAGCGGACGTCCCCGAGGCGCTGCTGAAACTGCTTGGCGGACCCGACCTGTCATCGCGCCGCTGGGTATGGGAGCAATACGACACGTTGATCCAGGGCAATTCGCTGCAACTTCCGGGCGGCGATGCGGGCGTGGTGCGCGTTGAAGGTCATCCGACCAAGGCGCTCGCCTTCTCCTCCGACGTGACGCCGCGCTATTGCGAGGCCGACCCTTACGAGGGTGGCAAGCAGGCGGTAGCCGAATGCTGGCGCAACCTTACCGCCACCGGCGCCCTGCCGCTTGCCGCGACCGACAACCTGAATTTCGGCAATCCGGAACGGCCCGAGATCATGGGCCAACTGGTCGGCGCCGTGAAAGGCATCGGCGACGCCTGCCGCGCGCTCGGCTTTCCGATCGTCTCCGGCAATGTCTCGCTCTACAACGAAACCAACGGGCAAGGCATCTTGCCAACGCCGACCATCGGCGGCGTCGGACTGATCGCCGACTGGTCCAAAATGACGCGGATCGGCTTTGCCGCCGAGGGTCAGATGATCCTGCTGGTCGGCGCGCCGTCCATGTGGGGAACGCATCTCGCCCAGTCGGCCTATATGCGCGACATTCATGGCCGCACCGACGGCCCGCCACCGCCGGTCGATCTCGACCATGAAAAACGCGTCGGCGACCATGTGCGCGCCCTGATTGCGTCCGGCGTCGTTACATCAGCACATGATGTCTCCGATGGCGGCATTGCGGTCGCGCTGGCTGAGATGGCGATGGCGTCCGGCATCGGCGCGACCGTCCCGGGCCTGGTCGGGACCGATCCGATCCCGGTCTGGTTCGGCGAGGATCAGGGCCGCTACCTCTTGGCGCTGTCGATCGATCCGCAGAGCAAGGAATGGGACGCCATTCGCGAACAGCAGAGCAAGCTCGGTATCTTCGCGCCGTGGATCGGCTCGACCGGCGGCGGTGAATTGAAACTCGGCGCGGCGCGGGCGATCCCTGTCGTCGAATTGACCGCTGCCCACGAATCCTGGTTTCCTCGCTTCATGGCAAATGAGGTCGTGGACCCGTGATATGATCGAGTGGGGCTGTTTCGGCTTGGTTCATCCGCCATTTCGATCATATCTATGAGATCACGACCTGAACAAGGAATCCTCGCATGGCAATGGACGCGCACGACATCGAACGGCTGATCAAGGAAGGCATTCCGGACGCCAAGGTGACGATCCGCGACCTGGCTGGCGACGGCGACCATTATGCGGCCGAGGTGGTGGCCGAAAGCTTTCGCGGAAAAAGCCGCGTCCAGCAGCATCAGATGGTCTACGACGCGCTGAAGGGCAATATGGGCGGCGTGCTGCACGCGCTCGCCCTGCAGACCAGCGTGCCGGACTGAGTTTCCGCGTCCAACCCCTTCGTCACCTTTTCGCTGAGACGGCAATGATCGGCCCTGCCGGATAGTTTCCGCCGACGATCATCCTCTCGCCATTCGACAGCGCCGAGACTACGCCGTCGAAGAAAAGCGCGTTGGGGCAATGCAGCTCATCACGAAACAGGCGTGCAAAGCTGCCGAGACTGACTTGCGAGCGTGAGATCGCCAGCACCACCGTGTTTTCGTCACGCACGCCGACGCCGTTGCGGATGTAACGCGACGTGCCGTTCGCCTCGAAGCGGGGATGGAGCCGGCTGTCGATCACCAGCATCGGGCCGGACTGCGTGGCGAATGCCACATCCGGCTTTGCGGCGGCATAGGCGTTCGTTTCCATGATCGCCGCCTTGCCGTCGTTGCGGACCAGAAAAACGCCGTTCGGCTTCAGGAAGAAATTGCCCTCGCCGTCGGCGAGGTTGAGCGGCGCCACCTCGTGACCATTTTCGACGAGAAGGCCGACCGGCGCCATATCCTCATGATACATGCCGGCGTTCATGGCGAGCAGCACGGGCCGGCGCTTGCCCGACATCGCCTTGTCGAACTTTTCCAGCGAGCCGAAGGCTTTGCCGTCGTCGCCGGCGTGGAAGACAGCGACGTCGTAGCTGCGAAGATCGATCTCGCAGACGATGTAGGGAACCGCCTCGAAGCTAAAATCCCGGCATGGTCCGGGCAGCTCGCCGCCGACGGTGACAGACGGGTGCTCCGACGGCCAAAACCACCAGATCAAGGCCGTTGCGACAAGCAGAACACCAATCAGGATCGCCGCGCTATGTCGCCTTTTCATCGCTTCCCGGGGAAATAACTGGCCGATGCTCTTGGCCCAATATCAGGCCATCCTTTGCGCCATTTGCGTGACGAGGCGGCAAACGTCTTGTTTCAGGCAACCTATGGGTTTATTTGAAAGGGTATGTTTCGAGCCCGACTCCCGCGGGTATGAAAGGATTCTCTATGAGCGGTATCAACGACTACATCGACAGCGAAGTGAAGGGCAACGACGTCGTCCTTTTCATGAAGGGCACGCCCGGTTTCCCGCAATGCGGATTTTCCGGTCAAGTCGTGCAGATCCTCGACTACATCGGGGCCGACTACAAGGGCGTGGACGTGCTGACTTCGGCCGAGCTGCGGCAAGGTATCAAGGAATACTCCAACTGGCCGACGATCCCTCAGCTCTACGTCAAGGGTGAGTTCGTTGGTGGCTGCGACATTATCCGCGAGATGTTCCAGGCGGGCGAACTTCAGACGTTCCTCGTCGAAAAGGGCGTCAGCGTCAAAGGCGCCGCCTGAATTTGTTTGCGCATGATCCTTTCCGAAAATCGATCCCGGTTTTCGGGGTCATGCGCTAAACGCCGGGCCAGCCCCCACCTCGGCAACCTCCCCGGTATCGGGGCATAAGACGAATGAATGCGCCGGCGCGCCGGCGCTTTTTCGTTTGAAGATCGGACTTTGCCGTGGATCAGCATGCACAAGCGCCGCAACGGGCAAGCACCTTGCCTATTCCGCGCTGGGAATTCATCGCACTGTGCGCGGCGCTTATGGCGCTCAACTCGCTGGCCATCGATATCATGCTGCCGGCGCTTCAGCAAATCGGCGCCTCGCTGGGCGTGGAAAATGAAAACCACCGCCAGTATGTGATTGCCGCCTACATCCTGGGCTTTGGCGGCGGACAGCTCTTCTTCGGACCGATCTCTGACCGCTTCGGGCGCCGTGCTCCGCTCGTCGTCGGGCTGGTGATCTATGTTGCGGCAGCGGCTGCGGCGGCAATCGCCCCATCGTTCGCTATTCTTCTTCTGTGCAGGCTGGTGCAGGGCATCGGTGCGGCCGCCACGCGCGTCATCGCCGTCTCGATCGTGCGCGACGCGTTCGACGGCCGGCGCATGGCTGAGGTGATGTCGCTGATCTTCATGGTGTTCATGGCCATTCCGGTGGTGGCGCCAGGCATCGGCCAGTTCATCATGCTGTTTGCCTCCTGGCACTGGATCTTCATCACCATGGCGGCAGGCGCGCTGATCGTCTCGGCCTGGTCGCTGCTGCGGCTGCCGGAAACACTGCATCCCGAATATCGCCGGCCGCTGACGACATCGTCCGTCCTTGGCGGTTTCCGCATCGTGCTGACAAATCGCATCGCGCTCTGCTACGCCTTTGCCAGCACCTTCCTCTTCGCGGCCATGTTCGGCTTCATCGCCTCGGCACAGCAGATCTACGTCGATGTGTTCAAAGTCGGCGAGCTGTTTCCCGTCATCTTTGCCGGGGTCGCGGCGGTGCTTGCCTTCTCCAACTATCTGAATTCGCGTCTTGTCGGCCGCATCGGCATGCGCCGCCTCTCGCAGAGCGCGCTGCTCCTGTTTCTGGCCATCAGCCTCGCCTGGCTGATCGTTTCCATCCAAATGAAGATGCCGCTCTGGCTTTTCATCACCTTCTTTGCCTGCGCGATGTTCCCGTTCGGCGCCCTCGGCGCGAATTTCAACGCGCTCGCCATGGAGCCGCTTGGCCAACTGGCCGGCACGGCATCGTCCATTCTGGGGTTTATGCAGACCTTCCTCGGCGGCCTGCTCGGCACGCTGATCGGCCAAGCCTTCAACGGCACGGTGACGCCCTTGGCCGCCGGATTCTGCAGCGTGTCGCTTGGCGCATTGGTGATGGTGCTGATCGCCGAACGCGGCAAATTCTTCCAGCCGCAAAACCCGCCGGTTTAATGCACATTGCCGGACGCGCTTTAGGATGCACGCCCACTCGCTGCTGTGAAGCGAGGGAACAGCGTACGCCCTGCAATCGCACCACCCATGCTGTCCGAAACGGGCAGTGGCAGAGCCTTGTCGAGAGCATCGAGGACGGAAGCCACGAAGGCCCGGTTGAGGGCGCCATCATTCCCGAGACGGGAGTAAGTGGCGCGAGGCTTGCCGATAAGTGTGCCGTTTCGGCGAATTGAGAACTGCAGCGTCAGGGTCATGCCCGCGGTTCCGGGCGGCGGCTCCCAACAGGCGAAGATCGCGGAGAACATCTCGTTTATGGTGTCGATGGGAGCGGGACTGCGACATGCGCGTTCCTGCGATCTTGCCTCGTTCGGGCCGGCAACCAAGGCGAAGACAACGGCCAGTGCGCCAATTGCGGGCCGAGCTTTCATATCGGGTCTCCGGTTTCGCGCGAACAAATATAATTAACGAGCTTCGCATGAATCCCTTCAGACGCGACGCGCTTTTAGTGGCGCACCATCCCGGCGTCGACATTCAACGTCTGGCCGGTGATCCAGCGCGCGTCATCCGAGGCCAAGAACGACACCACATCGGCAATATGTTCCGGTTGCCCTTTGCCTTTCATCGCCTGCAGCATCTCGACGAAGCCGAACGCCTCGTTATGCGGGCTCGCTTTGACGCCGTCGCTCTCGATCAGGCCGGGCGTCACCGCGTTGGCGGTGATGTTGTATTTGCCGAGTTCTGTGGCCATCGCCCTGGTGAAGCCTATGACGCCACCCTTGGCCGCGACATAGGCCGCCATGTTCGGCGTCCCGGCAAAGAAAGTGTTGGAGGCGATGCTTATCACCCGGCCGGCCTTGCCCGCTGCACGCATCTGGTCCGTTCCTGCGCGGCTGACGATGAAGGTGCCGGTCAGATTGACGTCGATGATCTTGCGCCAATGGTCGAGATCGACATCGTCCCAGGCAATGAAAGGCACGATGCTGGCATTGTTGACCAGAATATCGATGCCCCCGGTCAGCACCTGGATCTCGGCGAAGAGTGCCTTGACGGATGCAGGGTCGGAGATGTCGGCGGCGATCGCCTTCGCTTTTCCGCCGATCGACGCGGCCGCCGTTTCGGCGCCTTCCGCGTTGATGTCGCTGACGATGACCGTCGCGCCATCGGCGGCCAAGCGCGCGGCGATCGCCTTTCCGATGCCTTGTGCGGCCCCGGTAACCAGGGCCGTCTTTCCCGCCAGCCGTTCAGTCATGACAACGCTCCCTCAATTTGTGAACTGGTGATTTTCGGCGTCGATAACGGCCAGCGCCGCGTCGATGCCTTTGCCGACCGCGAGTTTCTGGCCCAAGGAATTCATCGCGCCGCCAAGTGCCGTCAGCGCCGCGACCGCATAGATCGGCTGGGCGGTCGGGCCCATATGGCCGATGCGTGTCAGCTTCCCTAATGTTTCAGCACGGCCAGACGAAAACACCACGCCGTAGCGGGCGCGCGCGGCCTGGCGAACCGCCTTCTCATCGATGCCTTCAGGCGTCCGGACGGCGGTCGTGGTCGGCGACGCGATATTGTCGCTGGCGGCCCAGATCGACAGGCCCATGGCCGCGACACCTGCCCGCATGGCCTTGGCGGTGAGCGCGTGGCGCGCCCACACCGCCTCCGCTCCCTCATTGAGATAGAGGTCGAGCGCGACGTCGAGCCCGTTCATCTCCGCGACGGACGGCGTGAATGGAAACGGCTTGTCCTTCGACCACGCATGCTCCCAGTCGACGATGCTGAGCATCGACGCGCGCGGCGCCAGCGGGTTTGCCTTCATCTTGGCCCACGCCCGCTCGCTGACACCCATCATCGTGAGGCCGGGAGGCGCGCCCAGGCATTTGTTCGGGCCGGTGACGTAGATATCGGCCTTGCAGTCCTCCGGATGCGTTTTCATGCCGCCGAAGGACGAAACGGCATCGACGATCAGATAGGCGCCATGCGCCGAAACCAGCGCGCCGATTACGTCGATCGGGTTGATGGTGCCCGACGGCGTGTCATGGTGGCAGACGGAAACGATGGTGATTTCCGGATGCGCTTTCAGCATTGCCGCAACCGCCTGCGGATCGATCGCCTCGTTGTAGGGCACCTCGATTTCGAGCAGATGCGGCGAATAGCGCTTCGCCCAATAGCCAAATCCCTTGCCGTAGACACCGGAGGCAAGGTTGAGCACGACGTCGCCCGGCGTGATCAGGGAGGCTGCGGCCGCCTCCAGGCCAAGCACCGGCTCGCCATGAAGAATGACCGGCTTGTTCGACAGCCGCATCGCTTTCTGCGACTTGTCGACCACCCTCTCGTAAAAGAGCTGGAACGCCGGGTCGTAATCGTAGAGTACCGTGCGGCCGAGGCCGCGCAGTACGTCGGGATAGGCGTTCACCGGCCCTGCGGTCAGCGTGATGACCGGTTCGGCGTGTTCGAAATAGCGCATGGTCTTGTCTCCGGTCGGTGGCGATCAGCCGTAGAATTGCGTGCCGGTCTTGTAAGTTTTGAAGTTTTCCATGTCGTGCGAGTACATCAGCTCGGCGCCATAGTCTTCGGCCAGCTTCTTCACCTTGCGCATCGAGTTGACGCCCGCCACCGGGTCGATGTGGAAGGCCGCCTGGCAAAGCGTTTCAAGGCTCTTCTGCGTGTAGGCCGCATCGATAGTGAACATGATCGGCTTGCGCTTGGGAAACTCGACCAGCAGGCTGTAATGGCCGATCGAATGACCCGGCGTCGAGATCAGCTTGACGCCCCTGGCAAGCTCGACATCGCCCTCTACGCCCTCAAAGGTCGAGTTGGCCCGCGTCGTCCCTTCCAGCAATTGCGCGGTCGCGCCACGCGCTTCGGCAGCCTCGGCCGAGAAGCTCAGATCGGAATAGCCGAGATGCTCGAAAGGCTGGGGATTGCAGGCCTGCGGCACCTCGGTCCGGTGGCAGATCTTCCTGGCATGCGGAAAATACTTGTTGCCGCCGCAATGGTCGAAGTGGAAATGCGAGTTGACGACAACGTCGATGTCCTTCGGCTCGAGGCCGAGCAGCGCCAGGGCGCCGGGAATGGTCTGGTGCTTTTCCTGGATCGGCTTTTCGAAAGGCAGCACCTTCATGACGTGATCGTAGTCGTAGCCGGTGTCGATGAGAAACCGGCCCTCGGCATGCTCGACCAAGATCGAATAGACGGGAAAGCGCACCTCGCCGCCGGGGCCGCGATTCCAGAACACGTGATAGCCGTCGAGCACGAGCGAGCCGCCGTCGAGTAGGTAGACCTTGGTATCCGACATTTTTGTCTCCTCTTTTGGCGCGGGTCCCGTCCGCGCATTAACCTGTGATCAGCGCGCCCCGCGCTCGTATGGAATGCCGAGCGCTGCCGGCAGACTGGCTCGCCGGCCGAACAGCACCAGCATGACCATCACCGCCAGGAACGGCAGCATCTGGATGACGTCGGTCGGTATGTTGATGCCGGCTACCTGCATGGCCGTCGTCAGCGACAGGCAGACGCCGAACAGCAACGCGCCGAACAGCACCCAGACCGGGCGACCACGCGCCAGCATGGCCAGCACGATGCCGAGAAAGCCTGCGCCATTGGTGATGAAGGGAATGAACAGGCCGGCGCCGACATTGGCAAGAAAGGCACCGCCGAGCCCGGCCAGCGCTCCAGTCGTCAGCACGGCAATGGTACGAGTTCTGACGACGTCGATGCCAGCAACGTCAAGGGCTGCCGGCTTGTCGCCCGCGGCCTGCAGGTTGAGGCCAAGCTGCGTACGCCGGTAGATGTAGCCCATGGCGAAAACCAGCGCGACCGCCAGATAGACGATGAGATGCTGCCTGAACAGCGCTGGCCCGATGACCGGAATGGCCGACAGCAACGGAATGACGGTCACATCCACCGCCGGCAGGCGGGGGTAGCTGCGCGAAAACTGGAAATGGTGGAGCAGTGCCGTCAGGCCTTCAAGTCCCAAGGTCAGCGCAATGCCGATGACGATCTGGTTCAGCCCGATGCGCACGCAAAGCAGCGCCATGACCAGGGCCACGGCGATACCGCCGCCCGCGCCGGTGAGAAAGCCCAGCCACAGCGATCCGGAATAGAAGGCGCCGACGAAGCCGAGATAGGCGCCGGCCAGCATCATGCCCTCGATGCCGATATTGAGCACCCCGGCCTTCTCGGACATCTGTTCGCCGAGGCCGGCCAGCAGCAGCGGAATCGCCGCGGTGACCGCGCCAAACAAAAGCGCGCTGAGAAAGACTTCGCTGAACAGCCCGGTCATGGCTTCAGGCCTTTCGCGACTGGTTATAGCGGTGATCGATATATTCGGCGAGCGCGAGCACGATCAGCACGATGGAGACGAGCACCAGCGTGAAATGGTTAGGCACGCCGAGGCGGCGGGCAGCACTCTCGCCGCCGATCGACAGCACCGAAAGCAGGAACACGAAACCGATGGCGGCAAAGCCGTTCATGCGGGCGAGGAACACGACGGGGATGACAGCCAGCCCGTAAGCGGGGTTCCAGTCGGCGCGGACGTTACCCTGGACGCCGAGGATATCGACAGCCCCCGCAAGGCCGGCCAGCCCGGCCGAAATGGCGAAGACGGCAATGGTGAGCTTCGGCACGCCGAGCCCCGCATGGATGGCTGCGCGTGGGTTAGCCCCGACGATCCTCAACTTCAGGCCGAAGGCCGTGCGTGTCATCACCAGATGTACGGTGATGATCGCCACCAGTCCCAGAAGCAATCCGCTGGTGATGGTCGTGTCGAACAGGCGCGGCAGCCGGTCCTCGACCGGTAAGGTGCGGGTCTGCGGCACGGTTGTGCCCGGATCGCGAAACATCAGCTTGACCAGCACATTGGCAAGCGAGGTGCCAAGAAACGTCATCATCAGCGTGGTGATGATCTCGTTGACGCCTTGATAGGCCCGCAACAGCGCCGGCACCAGTGACCAGATCATCGCGACCACCATGGCAATGACGAATGAGCAGATTAGCGCCAGCCAGGCCGGCATGACCTCCACGAGAACCGGAGCGCTGGCCGCCGCCGTTACCGCGCCGAGCAGGAACTGGCCATCGCCGCCGAGATTCCACATGCCGGCGCGAAAGGCCACGATCAGGCCGGCGGCAAGAAACAGCAGCGGCGCCATGCGCGTCAGCGTCTGCTGAATGCCGAGCGGCGATAAAAGCCCTCGCTTGAGCACAAAACCATAATAGGCGAGCGGATCGACACCAACGGCAAGCAGGATACAGCCGGCGATGATCAAGGCGGCCAGTATAGGGCCGAGCGTCATCAGCAGCCGATGCTGGATGTCGCGGCGCGTAGCCATCGCAGCCGTGGCATCGAGTGCGGTTGCGCTGGTGGCTGGGGCGATGTCGATGCTCATGCGGCAAGTCCGATCATCAAGCGACCGATCTTGGTGCGGGCGTCGTCGGCATTCTCAACGGTGCCGACGAGCGACCCGTTCGAGATGACGGCGATGCGGTCGCACATGCTGAGCAACTCCTCGAGATCGGTGGAGATGAGCAGCACGGCAAGGCCGCGAGCCGCCGTATCGCGGATTCGCTGGCGCGAAGCCAATGTGTTGGCGAGATCGAGCCCGTAGGTTGGCTTGTTGAAGATCACCACTTTTGCGCCTTCGGCGAGTTCGCGCGCCAGCAGCACCTTCTGGATGTTGCCGCCGGAGAGCCGGGCAACCGGCGTTTTCAGGCTTGGCGTGCGCACGTCGTATTCGCGGACCAGTTGAGCGGCGCGCTTGTCAATTTCGGCGCGCTGCTCGACGCCTTTGCGCCAGAAGGGCGCCGCGCCGACCTGCTTGAGGAAGAAATTGATCGAGACCGGGAAGGTGCCGACCGTCCCCTCACCGAGCCGGTCGTCGGTCAGGTAGCGAAGGCCTCTCTGGCGACGTTCGCCGACGCTCAGCGCCTCGATGGGCGCTCCCTGCAGCCGCACCGAACCGCCCACCGTCGCACGCTGGCCGGCCAACGCCTCCGCCAGTTGCTTCTGGCCATTGCCGTCGATACCGGCGATGCCCAGCAGCTCGCCTGGACGGATGTCGAACGAAATCGACGACAGGCCCGGCGCATCGTCTGTCGGTGCAACGCCGAGATCACGGACTTCAAGCAAGGGAGCCGCTTCGGCACGGATGGTACGAACGGCACGCTCGGCCGCTTCCGGGTCGTCCTTCTGCTTGCCGAACATCAGTTCGACGATCTCCCCAATGATCGCCTGCTCGCCCAGCGCGCGAAACCGCTCGGGAGGAATCTCGCCGACCTTGCGGCCGAGTTTCAGCACCGAGATGCGATCGCCGAAGGCCGCCGCCTCCTTGAGCTTGTGGGTGATGAAGACGATCGCCAATCCCTGCTCGACCAGGCGGCGCATCAGCGCGCCCAGCTCATCAATGCCCTTCGGCGTCAGCATCGAGGTCGACTCGTCGAGGATCAGAAGTCGGCTGTTGCGCACCATGGCGCGCAGGATCTCGACCTGCTGCTGCTCACCGAGCGAAAGTTCGGACACCTTGGCATGCAGCTTAACCGTGATGCCAAGCGTTCTGGTGATTTCAGCGACACGCGCTTCCAACTCCTCGGTCTTGGGGCGCTGCCACCACGGCCCGCCCAGCAACAGGTTTTCCGCGACAGTCAGCGTCGGCACCAGCATCATGTGCTGGAATACGGTTCCGATGCCGAGCGCCAGTGCATGGCGGGGCGAAGTGATCGTGGTCGGCTCGCCGCCGACCAATATGCGCCCCTCGTCCGGCTGCTGCAGGCCCGACAGCATGCCGATCAAAGTGGATTTTCCGGCGCCGTTTTCGCCGAGCAGCACATGCACTTCACCTGGACGGATCGCCAGATCGACGCTGTCGTTGGCGACGACGCCGGGGAACCGTTTGGTCACGCCTTCAAGCGCGACGATGTCGCGCTTGGCGACCGACAATGAGGAAGCACTGCTCATAAAAGCCAAGGCCTTGAAAATATGAAATCGGTCCGGAGGGGCGAACGGATCGCCCCTCCGGCAGCCTGCTGTTAATCGCCTTACTGGGCGACGCTGGTCATCAGCGCCCTGACGGCGGCTGCATCATAGACCGGATCGACCTTGGTCTTGCCGGAAATGACGTCTTCGCGCAGCGCCTGGATCTCAGCCCAAACATCGTCCGGGATTGCAGCGGTTTTCAGAAGCTTGACCGAATCGTCCTTGAGGCCGATCGAGTAGCTCTTGGTGCCGAACGTGTCGGCCTTCAGGTCGGCGATCATCGCCGCATAGACCGGCTCGATGTTCCAGACCACCGACGACAGCAGGAAGCCTTTGTCGATCGGCGTCTTGTCGCCGATGACATCGATGAAATAGACCTTGCCGCCATCGCCGGCCTTGGTCGTCTCGACCGCCTGCAGCATGCCGAAGCTCGAGCCGTTGCCCTGGCCGAAGATGATGTCGGCGCCCGATGCGATCACGCTTTCGGT
Source organism: Mesorhizobium sp. (assembly GCF_004962925.1). Taxonomy (GTDB): domain Bacteria; phylum Pseudomonadota; class Alphaproteobacteria; order Rhizobiales; family Rhizobiaceae; genus Mesorhizobium. The sequence goes on along the minus strand of NZ_SUEO01000002.1, from coordinate 105,192 downwards.
GACGCGCTTGCCGCCGGCCGCATCGCTGTAGGCGGCGGGCCCGATCACAGCATAGGTAACCTTGACGTCCGGGCTCTCGGCCTTCACCCCCTGCGCGAACGCCGCCGACTGCGAGTTCCACGACGGAGGCTCGCCGGACACGACGATGCCGACCGACTTGGAGCGCGACATCTTGGCCGCTAGACGGCCTGCAAGATACGCGCCTTCGTGACCGCTCAGCGTGTAGTCGGCGACGAGGCCCTTCTCCAGACCGGTCGGCGTATCGACGATCGCCACCGGCACCTTGGTTTCCTTGGCGATTTCGGGAGCCGAGGTGTTGTAGCCGCTGGCGTGAGCGATCAGCAGGCTGGCGCCGTCAGCCGCCAGTTCGCGCAATGTCGGCCGCACGTCGCCATAGCCGAGCCCCTGCGCCACGACTATCTCGACACCGGCAGCTTTCGCCGCCGCCTTGGCAGCGTCGATACCTTGCTGGTTCCAGCCATAATCGGTGCCTTCTTCGGGCGTCAGGATGGCAATGGACTTGACCTCGGCGGCAAGTGCATTACCGAGGAAGAGGCCGCTCAATATAACAGCGCTTACGCTGTTCTTCAGAAACTTAGACATGTTACCCTCTCTGTTCGGTTGACCCAAGATATTCTTATTGTTATTGCGCAAAAGCGAGGTAGACTGCCTGACCAATTGTATCAGGAGTTCAAGCAAGGTGGTTGTGCGGTACGTCCTTCCAATAACGCTGGCGTTCACCTCGTTCGCCAACGCGGTTGAATTGCGGCACATTACTGTGCGAACCGGCACCGACGGGCTCGATCCCGTGCCGCTGACGATTTCGAATGCGGGGCGCGAGGCGCTTTCCTGCAACGCCGACTTCGCCCACTGGTATTCGGCCACAATCGCCACCGCGGCGCCCGGCAGGAGCGCTCGTGTCGAGCTGTGGTTCGATCCAAAAACCGGGACGTTTGCGATCCTCAACGACAAGCGCGAGAACCTGCCCGTCGAGCGGCTGTGGTGCGGCCTGGTCGGCCACGCCTACACCACGCGGGTGCAGATCGCGCTCGACCGGGCCAGCGCCGCAAAGGGGCAAGTGGCCGTGACATGCGGCAGCGCGGACGGCAGGTTGGCCTGCCGGTAGACGCTGACTGTTTGCCACTTCAGACATCGCCCTGAACCTTTACTCTGCCGCCAGGAACTTGTCGGTGAAGACGTCGTCTGCCGACAGCGCCGTTTTGAGCACGCCCTGATCCGTCAGCGTCTTCAAGGTCTCTTCCCACTGGGCCTTCGTCATCCAGCCGAGACCGTGTTCCTTCGTCGCTGGGCTGTTGAACGTCGAGGCGATGTCGGCCTTGAGCTGGGCCAGCAGCACGTCCTTCTTTTCGGCATAGCCAGGAACGGCCTTCGCGGTGATCTCGGCGGCTTCTTCCGGATGGGCCGCGACATAGTCGAAAGCTTCCCTGTAGGCCTTCACGAAACGGCGCACGACATCAGGCTTGTCCTTGATCATCGCTTCAGAGGTGAACAACCCCGAGCCATAGGCTTTCCAGCCGTGATCGGCGCCGAGCATGATGCTCAGCGACCCCGGGCCGCCGGCCTTGGCTTCAAGTTCGGGCACTTCAGCGTCGAGATAGCCGACCACTGTCTGCACACGCCCGAGCAGTAGGTAGCTTTCGTAAGGCGGCGAAACGCTGTTCAGCGTCATGTCCTTCTCGCTCATGCCGTTGGCAGCCAGGAAGCCCCTGAAGAAGATGTAGGTCGATCCTGCCGGGTGGATGCCGATGGTCAGGCCCTTGAGGTCGGACGGCTTGGTCAGCTCGAGCGTCTTGGCGAGCGAGATGATGCCCAGCGGCGACTGCTGGTTGACCGCCGCCAGCGCCACGACGGGAACATTCTGCGACCTTGCCACGGCAAGCGTGGGGAGATCGCCGAAGCCGAATTCAGCGTTGCCGTTGCCCACCAGCCGCATGGCGTCGGGCGAGCCGGAGCCCTTGCGGACCTCGCTCACATCGATGTCATTCTTGGCGAAAAAGCCCTTTTCCTTGCCGACAAAGAACATGGCGTGATTGCCGCGCACTACCCAGTCGAGCTGGACGTTGACCGTGTCCGCCGCCAGCGCCGCATTCGAGAAGCCAAGCGCGCCGACAAACGCCGCAAAGGTGGCTGCCTTGATAAGAGAGCGTCTCAGCATTGTTTGTTCCCCTTGTTTGTTGGTTGTTCGAAAGTTCCTAGGCCTGGCTGAATTTCGGTGCCCACGGCACCACGACACGTTCGAGAATTTCGGCTGCGTAGTAGAAGGCGATGCCGAGTACGGAAACGAGCAGCAGCGCCGCAAAGACCAGAGGCGTATCGAGCTGGGTCGACGCGAACTGGATGACGTAGCCGAGCCCGTCCGAGGCTCCGGCAAATTCGCCGACGATGGCGCCGATGACGCTCAGGGTTGCGGCGATCTTGGTTCCGGACATCAGGCTCGGAAGCGAGTGGGGAACGCGGATCCTGAACAGGATCTGGGTCGGGCTGGCACCGACCGAATTCATCAGCGACAGAAGCGACCGGTCGACCGACTGCATGCCCGCCAGCATCGACAGCGTCACCGGGAAGAACGCGATGACCAGGATCAGACCGATCTTGGGTGCAAGCCCGTAGCCGAACCAGAGGATGAAGATCGGCGCCAGCGCAACTTTCGGCACGTTCTGGAACAACACGACGAGCGGGTACAGTGCGCGCCCTAGCCAGTCGAAACGCACGATGACGAGAGCAAGCGCAATGCCGACTATGACCGAGACAAGGAAGCCAAACAGGATTTCACCCGCCGTGACCACCGCCGCCTGCACGAGAACGTCCCATTGCGCGACCAGCGATTTCGCAATCTCGGATGGGGCAGGAACGATAAAGGAGGAAATGGAGAATATCCGCACCGCGGCTTCCCACAACACGACCGTCACCAGCAGAAGGATGACCGCCGGAAGCCAGCTGCTGGTCGCCGCGGTCCAGCCCGAAGCAGGCGGGGAGATATCGATGACGGGTTGCTTGCTCAAGACGCGCCTCCCGGCTGATGGCTGGAGCGCAGCATGGTCCGAAGCTGAAGCACCAGCCTGACGAATTCGGGGACTTCGGTCACGGAAGTGTCGCGCGGATAAGGCAACGGAATGTCCAGGCTCTGGGTAATGCGTCCCGGGTTGATTCCCAGCACATGAACCTGGCGCGACAAGTGAATGGCTTCGTCGATGGAATGCGTCACGAGGACGATCGTCTTGCCGGTCCGCTGCCATATCTCCAGCAGCGACTGGCCCATCGAATCGCGGGTGATCGCGTCAAGCGCGCCAAACGGCTCGTCCATCAGCAAGACCGCCGGATCGAGCGCCAAAGCCCGGGCGATGGCGACCCGCTGCCGCATGCCGCCAGACAGTTCATTGGGGCGCTTGTGGGCGGCATCGCCAAGCCCCACCAGCTCCAGCATCTCTTGTCCACGCGCCCGCAGAGCCGAGCGCGACATCGACTTGTCGGCGATGCCCAACAGCATCGAGGCATTGTCGACGGCATTTTTCCACGGCAGCAGATTGGCGTCCTGGAAGACGAGACCGATCATCCGTTTGCGCGCTGCTTCGCCTGGCGAAAGGCCCGCGATCGAAACGCTGCCGCTGCTCGGACTTACCAGCCCGGCCAGCACTTTGAGCAATGTACTCTTGCCACAACCGGACGGACCGATGAGGGAGACGAAAGACCCTTTTGGAACCGAAAGGTCGATGTCCCTAAGGATCAGCTGCCGGTTTTGATCCGCGCCCATGACGACCGAAACGCCTTTGGCGGAGATGAGGTCGTCGTGCCGGATGTGGGTCGGTCTGCCACCGGCGGGTCGAATGGTTTCAACCTGCATGGCTTGTCGTCCCATGCACATTCGCTGCTTGAACATCCGCCTTCACGGCGATGTTCCCGGCCCCATGCGCACAAGTGGCCAACCGGCAGAACTCCCCAACCCGGCTGCGCGCAACTTGTGCCATCGCCTACTCCCGGCCTTCGAGGATGCGGCGCACCGCGACGAGCTTGCGCGCCCGTTCGCCTTGCAGCGTCTTTATCTGCTCGGGCGTGTAGGAGAACATGCCCTCGCCCGACTTGATGCCGAACTTCGATGCACCGGTCTTCTCCAGAACCATCGGCGCGACATCATCCCGATTGGAGAGATCGGCGTTCAGGAACGACGAGACGGATTTGTAGATATCGAGGCCGGCCATATCGAGCAGCGCCATTGGCCCGATGACGGCGATCTTGTAGCCGATGCCCCAGGAGACGCAGGTATCGAGATCCTCCGGCTCGATGACGCCGCGCTCAACCAGATCGACCGCTTCGCGCAGCAGCGCATAGAGCACGCGGTTTTCGACGAAGCCCGGGACGTCCTTCTTCACCACCACCGGCAGCAGCCCGATCGAGCGGATCAGCTCGCGGATCGTCGCCACGGTTTCAGGCGCGGTCTTCTCGCCGCCGATCACCTCGATCATTGGAATGATGTGCGGCGGGTTCGACCAATGCATGCCGACCATCCGCTCAGGATGCGAGATATGGGCCTGCAGCTTGGTGATCGGAATACCTGAGGTGTCCGAGGCGACGATCACCGAAGAACCGATCAGCGGGTCGATGGCGCGATAGGTTTCGGCCTTGATGTCGATATTCTCAGGCACATTCTCGATGACCAGCTCCGCACCATGGACGGCCTCGGCGATGGTGTGCACGAAGCGCACCGTGCCGGCGCCCGCTGTCGGCGCCTCGATGTCGAGACGGTCCAGCACTCCGCCGGCAAGATCGAGCATGCCGCGGGCGCGTTCAATTGCAGCTTCGGAAATGTCGTACGCCGTCACGTCGAGCCCGCCGCGCGAAAGCCGCGCGGCGATGCCCGGACCCATCGTTCCCAGTCCGATGAGGGCGGCGCGCTTGATCATCATGCGGCCTTTGCGGGAGCTGCAGCGGTCGCCGCCTTGAAGGCCGGACGAGCGGCGATCGCGGCGACCCAGCGCTCCAGATTCGGCAGCGACGGCCGGTCGATCTTGAAGTCGATGCAGCGCTTCAGGATCGGCGCGCAGGCGATGTCGGCAATGGTCAGCTTGCCCAGCGCCAGGAAATCCTTGCCGGCCAGATGCCCGTCAATGATCTTGAGTTGCGCCACAAGGTCCTTCACCTGTTCCTTGTATTCGGCGGTCTGCTCTTCGGGCGTCAGCTTCGCGCCCTTGAAAGCGGCCAGATAACCGGGATTGACCGCCGCCAGCAGAAAATCCATCCAGCGCTCGACCTCGGTCTTTTCGGCAGGGGTGGCGCCGTTCAACTGCTCGCCGCCGGATGCCGCGAGATAGCGCAGGATGGTGTTGGACTCCCAGATCACGGTGTCGCCGTCGACCAGCGTCGGAACCTTCGACGTCGGGTTGAGTGCCTTGTATTCGGCAGTCTGGGTGTTTTCGAACTGGCGGCCGTAGTCCTCGCGCTCATATGGCGCGCCGAGCTCTTCGAGCATGAAGAGCACCTTTTGAACGTTGCCCGATGTCTGGCGTCCCAAAAGCTTGTACATGTCGTCTCCTCGATTGTGTCGTGGCCTACTTGCCGGCCGGCAGCGGCTTGTAGACGATGGCGTCCATTTCGATCTTGGTGTTGATGACGGCCTTTGCCTCGACGGTCGTGCGTGCCAGCACCGCGTCGCCGATGCCTTCGAGGAACGCCTTGTTGTAGCGGCCGAAGTCGCGCGTATCCTCGAGATACGTCGTTATCCGCACGACATCGGAGAGCGTTGCGCCCTCATCGGCAATGACGCGCGCGATGGTCTTCAGCGTCGCTAGCGTCTCTTCCTCGATCGTGCCGCTGATCATGTTGTTGTTCTCGTCCTTCGGCACCTGGCCGGAGACGAAAATGAAATCACCGGCACGCACCGCCGGATGAAACGGCAGGTTCGGATTCTTCTTGCCGACGGCGTAGTGACTGGCGGATTTTCGCGTGCTGTCGCTCAACCTGTCCCCCTAGAGAACGCTGGTTTCGATGATGTCGACGCCACGGATGCGGTCGATCAGGTAGACGATGCCGCGGTCGTCGATGGTGACGTCGTTGGAAGATGAGCGCTCGGCGCCTTCAGGCGCATCAGGCATGAAATGGCCGACCTCCTTGGGTGCGAACGGGTCGGCGATGTCGACCAGCCGCAGCCCCTGCGCGAACCATGCAAACGGAATGATGGTGCCCTTGAACCGCTCGGAAGGCTGATGGCATCCGGTCATCGGCGGTTGTGGTTCGCCATCCGGGTCGAGGCCTGGCACCTGGAAGGTCGAGATCGGCAGCGGGTTCGTCTCGTCGGTGATGTCGTAGATCCAGGTGAAGGCCGGCGGCGAAGGTCGGAGCTTGGCGACATCCTCGTCCGCCACCACCATGATGTTACGGCCCTTTAGCGGCTGCGGGATCGGCAGGCACGTATGCGTGGGATGCGGAAAACTCGGGCTCGAATTGATATGCGAGACAAGCTTCGGCTTCGAAATGTCCGAAATGTCGAGGATGAACAGGCCGTGATGCCAGTAGCTGACATAGAGCCGGTCGCCCATGCGCAGCGGATGGTGGCAGCGCGGCGTGACGTAGTCATGCCACGGGTATTCTTCACCGCCGCCGGTCCACTGACCCGGTATCCACCAGCGCCCGACCTCGACCGGGTTCACCGGATCGATCAAGTCGAGGATCATCACGATATTGCCGACATAGCCGTCGGCGGTTGGCGAAATATAGGCGTAGCGGCCGTCATAGTCGTAGCGATGCACGCCATGACCACCGGTCATCCACTTCGATATGAGCTTCGGCTCTGCCGGTCGTGTCGTGTCGTAGACTGCCAAGCCACCGCCGAATTCGGCCGGGCCCGCATCGCCGAAGCGCTCGTGGTTGATGATCATCAGACCGTCCTGGGCGCGCACCTTGTGCGAGTGCCAACCCGGCGGAACGTCGATCGTCGCGATCTTCTTCGGATTGCGCGGATCGGAAATATCGACCAGCGTCGTGCCGCTCGGCGGACGCATGTGGCCGATATAGAGAATGTTGCCGTCGACCCAGACCTGACCACCGCCCGGACAGTCGACATGGCCGATTTGCTTTGTGTTGAACGCCGAAACCAAATGCATACGCCCTTGCTGCTGAAACGTCTTTTTCGGCGTCCGCGCCACAGTGGCGGCGCGGACAGTTTCCGCTGCAAAACTAGACGATGCGGAGCAGATCGCCGGCCTGGTTGCGGCCCCAGCGCTTGTAGAGGAGCAGCGCCTTCTGGGTCGGCGCATCGGTCGCGCCGAAGAAGATGACCGGCTCGGACGAGGAGCCGTTGACGTGCTCGACCCAGGAACCACCGGGTATGGCGATCGTGTCGAACTGGTTCCAGTCGTAGCGCTTGCCGTCGATGATCGAATGGCCATTGCCGCGGAACGGCGCCAACAGCAGGCTGGCGGTCTCGCGCTGCGGCAGCGTCTTCTCTCCGGGCCGCAACATCTGGACGTAGAAGTTGATCGTGTGGAAGACCGGGCCGCCGGTGGTGGGGTCGACATAGTCGATGACGATGCCTTCGTGCGGGTCGCCGTCCCAATCCTTGTGGGCATCGAGGATCGCTTCCATCTTCTCCCAGCGATAGACATACATCGGCGACGACAGGCCACCGCCGCGCTTGTGATCGACGAAGCGCGGCATCAGGCCGCCCTCGCCGTAGATGCGCTGCGAATAGTCGCTCGGGAAACGGGCGGTCTGCACCTTTTTCTCGACTTCCTTGCCGTCGACCATCTCGGTGTATTTGTGGTCGAAATGCACGGCGTGCAGTGTCTCGACCAGCGGCAGGTCGAGAACCGAAAGGTTGACTGCCTGTTCGCCGCCAACCGTGCCGTGATTGTGCCAGGCGTCGTTCGGTGTCAGCACCATGTCGCCAGGGCCGAAAACCACATCCTCGCCTTCAACGCCGGTAAAGTTGCCTTTGCCGGTCAGGCCAAAACGGATGGCGCTCGGCGAATGCTTGTGCGGCGGCATGATCTCGTCCGGATCGTTCAGGCGGTAGGCGGTGTACATGGTGCTGACCGATGCGCGCTTGGGCGCAAGACCCGGATTGACCAGGATCAGCGAGCGGCGCTCGCTATCGTCCATGGTCACCAGTTCGGCGGCGCGCTGCAGCAGCGGCTCGATATCGGCATAGGACCAGACGAAGGGGATCGCCTTCGACGTCGCCATGAGCTGCTTGATCTCGTCGTGATCGACGCCTTCCGATGTCGCCCAGAACGGAAACATGTTCTTTTCGTAGAGGGCGTCATAGAGACCCTTCAGCGCGGCCTTCTTGTTGGTGACGGTAAGGTCTGCTGGTTGCGCCATGGACATGTCTGACACCTCTCTTCGCGAAGAAAATGCGTTTAACCAACTCAACCGTATTCGGATTGGTTTTGCTCGACAATCCCAAAACTGAGAATTTTTGAAGTTTTTGGTTGAGAGCTCTTCTGAAAGGCAAATGCCACGAAAAGCGGCAGAAAAACTCAGAAATGTGCGAGAAAACGGATAATTCGGCAGATGCAGATCAAGCTACCGCGGCCGTAGCAATTGCTCGGCGACCCAACCAACTCGAATTTTTCTTTCAACCAAAGGATTTTGGTTGAATGCCGGGCGCTACCGGTCAGGCGGCCATGCTTTGTTCGGCACGGCTGCGGATCAGGTCCGAGGCCTTTTCAGCGATCATGATGACCGCCGCATTGATGTTGCCGCAGACGAGGTCCGGCATCACGGAAGCATCCACAGCGCGAAGACCGGCAACACCGCGCACCCGCAGTTCGGAATCGACCACCGACCCGGTGTCGACGCCCATGCGACAGGTACCGCCGGGATGGTGCACGGTGATCGAGGTCTTGCGAATATGCTCATCGATCTCGTCGTCACTCTGGCATTGCGGCCCCGGAAAGAATTCCGAGGCGATAAACGGCGTCATCGACGGTTGGGCAGCGAGGTTGCGCGCCACGCGGAAGCCGGCGCGAAGCGACTGCCAGTCACGCGGCGAAGACAGGAAATTCTGGTGGATCAGCGGCGCCGCCGACGGATCGCTCGATGCCAGCTTCACGCTCCCTCTGCTCTCCGGCTGGACGGCGACGATGCGGGTCGCAAAACCATCGGCGAACGGCGCCTTGAATGGCGACAGGTAAGGCCATGCGGCAAGCGGTGCAGCGGTGAAAAGCAGCTGGACGTCCGGCAATGGCCGGCTTGCATCGCTTTTCAGGAATGCCACGACCCCGCCTGGCACATCGCCAGAAAAGCCCTTACCGGTGAGATAGGTCTTGACAAAATCCAGCCCGATACGATCGGCCCGCATCATTTTAAGGAATGGTCCCGGCTGCTTGCGCCGATACATCAAGATCACCGAAACATGGTCCTGCAGGTTCTTGCCGACCTGCGGACGGTCGACTTTCGTCTCGATGCCGTGCGCGGCGAGCTCGTCGCTATCGCCGATCCCCGACAGCATCAGCAGCTGAGGCGTATTGATGACGCCGCCGGCAAGCAGGACCTCACGCCGCGCCAAAACCTGGTGGGTAGCGCCGCCTCTGGTATAGGCTATGCCGGTCGCGCGCCCATCCTTCAGCAGGATCCGCGTCGCCAGCGCGCCGGTCAGCACCTTGACATTGCTGCGGCGCATGGCGGGGCGCAGATAGGCGGACGCGGTCGAACACCGGCGGCCGTTTGCGATCGTCATCTGCAGGCGGCCAAAACCTTCCTGCATGGCGCCATTATAGTCGTCGGTCTGGGGATATCCCGCATCCCGGCTGGCCGCGGCGAAAGCATCGATCAGCTCGTCCTTGTAGCGGCAGAACTGGGTGTTCAGAGGACCGCTGCCGCCGCGATAGTCGCTCTCACCCTTTTCCCAGCGCTCCTGCTTCTTGAAATAGGGCAGCACCTTGTCGAACGACCAATCGGTGAGGCCGCTGGCTGCCCAGCGATCATAGTCGCCGCGATTGCCACGCACATAGGCCATGGCGTTGGTGGAGGAGGAGCCGCCGATGACCTTGCCGCGCGCGCATTCGACTTTACGCCCGCCGACATTGGCCTCCGGCTCGCAGAAATACATCCAGTCGTGACGGCGCTCGGTCAGGATCTTGCCCCAGCCGAGCGGGATGTGGATCATCGGATCGCGATCCCAATCCCCGGCTTCCAGGAGCAGCACGGAAACATCAGGATCTTCGCTCAGGCGGTTGGCAAGCACGCAACCGGCCGACCCGGCTCCGACAATGACATAGTCAAATGTTTCCCCAAACGGCATGCACAGTCCTCGGGAGAAGGACGGCCCCACCGAGATGTGAGCCGTCAAAGAAACAACTGCCGCACTCAACCATCGCGCAACTGGTGTTGTCAACCACCCGGCGCAGATGTAGATTGGTTGAGTTGGTTGAATGCCGTGTTCATCGATTCCACGTCACAATGTGATATCGGGACGTTGAGTCGGCGGCTGCCGATCAGACAGGAGATTTGGTTTTGAACGCATTCGAGCCGCAGATCGTACCGTCGGACCTCGACGACATCATTGCAGCGGTCCGCCGGTTGCAACAGGGTGGCGGCAAGCTGCCTTCCGAGCGTGACCTTGCCGAACATCTGAACGTGAAGCGCCACCAGCTTCGCAAGGCGCTCGAGGTGCTGCGTCAGTCAGGCGATTTGAAACCGGCGCGCGCCAGGCGTGCGCCAACCGCCTTGCCCCGATATGGCGAGGAGCTTGTCAGGGTAACCAATCCAATCGAGGTTCTGGAATTGCGCCTGCTGATGGAGCCGGGCCTCGCCCGGCTGGCATCGCTGCGCGCCTCCTCGTTCGAGACCGCCCGGATCATCGATGCAGCCACAACGCCGGAGAATGCCTCGTCGGGCGCGGTCGATTTCGCATTTCATTCCGCCATCGTTGCTGCCGCCCGCAACCATCTTGCCGCCGAATTCTACAAGATGCTGCGCCAGGTCGGCGTCGATGCGCGGGTGAAGATCGCACGTACCGCGGCACCCACCTGCCCCAAGCGGATCGCAGAGCGCGACGGCGAACATCGCCTGATTGCCGAAGCAATTTCGCAGCGTGACCCCGAAGCAGCCGAGGCGGCCATGCGCGCGCATTTGCTGTCCGTGCAAAGACGGATCACGGAACGATCGAATGCCGGCGCCTTTGCCGCATAAGCGTGTTTTCCTATTAGCCAGACAGCCTGCGCGGGGTCTTCAAAAGTGAAACGTCATTTCGACGTGCTGGTCGTCGGCGCGGGATCTGCCGGCTCGGTTATAGCTAGCCGGCTAAGCGAGGACAGATCCTGCCAGGTCGGCCTGATCGAAGCCGGGATGATGCCGTCCGATCCCGATATCGCCGACCCGCTGAAATGGACGGTGCTGCAAGGCCGCACCTATGACTGGGCCTATCGGACAGTGCCGCAACCCTTTACCGCAAACCGCGTGCATGAATGGCCACGCGGAAAGATCGTCGGCGGTTCGAGCTGCCTGCATGCCATGGCCTATGTGCGTGGTCATCCCGATGATTTCGAACCCTGGGCGGCAGCCGGCGGCGAGCGCTGGTCCTTTTCGGGCTTGTTGCCGGGCTTTGTCCGCAGCGAAGCTTTCACCGCCTTCGATGCGCCGTCGCGCGGCCGCAGCGGACCGTTGGATATTTATCTGCCGGATACGGAAGTCAGCCCCGTCGTCCGCGCCTATATGGCCGCCGGACAGGCTATGGGGATCCCCGTCCTGACCGACCACAACAGCGGCGAGCTGGCCGGCACGAGCCCCAATTCGCTGAACATCCGCGCCGGCAAGCGGCTGAGCGTCGCCGATGCCTATCTGCCGCCGGAGGTGATAGAGCGACCGAACCTCGCTCTGCTCACGGCCCACGAGGTTGAGCATCTCGTGCTGAAGGGCCAGCGGGCCACGGGTGTGGCTGTCGTGTGCGACGGGGAGAGCATGACGATCTCCGCCGACAGGATCGTTCTTTGTGCCGGCGCGCTGTCCTCGCCGCTCATCCTCATGCGATCGGGCATCGGCGATGCGGATACGCTGAAGCAAGCGGGGATACGCTGCCTGGCCGACCGACGCGATGTCGGCCGCAACCTGCAGGACCATCTGCTGGTCCTTGGAAATGTCTACAGCACCAAAAAACCGCTGCCGCCGTCGCGCCTGCAGCACTCGGAATCGCTGATGTACCTGCACGGCAGCGATCCGACCCGTTCGACGGGAAGCCCCGATATCGTGCTCGCCTGCGTCGTCGCTCCATCAGCCGCAGAGGGTCTGAGTGCCCCGCCCTATGGCCGGCTTTCACGATTCTAAGCGGCGTCACCCATCCGACCAGCCGTGGGCGCATCGCACCGAGCGGGCCGGGCCGAAACGATGCACCCATCATCGACCCGCATTATCTCGAAACCGAACACGACCGGGCGGTTTTCCGGTTGGCATTGAAGACGGCGCGCACGATTGGTCATCATGCAGCGCTCGACGAGTGGCGCGACGTGGAAGTCCTGCCGGGATCGCCGGTGCGGTCGGACGCCGATCTTGACGCTTTCATCGCGAGCGCTGCCTCCACACATCATCATCCTGCCGGCACGTGCAGGATGGGCGGGGATGCCGATGCAGTCGTCGACCCGGATTTGCGGCTGAACGGCTTCGACAACGTCTTCATCGTCGACGCGTCAGTGATGCCGACGATTCCGAGCGGACCGATCAATGCCGCTATAGTCGCCATCGCGGAAACCTGGGCGTCAGCTCCGCCTACGCATGACCGGGAAAATCGGAATGGTATCGAGCGCAACTCGGGCTAATCGAGATGGGTCGGGCGTGGCCTGAACCGAATCGATGCCGAACGGCCTATTCCGCCCAGAGCTCGCGGCGCAGTTCGCGCCAGCTTTCTTCGTCCGGTGCGACAAGAAGGCCACCTCCGACATGCGAAGGCAGATAAGCGCTGCCGTCGAAACGCGCCGCGTAACCACCTGCCTCGGCATGGATCAGCACACCGGCCAGATGATCCCACGGCATCAGCTTGTTGTAGACGACGAAGTGGGCGTGGCCGCTCGCCAGCAGGCGGTATTCGTGAGCCGCGCAGCGATAGCCGAACCGCGATAGGGATTTCGTCTGGTTGCGCGCCAGCCGTGACCGTTCCGGCTCGGGCATGTATTGCCAGGAAACCGCGCCGGTCATCTGCGAGATCGGTGCAGGCTCGGCGACATGCACCTTCTCCAGAGTGCCATGCGCATGCCGTATATGGCTGCCAGCGCCCTTGGCGCCGATCAGCCAGTCCTTGCCGACGGGATCGTGAATGATGCCGGCGACGGTCTCGCCCTTCACCACGACGCCGAGCATGACGCCGAACAGCGGCACGCCGGAGGCGAAATTGAAGGTGCCGTCGACTGGATCGACGACGAAGGCGAGATCGGCGTCGCCGAGACCATGGAGCAGCGCCGGATCGTCGGAGCATGCCTCTTCGCCGATGATCATCGCCTGGGGATAGCGCTCACGCAGCCTGACGGTGATGAGCCGCTCGGCATTCACGTCGGCCTCCGTCACAAGGTCGGCTGCCGAGGTTTTCTGGCGGACGTCGCCCTCATCCAGCCGGCGAAAACGCGGCATGATCTCGGCAATGGCGGCGTCGGACAGAAGGGTGGCAATCCAGTCGATCGCGGTATCGTCAAATGTCATCGGGAGCGTCTTGCCTTGTGGTGAGGGTCTCGTTGAGGGCGGCGAAATCGAACAGCTTTCTGTCGAGCAGATGCGAGGGCCGCACATTGGTCATGGCGTGGATCATCGTGTCTTTGCGGCCGGGCATGCGCTTTTCCAAGTCGTCGAGCATCACCTTCATCGCGTTGCGCTGCAAGCCATCCTGGCTGCCGCACAGATCGCACGGGATGATCGGGAATTTCATGGCGCCGGCGAATTTTTCGAGATCGGCCTCGGCGCAATAGGCGAGCGGCCGCAGCACCATGACGTCGCCGTCGTCGTTGAGCAGTTTTGGCGGCATGGCTGCGAGCCGGCCGCCATGGAACAGGTTCATGAAAAAGGTTTCTAGTATGTCCTCTCGGTGGTGTCCGAGCACCAGTGCCGAGCAACCCTCCTCCCGCGCGATGCGGTAGAGATGGCCGCGCCTGAGCCGCGAGCACAGCGAGCAATAGGTGTTGCCCTCGGCGATCTTGTCGGTCACCACCGAATAGGTGTCCCGATATTCGATGCGGTGCGGAATGGCATATTTATTCAGATAGTCGGGCAATATGTGTTTTGGAAAGTTCGGTTGGCCCTGGTCGAGATTGCAGGCCAACAGCTCGACCGGCAGCAGCCCGCGCCATTTGAGGTCGAGCAGCAAAGCGAGCAGACCGTAGGAATCCTTGCCGCCCGACAACGCGACGAGCCAGCGATCACCTGAAATCGCCATCGAAAAATCGTCGATCGCCTGACGGGCGAGACGCAGCAGACGTTTGCGCAGCTTGTTGAACTCGACGGAGGACGGCACATCGGCAAACAGCGGATGAAAGCCGCCTGCGGCATCGGCAATCGGTTCAAGTGCTTTGGCGTCTGGCAGCATGTTCATGGCGCGTCGGCCTCAAAATCCTTGTTGCTGCCCGGATTAGCGCATCGGCCCGAAAATCGAAATCGATTTTCGGATGCCAAAAGAAAAGGCCGCCTCGACGGCGGCCTTCGGTGGTATTGCAGACGCTGAAATCGATCAGCGCGAATAGAATTCGACGACCAGGTTCGGTTCCATCTGCACGGCGAATGGAACATCCGACAGGCCGGGGATGCGCCCGAAGGTCGCGGTCATCTTGTTGTGGTCGACTTCGATGTAATCAGGCACGTCGCGCTCGGCCAGGCCTACCGATTCCAGGACGATCACCAGCTGCTTCGACTTTTCGCGCACTTCGATGACGTCGCCCGGCTTGCAGCGGTACGAGCCGATGTTGACGCGCTTGCCGTTGACATTGATGTGGCCGTGATTGACGAACTGGCGAGCGGCAAAAATGGTCGGCACGAACTTGGAACGGTAGACGACCGCGTCGAGACGCGACTCGAGCAGGCCGATCAGGTTCTCCGAGGTGTCGCCCTTGCGGCGATCCGCCTCTTCATAGACCTTGCGGAACTGCTTTTCCGAAACGTCGCCGTAGTGACCCTTCAGCTTCTGCTTGGCACGCAGCTGCAGGCCGAAATCGGAAAGCTTGCCCTTACGGCGCTGGCCGTGCTGGCCGGGACCGTATTCGCGCTTGTTGACTGGGGATTTCGGGCGGCCCCAGATGTTTTCGCCGAGACGGCGGTCGATCTTGTATTTCGCGGATTCGCGCTTGCTCATCGCATTCCCTTTCAAAACAGTACACCCGGAACCTCATGGTCCGGGTGAAGGAAACGCGCCCTCCTCTGGCCCCCGTTTTCGAGACCTGACAGGGTTTTCCCACGCAACGCGGCGGAAAGCCCACGGGACACGTCATTTTACACAAGACTGGGAAATAGAGCGCTTCCCAAACGTCTTGCGCACATAAAGAAACCACCGGGCGTTGCGGCCCGGTGTTGGTGGGTTGATTAAACGGAGATTTAAGCGGTGTCAAGCTTGCGGCTGGCGTCGATGATGGCAGGCGGATACGGTCCTCGACGTTGAATGCGGTGCCGGATGTGGCGGGGGTCTACGCCAGCGGCATTGGGAAGGGACTGGAGCAAGAGGAGCCTGAATTTATATGAGGAAGTTCTTCCTTACGTTGGCGGGTGCAGCGGTGCTGGTCGGCTCGATGGCGATCGCGCCGGAACCGGCCCAAGCCAGGTATTGGCATGGGCACGGGCACGGGCACGGGCAAATCTGCCGAATCGTGGTTAAGAAAAAAGTGGTGTGGCGGCATGGTCATCGCAAGGTCATACGCTACAAGGTACGGCGCTGCCATTCGCGCTGGTAAGTCTGGCTTCGGCCTGAGGGGAACGTCTCCGACACATCAATGTCAAAGCCCGCGGTTTTCGACCGCGGGCGTTTGATTGGTCACCGTGGGATCGGACCGATCGCCCTGCGGATGCGGCAAGTCGGACGCGCGGCGGGCTAGTGCTTCGATTTCTTCTCCGGCAGACCCTTACGCTTGGTCTCGGCGAATTCCTCGAGCTGCTTTTCGCTCATGGATTTGTACATTCCCTTCGAAGGGCCTTTGAGCTCGCTCTTCTTGGTCTCGCCACGCTTGGCGGACAAAGCCGCGCCGGCGGCTTTCTGCTGGGCCTTTGATGTGGCTGGCATGATCGTTTCTCCTGTTGCAATAGGAAGGAAACGTGTCGGTCCGGGTGATGTTCCCAGGTATCAGGAAATCGCCAGCCCAAACCCCTGCATCAGGCGGCGAGTCGGGAAATCAACCCGCTTTGAGGTGAAGACAGCAAGATCGGCGCCTTCCGGCAACGCCTCGCCGCGAATCCTGACCTCGGTCTCCGCGAGCAGCGTGAGCGCCCGCCGCGCGATCGCCTCGGCGGGATCGAGCCAATCGACCGGCCAAGGTGCCGTCTTGCGCATGCGGTTGGCAAGAAAAGGATAGTGAGTGCAGGCAAGCACGACGATGTCGGTCCGCAGCGCATCATGTTCAACGAAGCACGGCCCGATCTCGGTGCGCACGGCCTCTTCGTCGACAAAGCCCTCACGCATATAGACCTCGGCCAGCCCCGCCAGACTGTCGCTGCCAACCAGGCGGACGTGGCATTTCTGAGCCCATTTGCTGATCAGGTCGCGCGTATACTGGCGCCTGACGGTGCCGGGCGTCGCCAGCACCGAGACCAGCCCGGAGCGCGTGCGTTCCGCCGCCGGCTTGATCGCCGGCACCGTGCCGACGAAAGGATGGCCGGGAAATCTTTCGCGCAACGCATCGATGACCAGCGTCGAGGCGGTGTTGCAGGCGATGACCGAAATGGCCGGCGAAAACCGGTCGAGCAACTTGCCGAACAGCTCCAGAACATGTGCCCTCAGCGCCGGTTCTTCCCAAGCGCCATACGGGAAAGCCGCATCGTCGGCGACATAGACGAAGCGACGATCGGGCATCAGCACGCGCGCCTCACGCAGCACCGTCAGGCCGCCGATGCCGGAATCGAACATTAGGATCGGGCGAGCACTTGCGGGATCGGTCATTGTCATTGATTGCGAGAAAAGACTGGGATTAGGAGAAAAGACTGGGATTACGAGAGAAGGCTAGGACCACGGCAGGAAGATGGTCACACATCCGAGGCTCCATCATTCTGAAATGATGGAGCCTACCAAATAACATTCGGTTACTCGCGGTTAGCCTAGTCTTTGTCTGCCTTCGCGGCGCGTGCCGCCGCCGCAGGAAGCCGTCTTGGATCATCGCCCGGCGATCCGTCGCCGCGTGGCATGGCCGGCGAAAACCGGTCCAGCGATGATATTATGCCGCGCAGCACCTTGAGTTCCGGCTCGGCAAAGCCGGCGCGCGTCAGCACCGCGCGCAGATTGTCGACCATCTTCGGCTTCTTCGGCGCCGGGCGGAAATAGCCGCGCGCTTCGAGCGCGCCTTCCAGATACGCGAACAGGCCGTGCAATTGCTCCTTGGTCGCCGGCATCATGTCAGGGCTGGAAAAATTGGTTTCCGTTTCATCTTCCAGGCCCGACTTCATCCATTCATAGGACATCAGCAGGGCCGCCTGGGCGATATTGAGCGAGGAGAATGCGGGATCGACCGGGAAAGTGACGATCTCGTCGGCCAGGCCGACCTCGTCATTGTAGAGCCCGAACCGCTCGCGGCCGAACAGGATGCCGGTGCGCTGTCCGGATCGTTGGCGCACTCTCAGCGCCCTGCCCGCTTCGACCGGCCCGCGCACCGGCTTGAAATTATCGCGCGCGCGCGCCGTGGTAGCGAAGACGAAGTTCAGGTCGGTAACCGCCGAGGCCAGATCGTCAAAGACCGTGACGGCATCGATGACATGGTCGGCGCGGCTCGCGGCAGCGCGCGCCTTTTCGCTCGGCCAGCCGTCGCGCGGATTGACGAGGCGCAGTTCGGACAGGCCGAAATTCGCCATGGCGCGCGCGACCATGCCGATGTTCTCGCCGAGCTGCGGCTCAACCAGGATGATCGCCGGGCCTGCGGCAGGAGGGATGTCGTTGCTGGCTTGCATGATGTCAATGAACTGCTGTTTGCGGCATTTCAGCGTCCCCTGCCACATCCGGCCGCGAAAATGAAGCTTTCGCGGAGAACGCCCAAACGCCACGGTCAAGCCAACTAGCGCGGATCGCCGTTTGCGCGGCCAAAAATGCTTTGATATACGGGCGCATCCCCGGCCGAAAGCCATGCGGGCAAGGCCGTTTCGATCCCCAACAATGAGGCATTCTTTCCATGGCGAAGATCAAGGTGGCGAACCCGGTCGTCGAACTCGACGGCGACGAGATGACCCGCATCATCTGGCAGTTCATCAAGGACAAGCTGATCCACCCCTATCTCGATCTCAAGCTTGAATATTACGACCTCAGCGTCGAGCACCGCGACGCCACCAACGACCAGGTGACCATCGATTCGGCAAATGCCATCAAGAAACATGGCGTTGGCGTGAAATGCGCAACGATCACGCCCGACGAGCAGCGCGTCGAGGAATTCAAGCTCAAGAAGATGTGGAAGTCGCCGAACGGCACGATCCGCAACATTCTTGGCGGCACCATCTTTCGCGAGCCGATCATCATGAAGAACGTGCCGCGGCTGGTACCCGGCTGGACCAAGCCGATCATTGTCGGCCGTCATGCCTTCGGCGACCAGTACCGCGCCACCGACTTCCGCTTTCCCGGCAAGGGCAAGCTGACAATCAAGTTCGTCGGCGAGGACGGCGAGGTGATCGAGCATGAGGTGTTCGATGCGCCGGCGGCCGGCGTCGCCATGGCAATGTACAATCTCGACGAGTCGATCCGCGAATTCGCCCGCGCCTCGCTGAATTACGGCCTGCTGCGCAACTACCCGGTCTACCTCTCGACCAAGAACACCATTCTCAAGGCCTATGACGGCCGCTTCAAGGACATTTTCCAGGAAGTCTACGAGGCTGAGTTCGAAGCCGAGTTCAAGGCGAAAAAGATCTGGTACGAACACCGGCTGATCGACGACATGGTCGCCTCCAGCCTGAAATGGTCGGGCGGCTATGTCTGGGCCTGCAAGAACTATGATGGCGACGTGCAGTCGGACACGGTGGCGCAAGGTTTTGGCTCGCTCGGCCTGATGACCTCGGTGCTGATGACGCCGGACGGCAAGACGGTGGAGGCGGAGGCCGCGCATGGCACCGTCACCCGTCACTATCGCCAGCATCAGAAGGGCGAGGAAACCTCGACCAATTCGATCGCCTCGATCTTCGCCTGGACGCGCGGCCTCACCCATCGCGCCAAGCTCGACGACAATGCCGAGCTGAAGCGTTTTGCCGAGACGCTGGAAAGGGTCTGCATCCAGACCGTCGAGGCCGGCTTCATGACCAAGGACCTGTCGCTGCTGATCGGTCCCGACCAGCCTTGGCTTTCGACCACCGGCTTCCTCGACAAGATCGACGAGAACCTGCAGAAGGCGATGGCCTGACGGCCAAACGAGATGAACAAGCCCGTCGTCTACGGGGCGGATTACAGCGTCTATGTGCGCATCGTCCGCCTCGTGCTCGAGGAAAAGGGCATCGATTATGAGCTTGTGCCGGTCGATGTCTTCGCAGCGGACGGCATTCCCCGCTGGTATTTCGACCATCACCCGTTCGGTCGCATCCCTGCCTTCGAGCATGACGGGTTTCGGCTTTACGAGACCAGCGCGATCACCCGTTATGTCGATGAGGCTTTCGACGGGCCGGCGCTGCAACCGGCCGATGCTCGACACCGCGCAACCATGAACCAGATCATCGGCATGCTCGACGCCTATGCCTATCGGGCCATGGTCTGGGATGTCGCCGTCGAGCGGCTGGAGAAGACGGCGCCTGACGAGGCTTTGATCGCCGCCGGACTTCGGCAGGCGAGAACGGCACTACAGGCGCTCTCATCGCTGAAAGCCGAGGGGCCATGGCTGTTGGGAGCGGAGCTGACGCTCGCCGACCTGCACGCCGCCCCGATCATCGGCTATTTCGTCAAGGTTGCCGAGGGTCAAAGCCTGCTGGCGGAGTTTGCCGACATCCACGACTGGTGGACCCGCATAGCTCAGCGTCCAAGCTTTTCCCGAACTGAAAAGGCAGGCTGAGGCAAATGGCAGTTGCTCATTCGGGAAGGTAGATTTCCGCCTTCATGAAGGTTTTCGCACGACCTACGATCAGCACGCGATCTCCAGCTAGGTCACACAGCAAGTGCCCGCCGCGCTGCGAGCATTGGAATGCCGACAGATGCGCCTTGCCGAGTTTTTTAGACCAGTAAGGCACCAGTGTCGCATGAGTGGAGCCAGTTACCGGATCCTCGGGAATGCCCGCTCCAGGCACGAAATAACGCGAGACGAAATCATGGGCTCGCCCAGGCGCGGTAATGACCAGGCCAAGAGGATGAAGGGTTCCGATCCTGAGCAGATCGGGAACGAATGACCATATGGATGCCTCGTCGGCAAGCTCGACAAACAGGTTTTCGAAATTGCGGAAGCTCGAAACCGTGCCCAGAGGAAATATCTCTTGCAACGCCAGCGTTAACTTCCCTCCGAGCGGCTGCGGCGGAAAACACGGCAGATCGAGCTGGTAGGCACCTTCCCGCTGGGAAACCCGTAACTCACCCACCCGCGTGGCAAAGGCCATGTCGCCAGGCACATTGTGTTCCGCGGCCAATACATGGGCGGTCGCAAGAGTAGCATGGCCACAGAAGTCGACTTCATGAACCGGCGTGAACCAGCGCAAATCCCAACTCTCGCCATTCGGCCGCGCAAACGCGGTTTCAGCAAGATTGTTCTCGTTTGCGATTGCCTGCATCACATCGTCCGATAGCCAGTCCTCCAAAATGAGAACGGCAGCAGGGTTCCCTTGGAAAGCCCGTTCGGCAAAAGCGTCGACTTGATACATGGTCAACGTTGCCACATCATCCCCGCTGCCACTTCGGCCTCGCGTTACTGGTGCAGGTTCACGCAGCTTCCAGCGCCGCCTTCACCGCAGCAATCGCATCCTCGGCCTTCGAGGCATCCGGGCCACCGGCCTGGGCCATGTCAGGCCGGCCGCCGCCGCCCTGCCCGCCCAATGCCGCGGACGCCACGCGCACCAGATCGACAGCGCTGAAGCGGCTGGTCAGGTCGTCTGTGACGCCGACCACGACGCTCGCCTTGTTGTCCTCACCGGCGCCAACGAAGACGACGATCCCGGAGCCGAGCGACTTCTTGCCGGCATCTGCCAACGGCTTCAAATCCTTCGGCGAGACGCCGGAGACCGCCTTGCCGAGAAAACCGACACCGGCAATGGTTTCGTTTTCCGCAGGCACACCGGCTGGCGAGCGGTCGCCCAGTGCCAGCTTCTTGCGCGCTTCGGTCAGTTCTTTCTCGAGCTTCTTGCGCTCGTCCAGCAGCGCTTCGACACGCGCCGGTACGTCGGCCGGCGAGATCTTCAACGCCGCCGCAGCCGCCTTCAGCCGCTTGTCCTGCTC
Organism: Mesorhizobium sp.; assembly: GCF_004962925.1. Classification (GTDB taxonomy): domain Bacteria; phylum Pseudomonadota; class Alphaproteobacteria; order Rhizobiales; family Rhizobiaceae; genus Mesorhizobium. The sequence continues at coordinate 83,690 of NZ_SUEO01000002.1, read as the reverse complement.
GTCGAGATGCCTGCGCGCAGCCTCGCCGGTTAGCGCCTCGATGCGGCGCACGCCGGCGGCGACAGCGCTGTCCGACACGATGCGCACCAGACCGATATCGCCGGTCGCCCTGACATGCGTGCCGCCGCAGAGCTCGACCGAATAGGGCCGGTTGGCCTTGGCGCCATGCAAGCCCGTGCCCATCGAAACAACGCGCACTTCGTCGCCATACTTCTCTCCGAACAGCGCCATGGCGCCTTCGGCAATGGCATCGTCAACCGACATCAGCCGCGTGGTGACCGGGCTGTTCTGGACGACGATCTCGTTCGCCATCCGCTCGACCTCTTCGAGCTCGTCAGGCGAGATCGGCTTGTTGTGCGAAATGTCGAAGCGCAGACGCTCGGGCGCGACCAGCGAGCCCTTCTGTGCGACATGGGTGCCCAGCACCTCGCGCAGCGCTTCATGGATCAGATGCGTCGCGGAATGGTTCGCGCGCAGCCTGGAGCGGCGCGCATGGTCAACCTTCAGCTCGACGGTCGCGCCCGTGTTGACCGTGCCGTTGACCACCTTGCCGAGATGCACGAAAAGCCCATCGGCCTTCTTCTGCGTATCGGAGATCTCGATCGAGAACCCTTCGCCTGAAATGAGGCCGGTATCGCCCATCTGGCCGCCGGACTCGCCATAGAATGGCGTCTGGTTGACGACCACGGCAACCGCGTCGCCCTCGGCGGCACTGTCAACGGTCTTGCCGTCCCTGACCAGCGCCTGGACGATGCCTTCCGCCTGCTCGGTCTCGTAGCCGAGGAACTCGGTGGCGCCGTTCTTTTCGCGCACCGGGAACCACACCGTTTCGGTCGCGGCCTCGCCGGAACCAGCCCAGCTCTTGCGCGCCTCGGCCTTCTGCTGCTCCATCGCATTGGTGAAGCCGGCAAGATCAACCGAGATGCTGCGCTGACGCAGAGCGTCCTGCGTCAGATCGAGCGGAAAGCCATAGGTGTCGTAGAGCTTGAAGGCTGTCTCGCCATCGAGCATGTCGCCGGCACCCAGCTTTTCCGTCGCCTCCGAAAGCAGGCCCAAGCCGCGCACTAGCGTCTTGCGGAACCGCGTCTCCTCCAGCTTCAGCGTCTCGGTGATCATCTGTTCGCCGCGCACCAGTTCCGGGTAGGCCTGGCCCATCTCGCGCACTAGTGCCGGTACCAGGCGCCACATCAGCGGATCGCGGGCACCGAGCAACTGCGCATGGCGCATGGCGCGGCGCATGATGCGACGAAGCACATAGCCGCGGCCTTCATTGGACGGCAGCACGCCGTCGGCCACCAGGAAGCAGGACGAACGCAAATGGTCGGCGATCACGCGGAACGATCCGACGGTGTCCGCATCCGGACCGCGGCCGAGCGCGGACGACGCAGCCTCGATCAGGTGACGGAACAGGTCGGTTTCAAAGACGCTCTCCACCCCCTGCAGGATGGAGGCCATGCGCTCCAGGCCCATGCCGGTGTCGATCGACGGGCGCGGCAGGTCGATGCGCTCGTCCTTCGTCACCTGTTCATACTGCATGAACACCAGGTTCCAGAATTCGAGGAAACGGTCGCCATCTTCCTCGGGGCTGCCGGGAGGGCCGCCCCAGATGTGCTCGCCACGGTCGATGAATATCTCCGAGCACGGCCCGCAAGGTCCGGTGTCGCCCATTGCCCAGAAATTGTCCGAGGTCGGAATGCGGATGATGCGATCGTCGGAAAAGCCGGCGATCTTCTTCCAGTAGCCGGCAGCCTCGTCGTCGGTGTGATAGACGGTGACCAGCAGCTTGTCCTTCTTCAGCCCGAACTCCCTGGTGATCAGGTTCCAGGCAAGCTCGATGGCGCGCTCCTTGAAATAGTCGCCGAACGAGAAATTGCCGAGCATCTCGAAGAAGGTCAGGTGGCGCGCGGTGTAGCCGACATTGTCGAGGTCGTTGTGCTTGCCGCCGGCGCGAACACTCTTCTGAGCCGTCGTGGCACGCGAATAGGGTCGCTTTTCCAGGCCGGTGAAAACGTTCTTGAACTGCACCATGCCGGCGTTCGTGAACATCAGCGTCGGGTCGTTGCGCGGCACCAGCGGGCTCGACGCGACGACCTCGTGACCCTCCTTGCGGAAATAGTCGAGGAATGTCGACCGAATCTCGTTCACGCCACTCATGAATAATACTGCCTTTTAGCTTTTAGAGAGAGCCGTCGGCCCGGCCGACGGCAAATGGACATGGCCTTTTAGCCGCCGCGTTGCACCCTGTCCAGAAACACGGAATTGGGCCAATTTGCGGTGCTTGCCGGTCATCTCGGCGCCACCGCCGAAACGCAAACCGCCGGCGCTAGGCCGGCGGTTCGAAAACGCAACAATACAGAACTCGATTACATGAGCTGCAGGTGATGAGCAGGAATTATGGCCAAACTCCGGCCACCGCCGAAGCCTTACATGGCGCCGGCTTCGTCCTCGAAACCATCGTCTCCGCCTTCGGAACCACCATTTTCGAGGAACTTCTCGGCGATCAGCCCGGCATTCTGCCTCAGCGCCAGTTCGATCTCGCGCGCCGTGTCGGGATTATCGCGCAGGAACAGTTTTGCGTTTTCGCGGCCCTGGCCGAGACGCTGCGAATTGTAGGAGAACCAGGCGCCCGACTTTTCGACCACGCCGGCCTTGACGCCGAGGTCGACCAGCTCGCCGGTCTTGGACACGCCCTCGCCATACATGATGTCGAATTCGACCACCTTGAAGGGCGGCGCCAGCTTGTTCTTGACCACCTTGACGCGGGTCTGATTGCCGACGACCTCGTCGCGGTCCTTGACCGAGCCGATGCGGCGAATGTCGAGGCGCACCGAAGCGTAGAATTTCAGCGCGTTGCCGCCGGTCGTGGTCTCGGGCGAACCGAACATGACGCCGATCTTCATGCGAATCTGGTTGATGAAGATGACCATGGTGTTGGAGCGCGAGATCGAGGCGGTCAGCTTGCGCAGCGCCTGGCTCATCAGCCGCGCCTGCAGGCCTGGCAGCGAATCGCCCATCTCACCCTCGATTTCGGCGCGCGGCGTCAGCGCCGCGACCGAATCGACTACCAGCACGTCAATGGCTCCGGAACGCACCAGCGTGTCGCAGATCTCAAGCGCCTGCTCGCCGGTATCGGGCTGCGAAATCAGCAGGTTTTCGAGATCGACGCCGAGCTTGCGGGCATAGACCGGATCGAGCGCGTGCTCGGCATCGACGAAGGCGCAGATGCCGCCCTTCTTCTGGGCCTCGGCTACCGTGTGTAGCGCCAGCGTCGTCTTGCCCGAGCTTTCCGGCCCGTAGATCTCGACGATGCGGCCGCGCGGCAGGCCGCCGACGCCAAGCGCGATGTCGAGGCCAAGCGACCCGGTCGGCACCGTTTCGATCTCGACGACCTGCTCGTTTGCGCCGAGCCGCATGATCGAGCCCTTGCCGAAGGCACGCTCGATTTGCGACAGCGCCGCATCCAGAGCCTTTGATTTATCCACTGCTTTGTCCTCTACAAGCCGCAAAGAATTCTGAGCCATGATACATCACCCCTTGGTCGTCAATGAAGGCCGGACAATCCGTAATCCTTATTAATTTGTACCTTTTTTGTTCTCATCTGACAAGAGGAGTCAAGCGATTGAAAAACAAACAATATCCGGATTCGTTCTTTTTTTGTTTCGTGTTTTCACCCCCGGCTGTATCCCGCTTCCTCGGCAGGATCGTGCTGGGATCTTCCGAATCGCGCCTCCGGTTGCCGGGTTCCGCCGGACAACCTAGTCTCCACCTGGCAACAGCAATGGTCTCCTCGCCGGCATGATGAAGTCGCCGACAATCCTGGCCGTAGGCGGCGCCTATATAGATCGGCGCGGCCAGGTTTCGGGCACTTTCGTGCCGGCGGCGTCGAATCCCGGCACGATGCGCGAGGCTGTCGGCGGCGCCGTCTTCAATGCGCT
>NZ_SUEO01000002.1:69510-79745 GCF_004962925.1 Mesorhizobium sp. | reverse complement strand
GCCGTGCGCCGCGGCGTTTCCGGCTCGCTGCTTTCGGTGCGCGGCGGCGATGTTCTGGCCGATACGGTCTCGCGCGCCATCCATGCTGCCGGCATTGCCGATCTGTCCGTGGTGTTCCTCGATCGCACGACGCCGAGCAACACGATGCTGATCGACGGCGACGGCGCGCTGATCGTCAGCCTTGCCGACATGACGCTCTATGATCTGGCGCTTCCCAAGCAGATCCGCCGAGCCAAGGTGCGCGAGGCGATCAGCACTGCCGATGCGGTCCTGTGCGACGCAAACCTGCCGTCGACGGCGCTGGAGCGGCTGGTAGCGCTTGCCGCCGGCAAGCCGGTCTTCGCCCTCGCCGTCTCACCGGCCAAGGTCGTGCGACTCGCGGCAGTGTTCGGCAGTCTGGCGCTGCTCTTCATGAACCGGCGCGAGGCCATCGCACTCGCCGATGTCGGTATCGGCGCTGCGGAGCAAGACATCGCCGACGGCCTGAAGCGCGCCGGCCTCAGAAGCGGCGTGGTGACTGCGGATGACGGTCCGGTGCTGGGTTTCGACGAGGCCGGCGCCTTCTCGATCCTGCCACCAAGAAAGGTCGCGCACGGCGCCGCCGATGCGCTGGCGGGCGCAACGGTCGCCGCCCTGCTGCGCGGCCTGACGCTGCGCGCGGCGCTGCGTGAAGGCGTTGCCGCGGCAATGCTTGCGGTCGAAAGTGCCGAACTTGTGCCGGCTTCTACGGCGGCGGCCTTTGCCGAGGCGCTGGCCCTTGTGCCCGAGGCGCAGGACCTGGCATGAGGTGATGGCCAGCGGGGAGGCAGCCTACTTACCGGCCCGCAGCCCCGCCTCATAGGCCCGGCGTGCCCAGACCGCCATCTCATCCGGATCATCGAAGGCACTGTCGGGAATGCTCCAGTATGGCATAGACACGAGTTTGCCATGCCTCGAGCCGGTGTAGGTCCACTGCGTGCAGCCGGCTTCTGCGAAATCGGTCATGCTTTCGGCGTCGGCCTTCAGCAAAAGTTCGCCGCGAAGGACGATGGCGACGATAACGCCGTCGAAGTAGATGCCCTTGCCGCCGAACAGCTTGCGGATGCTGACCGGGCCCAAGCCTTCGAAAAGTTCGGCGATGCGTTCGTTTTCCATGCCACGATCATGTCATCGGGATTTCCCCTTGTCATCGCCGCAACCGGCACCATCCTGACAAGTTGAAACCAATTTCGTCGGAGTTTTTTCATGCCGCTTCTGCTTAAAGGGTCCTGCCGGTGCAATGCTGTTCGCTTCGAGGTGGAAAGCCACACGCCGGTGCCGTTCATGCTGTGCTACTGCTCGATCTGCCGCAAGCAGCAGGGCGGCGGTGGCTTCGCCATCAATCTCGGCGCCGATTTCGATACGCTGAAAATCAAGGGCAAGCGCAACATTGGCGTCTATCAAGCCGAAATCGAGGACGATGAGCATCCGCAATGCGAGATCTCGTCAGGCGAGCGGAATTTCTGCCGGAAATGCGGATCGGCACTGTGGCTCTACGATCCGACTTGGCCGGAGCTGGTCCACCCCTTCGCCTCGGCGATCGACACAGACCTGCCGAAACCGCCTGACAAGGTGCACCTCATGCTGAAATACAAGGCGAACTGGGTCGAGCCTGAGATCGGCGAGGGCGACAAGGTTTTCGATGTCTATCCGGAAGAGTCGATCGCCGGATGGCACAAACGAACGGGAATGTGGGTGGACTAGGTCCATCTCCCCGTTCACGGTGCCGGCAGGCAGATGAGGGGTGGCGCATACTTAGAGAGGCTGGCGCTGCCCCTCATCCGGCCCTTCGGACCACCTTCTCCCCGTGAACGGGGCGAAGGAAAATCACGCCGAAGCGCGCGCCTCGGCCAAGGCCTTCAGATCAGCCGGCTTGAGCTCAACCGATTCGCCGCAACCGCAGGCCGAACTCTGGTTCGGGTTGCGGAAGGTGAAGCCGGTGCGTAGCGTCGTCTGCTCGAAATCCATCTCGGTGCCGAACAGGAAAAGTGCGGCCTCCGGCGCGACGTAGACATGGGCGCCGTCGCGCTCGATATGGTCGTCCTTGGTGTTAGGCTCGGTCACCAGGTCGACCGTATATTCCATGCCGGCGCAGCCGCCCTTCTTGATGCCAAGGCGAATGCCGTGCGCATTCTCACGGGTTGCGACGATCTCGCGAACCCGGTCGGCGGCCTTTTCGGTCATCGTGATGACGGCGAAGCGTCCCATCTTTTTCTTTCTCCATTGCGTGCAGGTTCAAGGCCTGCCGAATGATTCTTCACCTAAAATGGTGAAATTTTCTGCCCGGCGCAAGTACGCCCATTAATACCAGCCCACCGCCACCTGCGCCTCTTCCGACATGCGGTCGGGCGACCAGGGCGGATCGAAGGTCATGTTGACCTCGACGCCGGAAACGCCTTCGACGGCGCCGACGGCGTTCTCGACCCAGCCAGGCATTTCGCCGGCCACCGGGCAGCCCGGCGCGGTCAGCGTCATGTCGATCTTGACCGAGCGGTCGTCTTCGATGTCGATCTTGTAGATCAGGCCGAGCTCGTAGATGTCGGCCGGAATTTCCGGATCGTAGACTGTCTTGAGCGCCGAGACGATGTCGTCGGTCAGCCGCGCCAATTCGTCGGCAGGAATGGCCGAGGCGGAAACCAGACCGTTGGCAGTCGTTTCCGAAGTGGTCTCAGCGGTATGGCTGGCATCATCCATGATCGTCACCCGAAGAACTTTCGCGCTTTTTCGAGCGCATCTGCCAAAGCGTCGACTTCGGCCCTGGTATTATACATGCCGAACGACGCCCTGCATGTGGAGGTTACGCCGAAGCGTTTCAACAGCGGCTGGGCGCAATGGGTGCCGGCGCGGACGGCGACGCCTTGCCTGTCGATCACCATCGACACGTCGTGGGCATGAATGCCCTGCAACTCGAAGGAGATGATGGCGCCCTTATCCGGCGCGTCGCCGAAGATGCGCAGCGAATTGATGGCCCGCAGCCGCTGATGCGCATAGTCTTTCAGATCGGCCTCGTGCGCGGCGATGCGCTCGCGGCCGATCTTTTCCATGTATTCCAGCGCAGCGCCGAGCCCGATCGCCTGCACGATCGGCGGCGTGCCGGCCTCGAAGCGGTGGGGCGGATCGTTGTAGGTGACGATGTCTTGCGTCACCTCCTCGATCATCTCGCCGCCGCCCATGAATGGGCGCATGCGCTCCAGCATGTCTTTCTTGCCGTAGAGCACGCCGATGCCGGAGGGACCATAGACCTTGTGGCCGGTGAAGACGAAGAAATCGCAGTCGAGATCCTGGACGTCGATCGGCATATGCACGGCGCTCTGGCTGCCGTCGACCAGCACCGGAATGCCGCGCGCATGCGCGATGCGGACGATCTCCTTGATCGGCGTCACCGTGCCCAGCGCATTCGACATGTGCGTGATGGCGACGAGCTTGGTGCGGTCCGTCAGCCGCTTCTCGAACTCTTCGATATGGAAGATACCGAGATCGTCGACCGGCACCCAGACCAGTCTGGCGCCTTGGCGCTCGCGGATGAAATGCCACGGCACGATGTTGGAATGGTGCTCCATGATCGAAAGGACTATTTCGTCGCCCTCGCCGATATTGGGCATGCCATAGCCGTAGGCGACGGTGTTGATCGCCGACGTCGTGTTCGAGGTGAAGACGATGTTGTCGGTGCTTGGCGCGTTGAGGAACCGGCGAACCGTCTCGCGCGCCTTCTCATAGGCATCGGTCGCGGCATTCGACAGGAAATGCAGGCCGCGATGGACGTTGGCGTATTCCTGGGAATAAGCATGCTGGATGATGTCGAGCACGACCTGCGGCTTCTGCGCCGAGGCGCCATTGTCGAGATAGACCAGCGGCTTGCCGTAGACTTCCCGCGACAGGATCGGGAAGTCGCGGCGGATCGCCTCGACGTCATAGGGGATGTTTTCGACTTTCTGGTCCATCACAAGCTCTCTCGAGGCATCGCTTCATTCCGTCCAGCACCCCTCACCCACTTTTACCCGTGCGCCGCGAACCAGCCGTCGAGCCTCGTTTCCAGCGCCTCGACAATCGCCTCGTCGTCCAGTTCCTCGATCACCTCGGCGACGAACGCCTTCACCAACAGGCCACGGGCCGACTTCTCGTCGATACCGCGGGCCATCAGGTAGAACAGATGGCTGTGGTCGATCTCGGTGACGGTGGCGCCATGACCGCAGACGACGTCGTCGGCGAAGATCTCGAGCTCCGGCTTGGTCGAGAACTCGCCGTCGTCCGACAGCAGCAGCGTGTTGCAGGCCATCTTGGCGTTGGTCTTCTGCGCATATTGGTGGACGTTGATGCGCCCCTGGAAGACGCCGCGCGCTCTTCCCGTCACCACGTTGCGGATCACTTCCGTCGAAGCCGTGTGCGGCACGGCATGGTCGAGCACCATGGTCACGTCCGTATGGGTGTCGCCGGCAAGCAGGTTGATGCCGCGCAGCGTGAAATCGGCGCCTTCGCCTGTCGTCCTCACCACGATCTCCTGACGCACCAGCTTGCCGCCGGCATTCATCACGAACAGCGTCAGTTTGGAATTCTTCCCAAGATGCGCCTTGAACTGGGCAAGATGCGTGGCCGTATCCGGCTGCTCCTGCACGATCAGCCACGTCACCTCGGCGCCCTCGCCAAGCAGAAGCTGGCTGACCGAGCTGACGAGTGCGGCGCCCTCGCCCGTCTGGCGCTCGACGATGACAGCCTTGGCACCGGAACCAACGCGCACAGCCAGGCGCACATGGGTCTGGCCGCCGGCCTGCAGGTTCTGCAATTCGATCGGCTTATCCAGTTCGGCACCGTCGGCGATGTCGACAAAATAGCCGTCGGCAACGAAAGCGGTATTCAGCGCGCCGATGGCATCGTCGGCGCCATAGGGATCAAGCCCCGGCGCGATGCTGCCGTCAGTCAGTTTCTCCGACAGCCGCTGCACGGCGATACCTTCGATATCAGGCAGTTTCGCGCTCGACACGCCGTTCAGCACCGGCAAAACGGCGGACCCTTCGACAACAGGCGCAATGGCTTTCGCAGCGGCTGTGGGATCGAAATCCGGAACCGAAGTCAGCAGGCGGCGCAGGTCGGTGTAATGCCAGGATTCGATGCGCCGCGTCGGCAGGCCGCTCTTGATCGCCTCGATGGCGTCGTCGCGCTTCAGCATCACCGTGCCGTCGCCGGGCAGCAGCGACAGCCGGTCGCTGAAGGCGTCGATCAGCGCCGTTTCGGCCGGCGTTCGCTGGGGTGTCGTGTGTATATTCATCAGTTTCGCCTTGTTTGGCTTGCCTTCTGGGCCTTCTGGCATCTCACGCGGCTTGGCCGATCACGCCGGCATAGCCATTGGCTTCGAGGTCGAGCGCCAGCGACTTGTCGCCGGACTTGACCACCTGGCCTCTGTAGAGCACGTGCACACTATCCGGCACGATGTACTGAAGCAGGCGCTGGTAGTGGGTGATGATGACGATGGCGCGGTCTGGCGCGCGCAACGCATTGACGCCTTCCGAGACGATCTTCAGCGCATCGATGTCGAGGCCGGAATCCGTCTCGTCGAGCACGCACAGTTTTGGCTCCAGAAGCTTCATCTGCAGGATCTCGGCGCGCTTCTTCTCGCCGCCGGAAAAGCCGACATTGAGCGGCCGTTTCAGCATCGCCATGTCCATGTCGAGCAAGGCGGCCGCGTCCTTCACGCGCTTCAGGAATTCCGGGATCTTCAGCGGCTCCTCGCCGCGCGCCTTGCGCTGCTCGTTCATCGCCACCTTCAGGAATTCCATCGTCGCCACGCCCGGTATCTCCATCGGGTACTGGAAGGCGAGAAAGATGCCTGATGTGGCACGCTCGGCCGGATCCATTTCGAGGATCGACTGGCCGTTGTAGAGGATGTCGCCTTCGGTGACTTCATAGTCTTCGCGACCGGCGAGGATGTAGGACAGCGTCGATTTTCCCGAGCCGTTGGGTCCCATGATGGCGGCGACCTCGCCGGCTTTCACCGTCAGGTTCAGCCCGCGGATGATCTCGGTGCCGTCGTCGACGATGCGGGCATGGAGGTTCTTGATCTCAAGCATTTTTTCTTTTCCTGAAAATTTTTATCCGGTCAGCCGACCGAGCCCTCGAGGCTGATGCCGATAAGCTTCTGCGCCTCGACCGCGAACTCCATCGGCAGTTGCTGGATAACGTCCTTGACGAAGCCGTTGACGATCAGCGCGATCGCCTCTTCTTCCGGAATGCCACGCTGCATGACGTAGAACTTCTGGTCCTCGGAAATTTTCGAGGTGGTCGCCTCATGCTCGAACTGCGCCGTGGCGTTCTTGGCTTCCATGTAAGGCACGGTGTGCGCGCCGCACTGGTCGCCGATCAGCAGCGAGTCACAGTTGGTGAAGTTGCGGGCGTTGGTCGCCTTGCGGTGCGCCGAGACCTGGCCGCGATAGGTGTTCTGCGAATAGCCGGCGGCGATACCCTTGGAGATGATGCGGCTCGACGTGTTCTTGCCGAGATGGATCATCTTGGTGCCGCTATCGACCTGCTGATAGCCGTTCGACACGGCGATCGAATAGAACTCGCCGCTGGAATCGTCACCGCGCAGGATGCAGCTCGGATATTTCCAGGTGATCGCCGAGCCGGTCTCGACCTGCGTCCACGAAATCTTCGAACGGTCGCCACGGCAGTCGCCGCGCTTGGTGACGAAATTGTAGATGCCGCCCTTACCCTCGGCGTCACCGGGATACCAGTTCTGCACCGTCGAATATTTGATCTCGGCGTCGTCGAGTGCGATCAGCTCGACCACCGCGGCGTGAAGCTGGTTCTCGTCGCGCTGCGGCGCCGTGCAGCCCTCGAGATAGGAGACGTAGGCCCCCTCCTCGGCGATGATCAGCGTGCGCTCGAACTGGCCGGTGTTCTTCTCGTTCATGCGGAAATAGGTCGACAATTCCATCGGGCAGCGCACGCCCTTGGGCACGAAGACGAAGGAGCCGTCGGTGAACACCGCCGAATTCAGCGTCGCGTAGAAATTGTCGGAGGTCGGGACGACCGAACCGAGATATTTCTTCACCAGTTCGGGATGCTCGCGGATGGCTTCCGAGATCGAGCAGAAGATGACGCCGGCCTGCGCCAGCTCCTTCTTGAAGGTGGTGACGACGGACACGGAATCGAACACGGCGTCTACGGCGACGCGGCCCGACTTGTAGACATTGTCGCTGGGTTCCTCGAGCTCCGACGCGTCGGTCTTTTGCACGCCGGCGAGGATTTCCTGTTCCCTCAGCGGAATGCCGAGCTTCTCATAGACCTTCAGCAACTCGGGATCGACGTCGCTGAGCGAAGTCGGTCCTGGCGTGCTCTTGGGCGCCGCGTAATAATGGATGTCCTGGAAATCGATCTTCGGATAGTGGACGCGCGCCCAGGTCGGCGTCTCCAGCGTCAGCCAGCGCCGATAGGCTTCCAGACGCCATTCGAGCATCCAGGACGGCTCGTTCTTCTTCGCCGAAATGAAGCGGATGATATCTTCGCTCAGGCCCTTAGGGGCCTTGTCCATCGCGATTTCGGTCTGGAATCCAAATTTATACTGATCGACGTCGATCTTTCGAACCCGATCGATCGTGTCCTGCACAGCAGGCATAAGCGTTCTCCATCCACGCCGGGGTCAAGGCCCGGCAGTTTTCAAACTATGGCACCGCGAAACGAGTACCCGTGAGGCAACCGAGGCGGCGTAAGTTCCATATAGTGCGTTCCTGCCGGAAATTCACCCGGCCAAAACGAAACGCACGGCTCTACCAGGCCAGAAGGCCTGCGTTTGTTTGCCGCGCTCAGGCGGCTTCTTCCCTGCCTGCGCGGCGCGAGGCGATACCTGCCAGCGCAGTGCGGAACAGTTCGATGTCCTCGGCGCTCGTTGCGTGGCCGATGGACACGCGCAAAGCGCCAAGGCTGTCACTGTGTCGTCCCATGGCTTTCAGCACATGGCTCGGGCCGACCTTGCCCGACGAACAGGCGGAACCGGCCGACAGCGCCACGCCGGCGAGGTCGAAGGCGATCTGCGCCGTCTCGGCCTTGATGCCCGCAATAGCGAAGAATGTCGTATTGGCAAGCCTCGGCGCGCCGGTTCCAAAGATTTCCGCATCCGGCACCAGCGTTTTCACGATGGCCTCGATCTCGTCGCGGCGGCGAGCGACCGCTTCGATGCTGTTCAATCCGGTCAGGGCTTCGCGCGCCGCCGCGCCAAAACCGGCGATCGCGGCCGGGTTTTCGGTGCCACCACGATGGCCCTTTTCCTGGCCGCCACCGGTGACCAAGGGCCTTGGCATCATCAGGTCGGAGGCGGCGACGATGGCGCCAACGCCCTTGGGACCGCCGACCTTGTGCGAAGACAGAATCAAGTAATCGGCGTAACCCGCTGACATATCTAGCGGAATGCGACCGACCGCCTGCACGGCGTCAATAATCAGGATGCCACCCGCCGCCTTGACGATTTCGGCGATGCGGTCGACGGGCTGGATCACGCCGGTCTCGTTGTTGGCGGCATGGATCGCCACCAGCGGCAGGCCATCTGCCTTGTCGTGCGCGGCGAGCGCCGCCGCCAACGCGTCCAGCTTGATTATGCCGTTGCCCTCGACGCCGATCAGCGTCACCTGGGCTGCCGGGAAGCGCCCGCCATTCAGCACGCAAGGATGGTCGGCTTCGCAGACGTAGAGCCGGCTCATGCGGACAGTACCGCGCCCCATCTGCCAATCCGGCGTCAGCAGCGTCGAGGCGGCTTCCGTCGCACCGGAGGTAAACACGACATGCTCGGCCTTGGCGTTGACCAGCGCCGCCACATCGCGCCTTGCATTCTCGATCAGCCGCCGTGCGGCGCGGCCCTCGGCATGGACCGACGACGGGTTGGCGGCATCGAGCGCGGCAATCATTGCCGCACGCGCCGCGGCAAGCAGCGGCGCGCTGGCATTGTAGTCGAGATAGGCGCGTGGTCCGGCCATTTTCGCTTCAACTGGTCCCGTCAAAAGCCGTTTCGCGAGGATAGCGCGTTATTTCCTTGAAATTGCAAGGCAAGACGTCCTATTTACGCGGCGTGCGGCGTGGGTAGCCGAGCCATTACGCTTTGGCCACCCAGTTTTGAACAATTCTAAACTAGCTTCTAGAAAGACGCTCGCCCTGCGTCAAGGCCAGAGGAAGAGTTGTTCCGGGCGCCGCGCATTCTTATGCCATGTGGAGTATTTTATGCCTGAGGTCATTTTTACCGGTCCGGCCGGCCGCCTGGAGGGTCGCTATCAGCCTTCCAAGGAAAAGAGCGCGCCGATTGCCATCGTCCTGCATCCGCACCCCCAGTTCGGCGGCACGATGAACAACAAGATCGTCTACGACCTCTTCTACATGTTCCAGAAGCGGGATTTCACCACGCTTCGCTTCAACTTCCGCGGCATTGGCCGCAGCCAGGGCGAATTCGACCATGGCACCGGCGAATTGTCGGATGCAGCCGCGGCACTTGACTGGGTGCAGTCGCTGCACCCGGATTCCAAGAGCTGCTGGGTCGCCGGCTATTCGTTCGGCTCGTGGATCGGCATGCAGCTTCTGATGCGCCGGCCGGAGATCGAAGGCTTCATCTCGATCGCACCGCAGCCCAACACCTATGATTTCTCGTTCCTGGCGCCCTGCCCGTCGTCGGGTCTCATCATCCATGGCGACGCCGACAAGGTAGCGCCGCCAAAGGATGTTCAGGGACTGGTCGACAAATTGCACACGCAAAAGGGCATCACCATCACTCAGAAGACCTTGCCCGGCGCCAACCATTTCTTCTCCAACGATGCGGACCTCCTGCTCCAGGAATGCGCGGACTATCTCGATCGCCGGCTGGCCGGCGAATTGTCCGACCCGCGTCCGAAACGGCTGAGATAACAGCGATGTACCAGCCCCCTCATTTCCAGGAAACGCGGCAGGACGTGCTGTACGGGCTGATCCGGGCGCATCCGCTTGGCCTGCTGATCTCAAATGGAGCCGAGGGGCCGGTCGCCAACGCGATCCCGTTCCTGCTCGACGCCGATGTGCCGCCGAACGGCAGGTTGCGCGCGCATCTGGCGAGAGCCAATCCGCAATGGCGGCTGCTGGCCGACAGCCCGGCATCGCCTGTGCTGATCGTCTTCCAGGGCACCGATGCCTACGTGACGCCGTCCTGGTACGAGACCAAGCGCGAGACCGGCAAGGTCGTGCCGACCTGGAACTACGCCATCGTCCAGGTG
>NZ_SUEO01000002.1:60721-69500 GCF_004962925.1 Mesorhizobium sp. | reverse complement strand
TGGGCTGTGACCGACGCGCCAGCCACCTTCATCCAGTCTCAGATCAAGGGCATTGTCGGGCTGGAAATCGAGATCACGGACATGCAGGGCAAGTGGAAGGTCAGCCAGAACCGGCCGATTGCCGACCGTAGCGGTGTCGCCGAGGGGCTCGAGAGCGAGAGCCCGAACTCGCCCGACATGGTCCGGCTGGTACGATCCTACGGCGGGCTGGATAGCAAGTAGTATCTGTCAGGGATTGGCTGCTGCCAGGACAGGCGTCGGTGTCGACCTTGCCGGCTTGCGCAACCTCGCGCTGAGCCTGAATGTCTTCTTGCGGATCGGCAGTCCCGACGCGGTTTGGCGGAAGATGAAGCCGAGCCGAGCAAAGACCAGCGCCGTAACGACGGTGCAAGCCATGCCGAGGCCGAAGCCGGCGATCGTATCGCTCGGATAGTGTGCGCCGACTGCAATCCGCGTCGCCGCTACCCAGACGGTGATGGGCAAAACAACGTATTTCCCCCATGCCGGGGAAAGAAGGATCACCACGGCCGCAAGCATGCCCACATTCGTTGCATGGCCGGACGGAAAACTGGCGAAATACGGGTCGAACTCAAATGGGCGGAACGAGAATAACCCCATGTCCAAGACTGGCCGGCTGCGACCGAAGACGTGCTTCAAGAATGTCACCGTCAGCCCCGACAAACCGGCCGCGCTCAGCACGAAGAAGGCGAAGCAGGTCCAGTTGTATGCAACCATGCGCCAACGCCTTGAAAGAGCTTGCCAGTCCAGCAGATTGGCCGGCACGAACAGCATCAGGGGCGGGATAAGATACCAGCCGCCCAAGCCGAAACTGGTAAAGCCGTTGGCGACCGCGACAAACCCGTTCGGCCAGCGGTCTCGCCAGCTGACGGCAATGCCATCCAGGAAAACCATGCTGGCAGCGGTCAGAAGCAGATAGGCGACTACCAAGGTCAGCCACGGCATCCTGGAATAATTGGCCGGCCGCCTCGCAAATCGGGAACGAGCGATCGCTATCGTTTTCTGGAGATTGCCCACCGACCGAGCCGGCAGCTTTCGAAGCAACTCAAGAACCAGAGCTCTGCGACCAATGCTCATGCCAAACCACTGAAGTCAGTTGATGATCCGGTATAGACCAAGCGACATTTTCTCCCCCGATGAATAGTTGACCCCGTCGATCCGGGCGACGCGGTTCGCCGACCTGCCCTGCCCTGCCAGCAGGTCGTCCAGCCGCTTTTCCTCGCCAACCGGTGCCAGCGCCAGCGCGCAGGCAGGATCGGCAAGCAGATGTTGCGCAGTACCATCGACATTGGTCAATATCGTTTTTGTGCCCACCAGAAAGACCAGGCTCGGTTCGTGATACCCGGCCGAGGCAAGCACCGTCGTCTCGCAGGGCCGATTGGTGCGAACCGCAGCTTCGATCTCGCGGCTCATCCAAATAGGCTTCAACGACGGCGCGATGACACCGAACAGCAAGGCGTAGGTGCTACCGGCGCAAATCGCGATTGCCCCGATACGGCCAAGCCGCACTTGCAGTCGGCGCGAGAAGCCGAGATAGCCGGCTCCGAGCGCAGCAAGGGCAGCCGGAATGCTCCACCATGAGAAGGTGCCGGCAAAATACAGCGGCGCGGCAATGCAAAGCACGGCAAGGCCCGTTGTGACCAAGGCGAGGCCAAAGGCAGTCGCCCACCACAACCAGGTCTGCCAGCGCTGGAGCGGCGCGTTCGCGTCCTGCGGCTTCAATGTCAAAAGCCAACCGACCATGAGCGCCATGCCGGGATAGGCCGGCAGGACATAGTGCGGCAATTTTGTCGGGATCAGCTCGAACAGCAGCCAGAACGGAATGTACCAGGCGAGGCAGAAACGAAGCCGAGGATCATCGCGCAGGCGATTGAGGGCCTGGAGCCCGGCACCCACCGCGATGAGGCCGAAAGGCCACATGAACAGCGAATAGCTCAAGACATAGAAGCCGGGCGGCAGGCCATGCGATTCCTCGCCCTGCGCCACCTTGCCGAGCATATCCTTGCCGACTGCCTGCTGCAGGAAAGCGCCGCCGCTTTTCCAGGTGATCAGGACGAGCCACGGCAGCACGATCAGCAAAGCGAGAGCCAGACCGCGCGCCGCTTTCAGCTTCGACAGCCAGCGCCAGTCCCGCTCGAACGCAACCAGCACGGCAACCGTCAGCGCCGACAACAATGGCGCGATCGGCCCTTTGATAAGGATTGCGCCGCCTTGGGCTACCCAGAAGATCCATGGCAGGTGGCTGCCGACGGCTTCGTTACGCCGCGACGCCGTATAGATCTGTGCCAGCGCGCCTTGCGCTACCACGCAGCAGGCCAGCAGCATCGCGTCGGTCTTGGCGTCACGCCCCTCGAAAGCCGTCGCGAAGATCGCGGCCATGACGAGGCCGGCGGCCAGACCGGCGCTGGCGCCGAAAAGATTGGCCCCCGTCCAGGCCGTCGCCACAACGGCAATGGCGATACCCAGCGTCGAGACCAGTCTATACACCCAAATCGGCGCCTCGGCGCCCTCGCCACTCAGCGCGACGGCTGCCGATTGCAACCAGTAGATGCCGATCGGCTTTTGGTAGCGTGAGCGTTCCTGGAAGCGAATGTCGACATAATCGCCGGTTTCGGCCATCTGTTTGGTGGCCTGGACGAAGCGCGGCTCATCGCGGTCGAGCGGCGGCATGGCCGCCAGTCCCGAAATCGTCATCAGCAGGCTGAACAGGAAGAGAAGAAGGTAATTCCTGTTCGCCACGTCAGCCCCTTCGGTCTGCTTCTTACGGAGGCAGGTCGCTCAGTCGACCTTCGTCATCGCCGCCTTGCGCTCATTGGCGATCAGCCAAAGATTGCGGATGTAGATGAGCAGGCCCATGGCTTGGCCGGCGATGAACACCGGATCCTGCCGCTGGATGGCATAGATCAGCAGCAGAGTGCCGCCGAACAGCGAAAAGAACCAGAAAGCGATCGGCACCACGCTGCGCTTGGCTTTTTCCGATGCGATCCACTGCACGAGGAAGCGCATCGAAAAAAAGAACTGGGCGACGAAGCCGAGCAGAACCCACGTATCGAACTGCTTGACGAACACGTCGTGAAGCCAGGTCATCAATTCCTGAAGCACGTTAGCCATGCCTGATTTCCTCTGTTTTTGGCATTCTCCGGCGCCTGCGGCGCAGCCACCAGACACCAGCGAGATCGAGCACGCCCTGCAGGCCGCGATCGAAAATCCCGTAATTCGACTTGCCGTGGCGGCGAGAGCGGTCGACGACGTCGCAATGCACGACGCGATACCCCTCCTGGATGACGAGCGCCGGAACAAAGCGGTGGGTGCCGTCGAAGAACGGCAATTTCCTGAGGATATCGGTATGGATCGCCTTCAGACCGCAGCCCGTGTCGCGGGTCTCGTCATGCAGGATGGCCTTTCTCAGCCAGTTGGCAAAACGGGACGCCAGTTGTTTGATCTTGCTGTCGCGACGCTTCAGGCGCTGTCCTTGCGCAACACCGAAATCGGGGCCGGCCTGCCGCAGGGCGTCGACCAGCACCGGAAGATATTTGGGATCGTTCTGGCCGTCGCCATCGATCGTAGCGACGATATCGCCGTGGGCCGCCCATGCGCCTGAACGCACCGAGAGAGACTGGCCGGCGGATTTCTCATGCCGGAGGTGGCGAAGCGGAAACGGCCGAAGTACTGCCTGGGCGGCAAGAACCGAAGCGGTTTCGTCGGTCGAGCCATCGTTGACGACGATCACCTCGAAGTCGCGCCCGGCCATCGCCGCCCCGATCTCATCGAGCAGAAGCGGCAGGTTCGCCGCCTCGTTCCGGCAAGGAATGATGATGGATATCTCCGGCATGTCGCGTCGGGCTCTGTCACAGGATATGGCATTCGAATCGATGCCGTGCGGTGCCGTTCCAGCGGGTTAAGTGCTGCAAGAACCCGCTGGCGCGGCGCCTCATTACGCCAGCCCAAACGATGAAGCAAGCATCCGCACACCATCCGCGCAGGCCGCAAAACCGGATTCCCCTTTTGCTGATCGCGCTTGGATGCTAAACGCCCGCCTTCACGCATACCACGCTCGATCCGCTGCGGTTGGGCGCTTTCGGGAAAGAAAAAATGTCCGTCTTCAAATCCGATTTCCTGCGCGTAATGAGCGAGCGCGGTTTCATCCACCAGATTTCGGACGATGCCGGCCTCGACCAGCTTTTCGCCAAGGAAACGGTCAGCGCTTATATCGGCTTCGATGCGACCGCCAAGAGCCTGCATGCCGGGTCGCTGATCCAGATCATGATGCTGCACTGGCTGCAGCAGACTGGTCACCGGCCGATCGCGCTGATGGGCGGCGGCACCTCGATGATCGGCGATCCGTCGTTCAAGGACGAGGCGCGCAAGCTTTTGACGCCGCAGGACATCGAGGACAATCTGGCCGGCATCCGTCGCAATTTCATGCCGTACCTCAAATTCGACAGCGGCCCGAACGCCGCGATCATGATCAACAACGCCGACTGGCTGATGGAGATCAATTACGTCAACTTCCTGCGCGATGTCGGCCGGCACTTCTCCGTCAACCGCATGCTGGCCTTCGATTCCGTCAAGCTCAGGCTCGAGCGCGAGCAGTCGCTGTCGTTCCTCGAATTCAACTACATGATCCTGCAGGCCTACGACTTCGTCGAACTCTACAAGCGTCTCGGCTGCCGGCTGCAGATGGGTGGTTCCGACCAGTGGGGCAACATCGTCAACGGCATCGATCTCGGCCACCGCATGGAAAACGCGCAGCTTTATGCGCTGACCACGCCACTGCTCACCACCTCGTCCGGCGCCAAGATGGGCAAGTCGGCTTCAGGCGCGGTCTGGCTCGATGCCGAGATGCTGTCGCCATACGAATTCTGGCAATACTGGCGCAACACCGAGGACACCGATGTCGGCCGTTTCCTGAAGCTTTACACGACTCTGGCTCTGGATGAGGTGGCGCGCCTTGAAAAGCTCGGCGGCTCCGAGATTAACGAGGCCAAGAAGATCCTCGCCACCGAGATCACTGCCTTGCTGCACGGCCGCGATGCGGCGGAAAAGGCCAGCGAAACCGCGCGCAAGACGTTCGAGGAAGGCGCGCTGGCCGAAACGCTGCCGACCGTCGAGGTGGGCAAGGCCGATCTGGAAAGCGGCGTCGGCATATTGTCGCTGTTCGTCACCGCCGGGCTTGCCGCGTCCAACGGCGAGGCACGGCGCCACATCCAGGGCGGCGCGGTGCGCCTCAACGACCAGCCGGTGTCCGACGATCGCAAGGTGGTGACGCTTCAGGATCTCGGTCCGGAACAAGTCGTGAAACTGTCGCTCGGCAAGAAAAAACACGTTCTGGTGCGGCCGGTCTGACCAGAGCCTGATCCATCCCGATAAAATCGGGATTGGGCTCCATTAGCCATGATCTTTTCCGAAAAACCAATTTCTTGCTGCGCTGACCTTCGGTTCGGGATCATGGCCTAGGTAAAACTTAATCAGGTGGCTACTGAGAATGGCCGAGATGGGTGAATATTGCCATTCGTCTCATCGATCGGAACGAGCAGGTAGCGCCACTTGCGGACGCTTGAGGGCGATGCACCGAACGTCTTGATCGGGGCCGAAAGCTGCCTGTCTGCTTTTTGGCGTCGAAACGCGGATAGCGGTCACTCCGATGGGACCCCCGTTCGGATGGCATACGCACCGGATTGCAAATCAGGCGCAACATCAATGATTTCAAAGAGGCTGCGGCCATCGACGGTCAGCGTCGCCAGATAGCCCTCCAGGACCTCGACCACGGTCGCTGGATCGCAGGTGCAATCCAGTTCGAGTCTGGAAAAGGCCGGCCCATGCGAGACCGGCTTACCGTCACCCGCCCGGCCCCCTGTGGTCCTCACCTCGCCCTCCATGAAAGTACGAACATAATTTAATCCTTGCCTTGCGACCACCCAACCGCTATTGTCGTATGGTCGTAATCCTAAACTTCAGGAGCTCATGATGACAGCAACTCCGCAGGTTGCGCTCGTAACAGGCGCCACCTCAGGCATAGGCAAGGCCACGGCGAGCGCCTTGGCTGCCGCAGGTTTCCAGGTGATCGGAACCGGCCGCAACACCGCGCAACTCACCGCGCCCGCCGGGGTGACCTACCTCGACCTCGACGTGACCAGCGACGAATCGGTCGCCTCAGCGGTCAAGCAGGTGATCGACCGGTTCGGGCACATCGACGTCCTGGTCAACAACGCCGGCGTTGGCACAACCGGGGCAGCCGAGGAGTTCTCGATTACCCAGACGCAGGAGATCTTCGACATTAATGTCTACGGCGTCATGCGGACGACCAAGGCGGTCCTGCCGCACATGCGCGTCCAAGGCCGCGGACGCATCATCAATGTCTCCTCCCTCAGCGGGTTCGTCCCCAGCCCGTTCATGGCCCTCTACGTCTCGACCAAGCACGCGGTCGAGGGCTACTCCCAGTCGCTGGACCACGAGGTTCGCGATTACGGCGTCCGGGTCCTGCTCGTCGAGCCCGGCCCGATCAACACTCCGTTCGCAGGCCACAGCGTGGAGGCCGATACCCCCATGCCGCTCTACGCGGCGGGACGGCGCAACTACGACGAGCTGCTGGAGAAAAACCTCAGCAGCGGCGACGACCCCGCCATCGTCGCCAAGGTGATCGTCGCGGCGGCCACCGACCGGAACCCGAAACTACGGCGTACCGCCGGTACGACCGCCCGGATCATCAACGCGGTGTACCGCGTCGCCCCGGCCCGGATCTTCGACCGCGTCATCCGCAGATTCAACCGGATGCCGAGCTGATCGCTGCTTAGATCCACTGACAACTGACCAGGACATAGCGGTATCCGGAGCGCGAAGCCCGGTTGAGATGGAGGAAAGCATGGTGCGTTACACGAAAGAACACAAGCAGGAGACAAGGCAGCGGATCATTGCGACGGCCGGTCGACGGCTCAAGCGGGACGGTATCGACGGCTCCGGAGTCGCGACGCTGATGAAGGACGCGGACCTGACCAACGGCGCCTTCTACGCCCACTTCGAATCCAAGGACAGCCTCGTCGCGGAGGCGGTCACCGACCAACTGCACACACTGCACGCGAACATCGTCGAGCTGGTGGAGCCTGGCCCGGCCGGCCTCGAACAGATCGTGCGCTGGTACCTGTCGGCCCACCACCGGGACAACCCCGGCGACGGCTGCCCCAACGCCGCCCTGCTCGACGAGATCGGGCGCAGCGCGGACGCAATCAGGCAGGCGTACACCGACGGCGTGCTGGTCGTCATCGACGGCCTCGCCGCCCGCATGGCACCCGAAGATCCGCCCTCGGCCCGCGTGAAGGCGCTTAGCCTCCTCGGCCTGATGGCTGGGACGCTACAACTCTCCCGCGCCCTGACCGACCGACAGCTCTCCGACGACCTCCTCGAGCAGGGCCTCCGCAACGCCCTGGCCCTGGTGGACGCCGAGCTCCGACCATGACCCTCATTTCTGCGACAAGCCCCGGCACCCGGCGACCTCGATGACCGAGCAACCCTTCAACCCACAGCTGCGAGCCGCGCGGTTCCTTGCCCGCACCATCATCACCGCCCGAACGCTTCCCGCGCTCCGTGTCCTCACCAAGCTCACCGGGATCACTCGGCGGCCCGACGCGCAGGTCGTATCCGTGGACGCCGATGTGTCAGTACACGTCTTCCGCCCGGCTTCGCCCCGGCCTCGGACTCCGGCACTGTTGTGGATCCACGGCGGCGGAATGGTGCTCGGCGACGCGGCGCAGGACAGCGGCTTCTGCCGCCGGATCGCCGATCAGCTCGGCATTGTCGTCGTCTCGGTGGAGTACCGGCTCGCGCCCGAGCACCCGTTCCCGGCGCCGCTGGAAGACTGCTACACCGCGCTGGAATGGCTCGCCCGCCAACCCGACATCGACCCCGCACGCATCGCCATCGGCGGCGCCAGCGCCGGCGGCGGTCTGGCCGCCGCGTTGGCGCTGCTGGCGAAGGAACGCGGCGAGATCCGTCCGGTTCTGCAACTGCTGTCCTGCCCAATGCTGGATGACCGAACCACCACCCGCACCGACATCGACCCGCGGCGGCTCCGCCTCTGGAGCCCGGCCAGCAACCGGTTCGGCTGGCGCTCCTACCTCGGCCCCGCCACCGCGGACGGCAACGTGCCCCCGCTGGCCGCGCCGGCCCGCTACGACGACCTCTCCGGCCTGCCGCCCGCATGGATCGGCGTCGGCACCAACGACCTGTTCCACGACGAGGACATCACCTACGCCCGGCGACTGCAGCAGGTCGGCGTCGCCACCACCCTGCACGTAGTGCCCGGCGCCTACCACAACTTCGACTCCATCGAAGCGAAAGCCGCCATCTCCCGGGCCTTCGTCAAGGCCCAGACGACGGCACTGGACGAAGCACTCAACGGCGGCTGAACGGACGCACACGACAGGTCAGCCGCCCGCGCCTACCTCGCGCGGTTGAAGGAACGCACGACGGGGCGCGACGAGCCGGTCGGCCCGGGGACGTACCGCGCGAGCCGACCGCCCTGCGCCGCGGGGGCCTGCAGGCGCCCGCCGAGTGGTCGTCGGCGGTCGGCCCAGGTGCTCATCGTCCACGGCGACAGCGACCGGCTGGTGCCGCCCGCGAACGCCAGAATCGGGGGTCCCTCGGCGACGTTGGCACACACTGGTGCGGCTAAGCCCGTAAAGGTGCAAGGCGCGTGGTCTTCGGGTGCCTTGCAGCCAGCGCTAGCGCCGCGGCGTGTCGCGGCGACGTTGGCGGCGGGCGGGAG
>NZ_SUEO01000002.1:39407-60711 GCF_004962925.1 Mesorhizobium sp. | reverse complement strand
CCCGTCCGCCACGTGATCAGCTCGCCCTCGGTCCTCGTGTCGCCGGTCTTCTTTGACGAGAACGGCCTTGATCTGCGGAACTCCGATGACCGCGCCCAAGGCCGGCCATGTCTGCGCCACGCTGCAGGTCGGCAGGTCACCGGCAGCTTTCACGACAGCCTCAAGGCGGCCTAAACGGCCGAAATGTAGCGAAAAGCTGCCATTCCTTACGTGCGCGGAAACTGTCGTCTATGGGTCATGGGCGTGAATTCGGCCGGGGCGAGCTAGAGTCCGCTTACGGTCAAGACTCGGTCGCTCGAGTGATTGGGTTTTGACCTCACCGATACTCGAAGATCGACCTGAAAATTCCGGGCGCGATCACCGACAGCGGATTGACGTCCAGTTTCGGTTTGTTGGCATCGCCCCTGAGCCGATAGGTCACGCCGATCAGCCCGCGATCGCGGCCATTGCCGAGCAGCGCGCCGAAAAGCGGCAGTTCGCCGAAGATGCGGTTGAGGCCATAGACCGGCATGAACGTGCCGGTCATGTCCATGTTGTTGTTCCGGTCATAGAGCGTGCCCTGGAAGGTGGTGCCGATGCGTGGACCGCGCAGCACGCCATTGGCCAGCTTGAGATAGCCGGCGCCCTTCTCGATCTCGGAAAAGCCGCGCTCGAACTTCACTCTCGACGTGTCGATATTGGCTTTGACAGCTTCGTTGAGGCTGCGGCTGTCGCCCGCCGGCGGCGTCGACACCAGCGAAGCGAGCTTCGGTTCGTTGACCACGAAGAAGTTGCTCGAATCGACCTGGCCCTTCATCGGCCCATCGCTTGCCCCAGCGAGCGCCAGCGTGATCGAACCGCCCTCCATGTGCTCGTAGATGTTGAGGAACCGCAGGATGGCGCCGGCATCGGCCGACGTCATGTTGAGGGCGCGCCGGCCGGCCCCGGTCGTATTGCTGATGCTTATGGCAGCACCCGAGCTTGCCGTGGCGCTGACCCTGAGCCCGTTCACCCTGGAACCGGCGGCGCTGTAGTCGAGCTTCAGGTTCGACAGTGTCTCGTTGTGGAAGCCGGTCAGGGAATTGACATCGGCGCTGACGGAAATTGCGTCGGAGCCCGTGGCCTTGGTGGCGGTGTCGACATCGGACGTGAATTGCTTGATCAGCGAACGCGCGTCCAGCGCATTGCCGCTGATGTCGATTGCATAGCCCTTGCCCGATCGCTTCATCGATACGGCAACGTCGTCTCCCCGGTTCAGCGTGACCTTGCTGAACCGGGCCGAGGACAGGGCACCGTTGACCAGCACCACGCCGCCGTCGATCGAAAAAGACTTTCCATCCAGGTCGAAGTCGGACAGCGTCGTGGTGTCGCCGGACTTGGTCATGGCAAATGTGACCTTGGCTGGAATGCCGGGTCCCTTGCTCCAGCCTGCCCACGGAATGTCCAGCCTGGCATTGGTCAGATCCGCCGAAACAGTCTGGTTGCTGCCGCCGCTCTTGTCGATCGCAACCTTGATGGTTCCGGAAAGCAGCGCCGACAGGCCAGGCATGGCGGTTGCGCGCATCTTGTCGTCGAGCACCAGCGCCACTTTCCGGCTGCGTGGCGGCCCGGCTTTGTTCAGCAGCGCCTTGGCGGAGATCACGGCCCGATTGGGCTCGACGGTGATCGAACCGTTGGCCTCCGTCACCGCCTGGCCTTCGAACGGCTTGGCCAGAGACAGGTCCTTGTAATCGAGCGCCACCAGCCAATCGAGCTTCGAGGTGTCGACGCCGGACTGCAGCGGAATGTCCGCTTTCACGTGGCCGGTCACCGTGCCGGACAGGTCGTCCGGCAGCAGGCCGACATGGCGCATGGCGTTGATCGGCTCGTAGGAGGCGAGCTCGGCGATTGCAGACGCCTCGCCGGCGACGTCGATGTCGAGCACGCCGATCACCGGCGGGCGGTTTGCCGCCTTGACCGTCATCGTGCCATTGCTCGCCGCCACCGTGCGGCCACTGACCATATAGACGTTGCCCGAGGAGAGCGTGACGTCGACGTCGTTGCCGTGGAATTCAACAACGCCGACCGCATCGCGTATCGGCGGAATGTGACCGGCCGTATCGAAGCGCGCTCCTTCGATCTGGAAACGGCCGAACACTTCATCGGCGGATAGTGGAATCCCGTTGCCCAGGCGCCCCGGCACGACCTGGAACTGCAGGCTGGCGTCAATGACGCGGCCGCCGAACAGGTTCTTCAGCACCCAAAGGCGGGCGTTTCGCGCGGAAAACCAGGGCCACAACTGCTTGACATGCGAGACCGGCATATCGTGGACATTGAAGGCGACAGATATGCCCGGCACCTTTCCCTCGACGAACTCGACCGACGCCGTGCCCAGCGCCTCGCTGGCTCCCCCGGACCTGATCCCGATCTGCTCGGCCACGAGCTTATGGCTCCTGGTCTGGTAGACGCCGGCGACGCGGGCGGTGAAATCGAGCGCAGGTTCCGACGATTCCAAAGGCGCCAGCGTCGAGCGGTCGCTGGTCAAATCGTAGCGGTAGGACGGCTCCTCGCCCGCTGTTCCAGTCGCCGGCTTCGGCCCGATCGAGCCGGCGAAATCGAACGTCGAGCGACCGGTCCTCACCTGCAGCCGGTCCACCTGGATCTTGTTGGCGCCGGCGACAAGTGTCGCATTGAGATCGACGTCGGCTGGAAGCATCCCCGCACGCGGGCCGAGATCGAGCACGGAACCGGCGAGCGAGAACGAGGCCGTCAGCCGCGACACGTTCTCGCCGAATCCTTCCGATCCCGCCAGCTTCAAGGCAATCGCGCCCAGTTTCCCGCCTGGCGCTGCCGCGGCCGGGTCGGCCTCCGCTATCTCGACGCTGGCATCCAACGCCGTCACGCGCCGCGTCGTCGTATCGCGGGTGGCTGTGGCAGCGATGGTGAGTGCCCTGCCGTCGACATCCGCGTCGGATGAAAACTCCATGCCGCCTGGCCCTGACTGCGCAACGGTGGCATCGGTGATCCTGACCAGTTTGACCGAGCCGGTCTCGGGCAGAACGAGATCGACATTGCTGAGGTCGATCTGACGCATCGAATCCACCTGCACCGTGTCGAGCGCACGGTTGAGGTTGGCAAAAACCGCATTGGATAGTCTTTCCGGATCGATGAGGCCATCTTCATTGCGCAGCGCCGCCGTCCAGTCGCCAGCCGTCGGGATCGCGGCCATCATGATGCGCGCGTCGGAAATCCTGGCGCTGGTGAGCCGCACCTCGCCCGAAAGCAGCGGCATCAGCCTTATGCCGAAACGGACACGCCCGGCATCGGCCATCGGCTTGCCGTCGGCGGTCTTGAGGCTGACATCGCTGACCTGCAGCGCGATGAAGCTCGATCCGTCGAGCGTGAGACGGGCCGGCCCGACCGCAACATCGACGTCGACGCCGGCCAATTTCTCGATGGCCGTTTCCGCCTCGGTCCGCAGCCGCTCGGCGCCGAACCCGGACATGCCGATCGCATACACAGCGACAGCGGCCAGCAGCACAAGGGCCACAAGGCCGGCAAACAGCCGCGCAAGAACACGAACGCCGCGGCCGATCGACGCCTGGCCGAGCGGCGGTACGCGGCACGCGGACGGGAAGGCTCCCAGGTCGGTGATCTCATCACGCCTGAATCTGATCTTCTCGTGCTGCGGCTGCTCCTGATCCACACAATTTTCCGTTGAACGAACTCGACCGGTGGACGAATCCCGGTTTGACATTATATCGATGCGGCTTGGCGCGTAACCACAAACAAGGGCATCGATATGGCTGATCTCGACGTCGGCGAGCTTGCGCCGCAATTCGAACTTCCCCGAGACGGGGGCGGGTCACTCAGCCTCGCGACATTGCTGGGAAAGCCGGTCGTACTTTACTTCTATCCGCAGGACGACACCACAGGCTGCACCAATGAGGCGATCGGCTTTTCGCAGTTGAAGCCGGAATTCGAAAAGCTCGGTGCCGTCGTGATCGGCTTGTCGCCGGACAGCGTCCGAAAACACGACAAATTCAAATCGAAATATGGCCTCGCCGTCGATCTTGTCGCCGACGAGGAGCGCAAGGTGATCGAAGCCTATCATCTGTGGGTCGAGAAGAAACTTTATGGCCGCCGCTATATGGGCGTCGAGCGAGCAACGTTCCTGATCGGCAGCGACGGACGAATTGCCAGGATCTGGCGAAACGTTCGTGTCAGGGGCCATGCCGAGGCGGTGCTGGAGGCGGTGCGGGCGCTTTGACGCAGGCGCCTACGGCAGCCAAACTGAGGCGTGAGGTGCGTAAAATCTGCGCCTCACGCCAATTCGGGCGCAACACATGGGTGTAAGCCGTTGCGCAAGCAACCGACCGTTAACCTTAATGATGTGTAATCAGGCTTGTCGTTTGGTGTCGTAACGAAAGCTTGGTCCCGTGAACGTAGCCAGTCAGTCAACGGTCTTTGGCAGGCGCAAGGAGCCCCACACGGTCATTATCGCCCGGGGCAACGAGATAAGGCACTTTACCATACGGCCATGGGTTGCCGCATTTTGCGGCTCCGCGCTGGCGGCGATGGCCGTAGGCTATCTGCTGGCGACCTCCTACCTCGTGCTGCGCGACGACCTGATCGGCGCGACCACGGCGCGGCAAGCGCGCATGCAGCAGGCCTATGAGGATCGCATCTCCGCGCTACGCGCCCAGGTCGACCGGATCACCAGCCGCCAGCTTCTTGACCAGCAACTCATGGAAACCAAGGTTGGCGAACTGCTGGAACGGCAGAGCCAGCTCAGCCTGCGCCATGGCCGCCTCGGCCCGATCCTCGAACGCACCGAAAGCGACGTCGGGGCGGCACCTGCGTCCGCAAAGCCGGACAAACGCGCCGACGTGACCGACGCCCAGCCGCAGGCCTATTCGGTTGCCAGCATCGGCGCCAATCTTGGTGGCGGCGACACCAGGCCGTTCTCCTTGTGGTCGACCCGCTCCGATCCGCTGCCGAGCGACACGGCGGCCGATCGTGCCGACAGACTGTTCGTGTCGATCAACGAGTCGCTGAAGGCCATAGAGAGCCAGCAGCTCACCCGCATCACCACGCTTGCCGACAACGCCTATAGAAACGCCGATGCGATTTCACAGGCGCTCGAGGCGGCTGGCCTGCCGGTCGACAGCGATTTCGGCAAGAGCGATGCCGGCGGTCCGCTGATACCGCTCGACAGTTCGATGATTTTCGACAGCAAGGTCAAGGAGCTCGACGAGGCGCTGGACGCGCTCGACCGCCTGAAGACGGAGGCGCGACGGCTGCCGCTCGCCAATCCCGCCCCAGGCCGTTCGGTCACCAGCCCGTTCGGCGTGCGCACCGATCCGCTCCTCGGCACCGCCGCGCTGCATTCGGGGATGGATTTCAGGGCCCCGACCGGAATGCCTGCCAAGGTCACGGCGCCCGGTGTCGTCGTCAAGGCCGGCTGGAACGGCGGCTATGGCCGCATGGTCGAGGTCGACCATGGCAATGGCTTTGCAACGCGCTATGGGCATCTCAGCAAAATCAACGTGACCGTCGGCGAGAGGCTCAACACCGGCGACGTCATCGGCAAGACCGGCAGCAGCGGCCGCTCGACCGGCCCGCATCTGCATTACGAGATCCGCCAGAATGGCGAAGCCATCGACCCGCTGCGCTTCCTGAGGGTCGGCAAGAAGGTCGCGCAGTATCTTTAGCTCCCCGCAGCGCTTCTGACAGATTTCACGCCTTCGGCCACACCTGTTCGGAAGGTTGTTGGCGTCGGCGGGACAGCGCCCCTTCTGTCCTGCCCTCTTTGTCAAAAATTGGCATCTCTCCACTTTGGGGCACTTTGGGGGGAGATCGTGCTCGCGGCGGCTTTCGCCAATCTCCAACGCAAGAAGAGCGCCACAGGCGAAGCTGCCAATCTCCCCACTTGTGGGGGAGATGTCCGGCAGGACAGAGGGGCGCGAAGGATCGCTACAGAACTGCTCTGCGCAGCTTTGCGGCTCGTCATCGCGAACGGCAAAGCAACCAATTTATTTTTGAATTCCATTTGACTGAATAAATATTCGGTGCGAACCTGATGTCTGCTAAGGGCGCAAGACATGGCACTGCGGGGAACCAATCAGGAATTCGGGCGGCCTTACAACAGGCGCATCGTCCTTGAATCCATCCGCCTTCACGGCCCGATCGCCCGCGGCGACATTGCCAGGCGGGTCGGGCTCACCGTGCAAACTGTATCGACCATCGTTCGCGAGCTGGAAGAACATGGCTACGTTCTGTCCATGCGCGAAGAGCCGCGGGGGCGCGGGCTGCCTCCGGCGACCCTGCGGATCAACCCGGAGGGCGGCTACGCCGTCGGTATCCACGTCACTCCACTCGGCATCAATGCGGCGTTGATCAATCTGAGCGGAGACGTGATCGAGAGCACCTATCGCGAAGCTCCCAGCGCAACGCCCGACCTTGCCTTCGAGCTGATCGGCGCGATGGTGCTTGAATTGACCGGATTGCGCCCTGGCGGTCGCGTTCTCGGCATCGGCATGGCGCTGCCTGGACCTTTCGGCGTCGAGTCGATGAGCTTTATCGGCCCGACGACGATGACCGGCTGGAAGGACGTGGCGCTTCGGGAACGGCTGGAGGCCTCGACCGGGCTGCCGGCGTTTTTCGAGACCGACATGGCGGCGGCGGCAATGGGCGAGCGCCTGTACGGCCTCGGAGCGGGATATTCCGAATACTACTATCTCTACTTCGGTGTCGGTCTTGGCGGCGTCATGGTGCATGAGGGAAGCGCATTGCGCGGCGCCTGGGGAAATGCCGGCGAAATCGGGCATATTCCTGTCGTGCCGGGTGGCGAGCCGTGCCCCTGCGGCAATCGTGGCTGCCTCGAACGATACCTCTCGCTCGAGGCGCTGCGGCGCCGGAATATCAGCGATGCCGATTGGGTTAATGAAGTCGGGCCGATCTTCCGCAACGCCATCACCATCATCGAGAACCTGTTCGATCCAGAAACGATCATCCTCGGCGGACTGGCGTCCACCGATTTGCTTGAACGGCTGGCTGGTTCGGTTGCAAATCCCCCCAACTCGGTCTCGGCGCGCGGAGACCGCACGACGCCCCGTGTCACCGTCGCACGCAGCGGCCAGCATGCGGTGTTGCGGGGGGCCGCAGCGCTTGCCGTCTCAGGGGTGCTTTCGCCACGCTTCGGCCAGATATTCACCGCCGAGCGCGAACGCGGGCGAGATATCCTGCAAGGCAAGGGGATCGCAGCATGAACGAACCCCTGCTGGTGCTCGATAACGTCACCAAGAACTATGGCGCCATCGAAGCGCTCAAGGGGATCAGCTTCTCGATCGGCAAGGGCGAGGTGGTGGCGCTTCTGGGCGACAATGGCGCGGGCAAATCGACACTGGTCAAGATCATCGCCGGCGGGCTGGAGCCGACCTCCGGCCGCATGCTGTTCGAGGGAAAGGAATTCCTCGCCAAGTCTCCCGCCGAGGCAAAGGCTGCGGGGATCGAAACCGTCTACCAGGACCTCTCGCTTTGCACCAATGTCGATGTGGTTGCCAATTTCTTCATGGGCCGCGAGATCACCAGGAAATTTCTGGGCGTTCCCGTGCTCGACGAGCCCGCCATGGAGCAAGTGGTCAAAGCGGCGCTGGCCAGCGCCGGCACGCGCATCCCTTCGCTTAGAACCAATGTCGAGCACCTGTCGGGCGGTCAGCGGCAGGCCATCGAGCTCAACCGTTTCGTGCATTTTGGCGGCAAGCTTGTGCTTCTCGATGAGCCATTCGCGGCTCTCGGTGTCGAGCAGACGCGGCGCGGTCTCGACATGATCCGCCAAGTGGCGAGCCAGGGAATCGGCGTCGTCATCATCACCCATATCATGCAGCAGGCCTTCCAGGTCGCCGACCGGATCGTGGTGATCCGGCAAGGTGTCGTGGCCGGCGATGTCGCGCGCAACAAAACAAGTCCCGACGCAGTGATCAACATGATCACTGGAGAGACGCTTGCCGGTGCCGGACCGGCGGGCTGAGGGA
Organism: Mesorhizobium sp.; assembly: GCF_004962925.1. GTDB lineage: Bacteria > Pseudomonadota > Alphaproteobacteria > Rhizobiales > Rhizobiaceae > Mesorhizobium. The sequence continues at coordinate 52,717 of NZ_SUEO01000002.1, read as the reverse complement.
CAAAATGAGGGGTCCGGCGCAAAAGGAGAGAACGACATGAAGAAAATACTTCTTGCTGTCTTCGGTATCCTGGCACTGGCCTTTGCCACGCTCACGCCGGCATTCGCGCAGTCCAAGGGCACCGTCTACTATATGGTGCCGACGCTACTCGATGAATTTCAGACCGGCTCAGTGAGCGCTCTGGAATTGTTCCTGAAGCAGGTCGGCTACGAGATGAAGACGCTGAACGCCGACAACAAGACTGACGCTCAGCAATCGCAAATGAACGACGTCATCGCGCTCAAGCCGTCGGCGATCATTCTCGCCGCCGTCGATTTCAATGCGCTGAAGCCGTCCATCGAGGCCGCCCGCGCCGCCGGCATCCCGGTGGTCGAATTCGACCGCCAGATCACCTCGACACCGTCCGACTTCACGTCGGTGGCGGGAACCGTCGAGATCGGCTACGTCGCCGCCGACCAGGCCGAGAAGCTCTTGAAGGCGAAGAACGGCTCGGTGAAGGGCAAGATCCTCCAGGTGCTCGGCGATCCTGGCGACCCCTACACGCTCGACATCCAGAAGGGTTTCGAGGAGAAGATGAAGGCTTTCCCGGACGTCAAGATCATCTCGCTGCCGGCCATGCAATGGGCGGCGGATGCAGCCGGCACCATCGTCAACGACCAGATTCTCGCCAACCCGGATATCGACCTGATCTTCAGCCACGCCGCGCATCTCTCGGTCGCTGCCGTCGCCTCGCTCGAGGCCGCCGGCAAAAAACCGGGCGACGTCATGCTGATGAGCTCGAACGGCGCGCCGGTCGGCCTCGACCTGATCCGCAAGGGCTGGCTCAATGTCGAAGTCGAGCAGCCGCTCTACGCTCAGGCCGCCGCTGTCGCCATGTTCATGGACAAGGTCGTCAACAAGCAGGAGATCAAGCCGGGAGAGTACGAAGTGCTCGGCTTGAAGTCGACCGTGACCAAGGAAGCCTGGGGGCCGAACATCAAGATCCCCGGCGCTGCGATCACCAAGGAAAATGTCGATAACCCGGCCTTCTGGGGCAATCTGAAGCCGCCTTCGGATACGGTGAAGCCGGTCGAATAGCAAGGTCGCCTGGGCTTCGGGCCACGCTGGCCCGGAGCCCAACCACTGCAGCCCGGCGCGTTCGAACAGACGCAAGAGGGACGCTGCAGCAATTTCAATCCGCGCATGATCCTTTCGGAAAACCAAATCGGTTTTCGGGCATGCGCCAGCCGGATCAGCACATGAATCCCCGCACGCGCCACGCCCTCGAGTTCGCCCTCGACAACCTCGTCTGGTTCATGCTGGTCTTCGTGCTGGTGGTCTTCTCCATCTTCATTCCGAACTATTTCCAGCTCGGCATCTTCGCCAACATCGTAGAGGCGTCGAGCGTGCTTGGCGTCATGTCGATCGGCCTGGCGCTGGTCATCATCACCGGCCACATGGACCTGTCGGTCGAATCCGTGGCGGCGCTCAGCGCGATGGCGGTCGGCATCCTGTTCTGCTCGGCGGGTATCGGCCTTGGCGTTCAATTGCACCCGGAATGGCTGATGGTTCCGGTTTCGCTGCTGCTCGCCCTAGTTGTCGGCGGTATCATCGGCGTCATCAACGGCTACCTGGTGGTGAAGGTGAAGATGAGTGCTTTCATCATCACGCTGGCGTCCTACATCTGGGTGCGCGGCCTCGTGCTGGTTATTTCCGGCGGCCGCTCGGCACAGGATCTTGCGCCGGCAATCCGCTGGTTCGGCATTCAGCGCCTTCTTGGCCTGCCCCTCACCGCCTGGATCGCCATTTCGTGTTTCGTGGTCTTCTCGCTGATCATGGCCAAGACACCCTTCGGCAGGCATCTCGTCATGATCGGCGGCAACGAAACCGCAACTTTCCGCGCCGGCATCCGCGTGAACCGGAACCTCGTCATTGCCTTCGTTCTTGCAGGCACCATCGCCGGTCTTGCCGGTTGGCTGCTGGCGATCCGCACCTCCGGCGCCACCGCCAATCTCGGCGTCGGTCTGCTGTTCAATGCCTTCGCCGCCGTCGTCATCGGCGGTGTCAGCCTTAAGGGCGGCGTCGGCACTTTGCCGGGCGTGTATGCCGGCGTGCTTTTGCTGTCGGCGATTAACACTGCGATCAACCTCATGGGCCTGCCGGCCAACTTTACCCAGGTGATCCACGGCCTGCTCGTGCTTGCCGCCGTGCTGCTCGACGCGTTCAAGCAAACCATCCGCCAGAGGCTGGCATGACCGGCCGTCTCGAAGATAGGATCGCGCTGATCGTCGGCAGTGCGCGCGGCATCGGCAAGGGCATCGCACATCGCTTTGCCGAAGAGGGCGCGAAGCTGGTCCTAGCCGATACGGAGATTGAGGCCGGGCAAGCGACCGCGGACGAGCTCGGTGCTGCCTTTATCCGTACCGACATCTCGCAGATGGCCGATGCGGAGGCCGCCGTGGCGCTGACCCTCGAACGTCACGGCCGTCTCGACATCATGGTCCAGAACGCCGGCATCTATCCCTGGCAATTGCTGGAAAACACAAGTCCAGAGGACTGGGACCGTGTCATGGCGGTCAATTTGCGCGGCAGCTTCAATGCCGCCCGTGCCGCGCTCGTCCCGATGAAAGCGCAGCACTTTGGCCGCATGCTGTTCACCTCCTCCATCACCGGCCCGCACGTCACCAGCCCCGGCCACGGCCACTATTCGGCGACAAAGGCCGGCATCAACGGCCTGATCCGTTCGGCCGCTCTCGAATTCTCGGGCTATGGCATCACCGTGAACGGCGTCGAGCCCGGCAATATTCTCACCGAAGCAATCCAGCTGCATCGCGGCCCGGCCTTCATCAAGAACATGGAAGACGCCATCCCGCTCGGCCGCCTCGGCAGCCCGCGCGACGTCGCCAATGCTTTTCTGTTCCTGGCCTCCGACGACGCCAGCTACATCACCGGCACGACCATAATCGTCGACGGCGGGCAGCTGCTGCCCGAAGGCAAGGATTTTCGGCTGCTTCCGCCATGATTCTCGATTTCGGCGACGGTTTTTTTCTGCGCCAGGCAACGGCGGCCGATCGCGCAGCACTTGCCATGATCTGCCTCAAGACCGGCGACGCGGGCAAGGACGCGACCGACCGCGAAGACGATCCGGATCTGCTCGGCCTGGTCTACACCATCCCCTACCAGGTCTTCGAACCCGATCTGGCCTTCGTCGTCGATGGCCCCACGGGTGTTTCCGGCTATCTCCTTGGCGCAGCCGACACAAATTCCTTCAACGCGAGATTGGCAACGGATTGGTATCCCGAGCTTCAAGCCAGCGTGACCGATCCGGGACCCGACAGCACCCGCTGGCAAGGCAGCGATTGGGCGCGGCACAGGATTCATCATCCCGATCTTTCTGTCCGCCAAGCGCTGGTCGCCTATCCCTCGCACGGCCATATCGACCTGTTGCCGCAGGCGCGCGGAAAAGGCATCGGCAGGCAAGCGATGGCCTTTCTCGAGCAGCGCCTTGCCGCAAGCGGCTCAACCGGACTTTGCCTCGAGGTCATGCGGCGGAATATTGACGCGCTGAACTTCTACAGGGCTGTCGGGTTCGAGGTGCTGCAGGACGTCCAACCGCCGAAGGATTGCGTCTATGTCGCCAAGCGACTTGCCTCCGCGCAGGACGTTGCAGGCTGAGGCCTCGCCAGACGGTCCGCGGCGCCGACGACACAAGGCGTGAGCCGCGCCAATGCACTCGGTTCGCTACCAAAACTTTAACATCGGTTTACCCGAAGTTGGTAACAGCAACGACGCTGGTTTTCATCCCTTCAAGCAAAGAGCTACCCTTGCCGCAGCATCACAGCTCTCCTTTCGGCCACCGGAGCGATTGCAACTGGCCGAGGCGCCGCCACGAACGCCTGACGTTCGCCGCGATGGCCAACGGGAACCCCGCCGTCGCCATGGTCCCGAAACGCCGTGGACGGGACTCCGGTGCCGGGAGCCGCTCTTGAGCGTCATTCGCGCCCTTGAAGGTGCCGATCTTCCGGCAGTCGCGGGCATGTTTCAACGCGTGCTGCGCAAAGAGCGGACCGAAGCGCCGGCCGCGCTCATCGAATATATGAGACGGTTTTATCTGAAGGCGCCGGGTTGCGGAGGCGATCTGCGGTCGCTCGTCCACGTCAACGACGCCGGCCGCGTCTCCGGGTTTGTCGGCGTTCACGTATTGCCGATGCAGTTCAACGGCCGACAATTACGAGCCGCCATCTGCAGCTCGCTCATGGTCGAGGATCATGAGCGCGACCCGATGGCCGGCGCCCGCTTGTTGAAAGCTTATCTGGATGGTCCGCAGGACATCTCCTTCAGCGAGACGGCCAATGATATCTCCACGAGGTTGTGGACCCGGCTGCGCGGCGTGGTCCTGCCGCAATACAGTCTCGATTGGGTACGCGTAATGCGGCCGTCGACCTTTGTGCTCGGCCTTTCCGCCAGTCGCATGAAGCTTGTCCGAATACTCAGTCCGTTTGCCCATGCCCTCGACCGATTTTATTGCAGACGAATGAATTCCAGCGAACGACGTTGGTCCGGTGTGGCGGCGGACGGGGCAGGCCATGGAGCCTTTCGGATGTCCGAAATCGACAGCCACACATTTGCCAAGCTCGTCGAACCGTTGACCGCCCAGTTCGCTCTGCGCCCGGCGTGGGCGGAAGGCCTACTCGATCATATCCTGACCGATGCGGCACAAAAGCCGGATCTGGGCGAGCTTGTCTACGTTTCCGTGACATCGCCAGTCGGCATCAATGTCGGCGCATTCGCCTATCACGCACGGGCGGGTGAAATCGGTCGCGTGCTGCAGATCCTCGCCCTCCCCGGCCAGGCGGGTTCCGTGATCGACTGCCTGATCGATCATGCCGCCGCACGCGGCGTCAGCGGCCTGCGCGGGCGCATTCAACCTGCACTTCTGGAAGCAATGCTTGGGCGACGCATAGCTTTCCTGACCGTAGCCTCGACCGTGGTGCATTCACGCGATCCCGACCTTTTGGACGCAATGAAGAACTCGCAAGCTTTCCTGAACGGGCTTGCGGGCGAGCAGTGGAGCCAGCTGATCGGCGGCCGCTTCACCTGAAGCGCTCGCCGTGGCCGGGTTGGAGAGGCAGGTCAGGTACCGACTTCCTCGACCTCATCAACGAGTTGCGGGCGCAGGTGCAGATAGCGCGTGGCCTTTCGCTTGGCGGTGATGTCGGCCCAGACGCGTTCCACTTGCGAGGCGTCTAGTCCCGCCGCCTGCCCCACCACTTCGGCCGCCACGCCTTTGTTGAGGCCGCAAAGGCAAATATCCATGCGGTCATAGGGAAGCGAGAAGTAGAACTCCTCCTGCGTCTGCGCCAGCGAGTAGGTATCGGTGGTAGGCGGCCGGTTGCGGATTTCCTCGGGAACGCCGAGATAGGCGGCCAGCGCATAGACCTGCGTTTTATAGAGATGTGCGATCGGCTTGACGTCAGCCGCGCCATCACCGTTCTTGACGAAGAACCCCTGATCGTATTCCAGCCGGTTGGGCGTTCCAAGAACGGCGAAATTCAGCCGATCGGCATGATAGTATTCGATCTGCTTGCGGGTGCGCTGTTTCATGTTGGTGGCAGCGACGATCCCGAGATAGACCGGGAGCGGCATTCTTAGTTTTGTCTGCTTGCCCTTGGGGTCCTGGACCACCAGCGACGAAATATTGTAGCCCTCGCTCTCGAGGGCGTTCGCAATCACGATCTTCGAGGCCCAGCCTTCGCCGTATTCTGGGACCAGTTCGCGGATGAAGGCGTCGCGACGCTGGTAGCAGCCCATGGCGCGCAGGGTCGGCCCGATGTCCTCCACAATAGCCTCGACACCGAAAGTGTCGGCGACAAGGCGGCCGAGCCGCAGACTTTCCGGGTCGGAATCGTTTTCCGGCATGAACAGGCACAGGACATTCTGAGGCCCGACGGCTCGCGCCGCCAACGCCACCGAAACGCTTGAATCGATCCCGCCCGAAAGACCGAGCGTGAGGCCGCGCTTGCGAATCCCGCGCAACTGCTGGCGCAAAGCGGTCACGATCCTTTCCGTCTCGGCGGCTGGATCGATCGCCAGAGCCTGCGCCAGGATGGTCTTTGCGTCCTCGCTCGGGCGAACACTCATTGGGCGGCCTCCATCATTTCCGCCGCAAGCCGGCGGCTGACCTTGCCCGTATCCGTCTTTGGCAATTCCGAGCGGAACTCGATGACCTTGGGAACCATGAAATCCTCGAGATGACGCGCGCAGTGGCGCATGACATCCTTTTCGCTGAGCGTCGGGTCCGAGCGTATGACGAGCGCGCCGATCGCATGCCCAAGCAGCGGATCCGCCACGCCGACGACAACGGCCTCCGCTATACCCGGATGGGCGTGAAGCACCGCTTCCACTTCCTTCGGAGCCACCTTCTCTCCCCGCGTCTTTATGATGTCATCCTTGCGCCCGACGAAATAGAGAAAGCCGTCCTCATCGGTTCTGAACAGATCGCCGGTGTAGAGAACCTTCTCCCAAGGGTTTGGGCCCGGCCGCAGGGTCCGTTCGGTAGCAGCTTCGTTTCGCCAGTAACCCTGCATGACATGCGGCCCGCGAATGACCAACTCACCCGCTATACCCGCTGGCACGATTTGCCCGTGGTCGTCGACGACGAAGGCTTCGGTGTTCGGAATGGCTATTCCGACCGATCCCGGCCGGCGATCGAGCTCCTCGGGGGGCAGATAGGTGCAGCGCTTGCATTCCGTCAGGCCATACATCGAATAGAGCCTGACACCGGGAAAAAGGAAGCGCAGGCGTTCTATGTGCGTCTGCGGCAGGGCCGCCGCCGTATTGGAAATATAGCGAAGGCTGGGCAGGAAGCCCGGCGTCAGGTCACGCATCTGCAGGATCATCGCTGCCATCGTGGGCACGAGTGGAAGACCGGTGACGCCCTCCTCGCGAATGCGTTCGAAGACCGCCTGAGGAAAAGCGAAGGACTTTTCGAGCGCGAGCGTGGCGCCGAGCCTGACGGCCATCAGCAACTGATAGAGGCCATAGTCGAAGGCAAGCGGAAGAACATTCAAAATGATGTCGTCCGGCGAGTTGCGCAGATAGGTGGTGATGGAGTCCGCGGCCGCGTCGCAATTGCGGTGCGTCATCATCACGCCCTTGGGCCGGCCCGTTGAGCCTGAGGTATAGATGAGCATGGCCAGATCGACGTCGATGCCGCGGTGGTCGATCTCACTGGCTTCGAGCGTCAGGCAATCCGCCAGGGATGTCGCCCCTGCCGGGCATTGGTTATCGGCACCAACGGTGGAAGCCACGAAGATGCCGGTCTTGCCGCTCGATCCGCACGCCTCGGCGACCACGGGCATCAGTTTTGCCTGCGTGAGGATCGCGGCAGCGTCGCAGTCGCCGATTATGTAGGCGAGCTTTTCGGCCTTGGTGGATGCGTTGATCGGACTGAACGTCGCCCCCGCCTTGAGGACGGCGAAAATCGAAACCGTGGCCTCCCAGCAATTGTCCATGAAGATCAGGACCCGGTCGTTGCGCCTGACGCCGTTCGCGAAAAGGGCGGCGGCCAGGCGGCTCGAAAGATCGTCCAGTTCTTCGAAGCTCAACCTTTTGTCTTTGGTGATCAATGCCGTTTTGGCGGGATGGGCAACGGCCTTGGCGACCAGGAAAGATTCGATCCGCATGGACGCTCCTCGCCGACCGCACCTACGCTGCCAGCGCCTTTGCTCTCGCACTGATGAAAGATGAGAGACGTTCAATCGAATCCAGATTGGCCGGCACGACGTCGGAATCGACCATCGCTATGCCGAAATTGTCCTCTATGAAAGCCACGAGTTCCAGTACGGCCGTCGAGTCCATGATGTCGTTCTCGATCAGTGAGGCTGTATCCGAAAGCTGGTATGACGTATCGCCAAACAGGAAGTTGTCGACGATAAAAGTTCTGACCTTGTCCTTGATTGTAACCATTCTTCTTTCCTTCCCTGGATTTCTCAGGCTGCTTTTGCTGCACCGACCTCTTGGCCGGTGAAATTCTTCTGCCACAGCTGCGTCGACAAAATGCCGACGAAGGCCGCGTTGTCTCGAAACCCGGATACTGGCTGCGTGCGGCATTTCTCATGAAGGCTCGCCACCGCCTTGGCGTTGAACAGTCCGCCGGCAGCGATGCTCGCTTCGCTCAAGCAGTCGCGCACGTAATCCAGTTCTCCGGCTCCAACGAAGGAGCTGGCGTCCGGGGCTCGGTAAGGTTGTTTGGTACGCTCCCGGATCGCCGTCGGAAGCAGGTGCTTGGCTGCCTTGCGCAGTATGTGCTTTTCCACCAATCCCTTCAGCTTCATCTCCGGCGGCAGTCTTGCTGCGAATTCCACCAAACGAGGATCGAGGAAAGGGAAACGTCCTTCGATGCCGTGCGCCATGGCCATGCGATCGCCTTGGCTGGAGAGGATATAGCCCGGCAGGAGGAAGCGGGTTTCGAGATATTGTGCCTGATGCAGTGGATGCCACAGGGAAAATGCTTGGGGCAACCGGCTGGCCAGGTCCTCGGCCGCGTCATAGCCCTTCAAGGCCGCACGCAGGTCACCGGAAAAGAAGATCTTCGCCGCCGCCGTGGTCTTGAAGCGCGGCCGATGCGAGAATAGCGGATCGTCGAGGGCAGTGTTGCCGGTGCCAAAGAATGCGGACAGGTACTCCACGGATTGCTGTTGCAGACCAGGCAGATAGGGATAAAGCCTGCGGAACAGCTGTGGTCTCATGCGTGATGCCGGCTGACGTCCGCAAAACCGGCGAACACGCGCTTCCTTGAAGACATCGTAGCCTGCGAAGACCTCGTCGGCGCCCTCGCCGGTCAGCACGACCTTCAGGCCAGCCTGGCGGACGAGGCCGGACAGCTGGTAGAGAGGCGCCGGGGCCGTGCGGATGATCGGCCGCTCGGCAAAGCGGATGACGTCGGGAAAGACACGAGCGATATCGCCGGGTCGGCAGGCAATGGCTCGATGATGGGTGCCAAGTGCGGAAGCCATCTCGGTCTGGAAGGCGCTTTCATCGTGCTCGGTGCTGTCGAACGTCACGGAAAATGTCTGCAGCCTGCGAGGCGTCATGCCGGCGGCAAGCGCCGATACAACAGATGAATCGAGCCCACCCGAAAGATAAGAACCGACCGGCACGTCGGCCCGCATGCGAAGTCTCACCGCATCGGTCAAAAGCGCCTGCAGTTCCTCGGCCGCGTCGTCCTCGTTCGTGACCTTCGACGGCGCGTCCCGATGCGGATAGTCCAGGTGCCAATAGCGTTTGACCATGACTTGCCCCTCAGTCGCGATCATCACGCTTGCCGGCTCCAACTCGTGGATATTGCGAAAAGCCGTGCGCGGAGCAATCGGCGCCCACAGCGTAAAGATCTGATCGAGTGCAATCGGATCGATTTCGGCCGAGACGCCGGGGACCTTCAGCAGGGCTTTGATCTCCGAGGCGAAGTAGAGCACTCCGTCCTTGCTGGTGAAGAACAGCGGCCGGACACCCATCCGGTCTCGTGCAAGCACCATACGCCGATGCCTGTTATCCCATAGCGCGAAGGCGAAATCACCGTTCAGGAGAGGTAGGCAGTCTTCGCCCAGCTCGTCATACAGCTGCAGGATGACCTCTGTGTCGCTCGACGTACGGAAGCGTCGGCCCTTGGCTATCAACCCTTCGCGCAATTCTACGTAGTTGAAAATCTCGCCGTTGAACGCAATCGTCAAATTGCCTGACACGTCGGACATCGGTTGCTGGCCATCACCGATCCCGATCACGGACAGCCGCGCATGCGCGAGCCCAGCGTCGGGTGCTACAAATTTCCCTTGCTCATCCGGCCCGCGATGGGCGATCGCAGCCGTCATGCGCGTAAGCAAAGCTTCCGCATCCCGGATCGAACCGAAATAGCCCCCGAATCCGCACATTACTACAACTCATATATCGGCGAGGTACGTACTATAACCTTGATAGTGACCTCAAGCGTTAACTCAAATAATTTCACCCGACACGTGGTTAACAGTAAATTAAAACAATAATGGCACTTCGCAGGTTGATTACCTCACCTAGCTACAAAAGTATATTTCAAAGCTAAACGCAACTCCTGTTCGAGTTACGGCGACGCCGCCGCGTTCGGCCTATGGCCGGTTCGGTGGGTCCGACACAGATGGCGCGTGTTCGCTCGATGGATCTGTAACCGCCGAGCCCGCCCTGCTCTAACCCCACAAACGCGCGGAAAGCGCTCAGTTTGTCCCGAGCGCCTGTGCCTTCGTGCGCGTCGTCGAAAATACCGCGGCCCGTCATCGTCGGGGCAGTCGGCCACATCGGCAAGCGAGCCGATCAGCGAACAAGACTAAACCAAGCGGTTATGTGGTGGGCGATGACGGGCTCGAACCGCCGACATCTTCGGTGTAAACGAAGCGCTCTACCAACTGAGCTAATCGCCCGCTCCGGGCCGGACCTTTAAGCAGTTAGGGCAAGCTTCGCAAGGCCAAATGAGCACGCAATGCCTTCGCCGCTGATCGGATTCGGCAACAAAATCCTGCCTGTCAAAAAACCTTCTCCTGTTTGCTGTTATGCTGTCCTGCTCCGCTTGACACCCGGCAGCTTACCCCTTATCCACCGCCCCAACGACGAACACGGCTGACACGTGCTCGTCTTACGCGGGTGTAGCTCAGTTGGTTAGAGTGCCGGCCTGTCACGCCGGAGGTCGCGGGTTCGAGCCCCGTCACTCGCGCCATTCTTTTTGAATGGCTCAAGTCCTTTCGTACAAAAAGTTTCAACTTTCAGTTTCCTGAGAGTTTCAACTTTTTGTATTCGTTGCGTCACAAGCCGGCCATATGCGTTTGAGCATTGGATTTTCCCAAATCCGGTTCCCACTTTTGGGCCCGGTTCCCACTTTTGGGTCGATGCTCTAACGGAGAAGAAGCCTTGGACGCCCTGAAATCGCTCATCGAATCGCGCCGCTTCGACCTCGCGATCATGGTCCTGATCCTGATCAACGCCGTCACGCTCGGCCTCGAGACCTCGCCCGACGCGATTGCTGCTTTTGGCCCTCTCCTGACGGCCATCGACCGCGCAATCCTCGGCGTTTTCGTGCTCGAACTCACAATCCGGGTGATCGTCTACAGGACGCATTTCTTCCGCGATCCGTGGCGCATCTTCGACCTCTTCGTCGTCGGTTTCGCGCTTATCCCTGCGACCGGTTCGCTCTCCGTGCTGAGGGCGCTGCGCATCCTGCGGGTCCTGCGCCTGATCAGCATCGTTCCGTCGCTGCGCCGTGTGGTCACCGGCTTCATCACCGCCCTGCCCGGCATGGGCTCGATCATGCTGTTGCTCGGGTTGGTGTTCTACGTCTTTGCGGTGATGGCGACGAAGCTCTACGGCTCTTCCTTTCCCGAACTGTTCGGCGGCATACCGGAATCGCTCTTCACGCTTTTCCAGGTCATGACTCTCGAAGGCTGGTCTGACGGCGTGGTACGCCCGGTCATGGAGGTCTATCCGACCGCCTGGCTGTTCTTCATCCCGTTCATCATCGCGACCTCGTTCACCGTGCTCAATCTGTTCATCGGTGTGATCGTTTCGGCGATGGAGGCCGAGCACGAGGCGGTAGAATCGGCCGATAGGGCAACGCTGCATAGCGATCAGGCCACCATCCTCGCGGAGATCCGGGCGCTGCGGGCAGAGGTCCGGGAATTGTCGGGCATTCGTGGCTAACTAGCTGCCGCAGACCCAGCACCCCGATGTTTCGGCAATTTAGGCGGCTTTCAAACTCAGCCGTGAAAGAGCCCGCCGCTCCATTTGCGAAGCGGCAGGGTCCCCCAGACTACCCCCCGGACTGCCGGGGCAACGTTGGCCCCGGTATTGTTGTCCGTGCAATTGCGGCGCCAGACCTAGTGACCCATTACGGGACAACTATGCCAATGGCGCAAGACAGGTTTGCTGATTTACATTAACTGTGGCTAATATGTAACCCGTGGTCGGAACGGAACAAAGTGGAGAGCGCCGGTGAGGCTGCGCGGCCTCAACCCTTAGCCAGCAACGCCTCGACCTCCTGCAACGTCGGCATCGACGGTGCGGTGCCGGGCCGGGTGACTGAAATTCCCGCGACGGCGCAGGCGAAGCGGACCGCTTGCAGCGGTTCCACCCCTCTCGCAAATGCTGCGGCCAGCCCGCCATTGAAGGCATCGCCCGCGCCCGTGGTCTCGACCACCGGGCCGGCATTGACCACGGGAACATGGTCGGAACGGCTGGCCGTGTGCAGCAGCGCGCCTTTTTCGCCAAGCGTGATGATCGCCGCACCGACGCCCTTGCCGAGCAGACTGTCGGCGGCGCGGCGGGCATCGTCGAGAGAGGAAACCTTGATGCCGGTCAATTCCTCGGCTTCGGTCTCGTTGGGCGTGACATAGTCGCAGAGCGTATAGATGCGCTCAGGCAGGCTTGCCGCCGGCGCCGGATTGAGGATGGTCGTCACCCCTGCCCCGCGCGCGATCTCCAGCGCCCGCAGCGCCGCCTCGATCGGCTGCTCGAGCTGCGTGACGAAGACGCCGGCCGAGCGGATCAGGCCGGCGTTAGCCTCGATGTCGGCAGGCGAAATCAGCATGGCGGCACCGGGGCTGACGATAATGGCGTTGTTGCCGGTCGTCTCCTCGACGAAGATGTAGGCCGCACCCGTATAACTTTCCGGCGTGTCGATGACGGCGCTCTTCACGCCGGCCTGCGCCCAGGTCTGCCTGGCCATATCGGCAAAGGGATCGACGCCGAGGCGCGTCAAAAAGGTCACGTCGGCACCGAGACGGCCGGCCGCAACCGCCTGGTTCGAGCCCTTGCCGCCCGGGCCAAGTGTGAAGGATGTGCCAAGGATCGTCTCGCCCATGCGCGGCTGGCGGACGGCGCGGTAGGCAGTGTCGGCGACGAAGACGCCGAGTATAACGACGGGCTTGCCGGGCATCTCCTACTCCGCATCCGGCGGCACGACGCCCTTGCGGAACGCAAAACAGCCATAGAAGCGGCGCTCGCCGGTCTGGATGACGCAATAGGCCTTCTTGGCGCGCTCGTAAAATGCATAACGCTCGACCGAAATCATCGGCCAGGCCTTGCCCTCGGCAGCGTCGATCTCGTCTTGCACTTGCCTCTGCACGGCGGGAACCTCGTCCGGCTTGCCGACGATCTCCATGCGGGCGGCTGCGTCGTCGACGAAATTGTCCAGCGGATAGAGCGACAGCACCGCCTTGACCACGTCTGCGGCCGGCGCGTCGATGCGCAGCAGCCGGCCGAGCACGGTCTGGCGCGCCACCGAATCGGAGGGGAAGTTGGTGTCGGCGATGATC
>NZ_SUEO01000002.1:0-39389 GCF_004962925.1 Mesorhizobium sp. | reverse complement strand
AGTCAGAGGCGGTTGCCGGTCTCTGCGTCGAAGAGATGGACCTGGTCGAGCCGGGGTTTCAGATGCAGCGTGTCGCCCGGCTTGAAGTCGTGACGCTCGCGGAACAGAGCCACCATCTCGCCTTCGCCGAAGCGCAGGAAGACCAGCGTTTCAGAACCGGTCGGCTCGACCACGGAAATCTTCGCAGGCACGCCGTCGGGATGGATTTCGAGATGCTCGGGCCGCACGCCGTAGACGACCTTGCGGCCATCCTCCACCGCAGTCTTCGCGGCGATAGGGAATGGCGTTCCAGCAATCTCGACGACGGGCTTGTCGCCTTTGCGCACCACGCCCTTGAGCAGGTTCATGGAAGGCGAGCCGATGAAGCCGGCGACGAACAGATTGGCCGGCCGGTCGAACAGTTCCAGCGGCGCGCCGACCTGCTCGATGCGGCCGTCGCGCATTACGACGATCTTGTCGGCCATGGTCATGGCCTCGATCTGGTCGTGCGTGACGTAGATGGTGGTGGTCTTCAGCCGCTGGTGCAGTTCCTTGATCTCGGTGCGCATCTGCACCCGCAGCTTCGCGTCGAGGTTAGATAGCGGCTCGTCGAACAGGAACACCTGCGGGTTGCGCACGATGGCGCGGCCCATGGCGACGCGCTGGCGCTGGCCGCCCGAGAGTTGGCGCGGATAGCGCTTGAGGTAGGGATTGAGGTCGAGGATATCGGCGGCGCGCTTGACCCGCTCGGCAACCACCGCCGGGTCGGTCTTCCGCAGCTTCAGCGCAAAGGCCATGTTCTGCTCCACCGTCTTGTGCGGATAGAGCGCGTAATTCTGGAACACCATGGCGATGTCGCGCTTGGCCGGCGGCAGATGGTTGACGACGCGGTCGCCGATGGCGATCGTGCCGCCGGAAACGGTCTCCAGCCCAGCCACCATCCTGAGCAGCGTGGACTTGCCGCATCCTGAAGGACCGACCAGCACCACGAACTGCCCGTCGGCGATGTCGACGCTGACGTCGTGCAGGACCTTGACGGTTCCGAACGCCTTGGCCACATTGCTGATCGCGACTTGAGCCATGGGCCCCCCTTTCGTTGCGGTGAAGCTAAACAACGCAAACGGCTAGGGCAAGTCAGTCTTTTATAGATAAAAAACCCTATGCTCGTTGACACGGCACTTGGTTGTGAGAATAGTGAAAGGGCTCGGGTTATGACCCTGTTCCGAGCGCACTGGCACGCTAGTCCGGACCACGGAAATCGAAGCGTCGCGGGAAGGAAACTTGGGCCGCTATTTCTAGGAGTCGCTGTTGTTGGGGAACACGTCCGGCGCTCCAAACATCCGAAACAATCACCATTGAAATTCTGGGAGGAATGAAAATGAAAGTCAGCCTTTACAACCAATTTATGCGCGCGGGTGCAACCCGCCGCGATGTCCTCAAGGGCGCAGCCAGCATGGCCGCGATCGCAGCGGCATCCGGCGCCGGGCTTGGCGCGCTGACGCGACCGGCCTCCGCCGCCAGCGAGCTGCGCGCGCAGATCCTGCAAATCCCGGGTGTCGGCAAGGGTCAGCCGACCGATGCCGACTTCCAGCAGGTCGGCGAGCTTTGCCTGGAGGCGACCAAGGCCAACGTCAAGGAAGGCGAATTCGCCGGCGTCCAGCTCACCTTCATGGGGCTCAACAATCAGAACCTGCACAATGTGCTGTTTCGCGGCTTCCTGAAGCCTTGGGAGACCTATACCGGCGCCAAGATCAACTGGATCGACCTGGCGCAGGCGGACTACAATGCCCGCCTGCAGCAGTCGATCGCCACCGGCACCGTCGATTTCGACATCATCGAGATGGGCGCGCCGTTCGAAGGCGATGTCTGCGGCAAGGGCCTGACCTCTGAAATGCCGGACTGGGTCAAGGACCAGATCGACATGAAAGACGTCGTGGCCTATCTGCAGCCGCCGGTCGGCACCTGGGACGGCAAGCAGTATCGCGTGACCGTCGATGGCGACGCGCATAACTTCAACTACCGCACCGACGTGTTCGCCGATGCCGACCTCGCCAAGGCGTGGAAAGATGGCGGCGGCGAAGGTGAATGGGGCGTGCCGAAGACCTGGCAGCAGGTGCAGGCCGTGACCAAATTCCTCAAGGGCAAGCAGTTCCAGGGCCAGGACGTCTTCGGCTATCTCGACGCGCCCAAGGCCTGGGGCGGCTTCGGCTTCTATTTCCTCGGCAGCCGCGCCAGCGCCTATGCCAAGCATCCCGACGACAAGGCCTGGCTGTTCGACGCCGACACAATGAAGCCGCGCATCAACAATCCGGCCTGGGTGCGGGCAATCCAGGATGTGATCGACGCGCTTCCGTCGGAGCCCGCCGACCAGATCAACGCCGACCCCAACACCACCGCCTTCCAGCAGTTCCTGGCCGGCACCGGTTCGATGGTCACCTGGTGGGGCGACGTCGGCTCCAACGTCAAGACCAACGACTCGTCGGTCGTCGGCGATATCACCGGCTTCTCGATCCTGCCGGGCTCGGACGACGTCTACAATTCCAAGACCGGCCAGTGGGACAAGCTTGCCAGCGGCCCGAACTATGCGCCGAACTGCGCCTATCTCGGCTGGGGTGTCTATGTCATGGCCCGCGTCGATAGCGACGAAAAGAAGAAGAAGGCGGCCTGGTCTGCCGCGGCCCATCTCGGCGGCAAGGACCTGTCGCTCTGGTGCGCGGCATATCCGTCCGGCTTCCAGCCCTACCGCAACTCGCATTTCGACATTCCGGAATGGGTGGCGGCCGGTTACGACGAGGCGTTCATCACCTCGTATCTCAAGTCGGAAGCCGACAGCTACAACCATCCGAACGCCGCGATCGAACCGCGCATCCCCGGCATCTTCCAATATTACAGCGCCGCCGAGGACATCCTTGCCAACACATTCGCTGGCAAGATGAAGGCGCAGGAAGGCGCCGACGCCATCGCAGCCGCTTGGGAGAAGCTGACCGACCAGATCGGCCGCGAAAATCAAGTCAAGCTCTACAAAGCCTCGCTCGGCATGTAGGCTGAGACTGTGGTGAACCGTGGTCCGGCGGCGCGAAGCCGCCGGACCGCACCTTGGCCGGCCAGCCGGTCATAAAGCTTTCATTGAACGGACGAGACGCGTGGCTGACCAGACCTTGCCCACGAATGCGTGGCCGGCAAACGCCGCTCCATCCGATCTGATATCGCCGGGCCGCAAGCGGCTCGGCCGAACCTTGATGGCCGCTGCGACGCTCGGCCTTCTGGCAGTGATCGCAGTTCAGATCCTGTACAAGACAGAGGTCGACACCATCGGGTTCGAGACCTGGCGGCCGGTCGTCTATGCCTATGTGCTGTGGGGCGTTGCGCTCGGTATCGGCCAGGTGCTGACACGCGGCGAAGACGGCCAGCGCGCGCTGTTCCTGCTGCCGGCGCTGCTGTTCACCATCGCCATGGTGATCTTCCCGACACTGTTCGGCTTCTACATCGCGCTGACGGACTGGAACCTCAGTTCCTTCTCCGGCCGGAAGTTCAACGGGCTCGACAATTTCTGGCAGATGCTGGCCGACCCCTACTACCGCAACGCGCTATTCAACATGGTGCTCTACGTGCTCGCGGTGCTGGTCGAATATGTCATCGCCTTTGGCCTCGCCCTGCTCCTCAATGCGCAGATCAGGGCTCGCAAATTCTTCCGCGTCGTCTTCCTCATGCCGTTGATGCTGTCGCCGGTCGCGGTATCGTGGATGATTGGCAAATCGCTGATGGAATACCGGTTCGGGCCAGCCGCAACGCTGGCGCGCCAGCTCGGCTGGGAAAACCCGGCCTTCTTCTCCAACCCGATTACCGCCCGCATCTCGATCATGGTTCTGGATGCCTGGACGTTCATCCCGTTCATGATGATCATGCTGCTCGCCGGCCTTCAGGCGATGTCACGGGAGGTGTTAGAGGCGGCCAGGGTAGACGGTGCCAATGCCTGGCAGACCTTCTGGCAGGTCACCTTCCCGCTGATGCTGCCGGTGTCGGTGACGGCGATCATCCTGCGCATCATCTTCAAGCTGAAGCTTGCCGACATCATCATCACCGTCACCTCGGGCGGCCCGGGTGGTGCAACCGATTCCGTCTCAAGCTTCATCTATCGCGAGTATCGCGACCGCTCGAATGTCGGCTACGGCACCATGCTGGCAATGGCCTACCTCATCATCATCATCGTGTTCGTGACGTGGCTGTTGAAATTCGCCAACCGCTTCGTGCGCAACGTCAATTGATTGAGGCGGCAACATGAGCGTTCAGACCACTGAGTATGCCGCTTCCGAAATCCGCTCGCCGGCGAGCTTTTTCGCCAACCGCGTCTTCATCTATGGCGCGCTGGTGTTCTGGGCCTTCATCTGCCTGTTTCCGATCTATTGGACGATAACCACCTCCTTCAAGACGGCCGTCGACGTCACCCAGGGCCATCTCATCCCCTTCGTCGACTTCCGACCGGACTGGAAGGGCTGGCGTTCGCTCGGCCTGTCGCCGGATTCGATCTTCCGGACGTCGACGGTACGCGACGAGTTCATCAAGCGCTTCATGAATTCGGTGATCACCTCGGTCGGCGCGTCGAGCCTCGCCATTGTTATCGGCAGCCTCGCCGCCTACGGCCTCACCCGCTACCGCTATCACTTCGCCTGGTTCAAGAACGAGGACATCTCCTTCTTCTTCCTGTCGCAGCTGATCCTGCCGCCGGTGGTGCTCGCCTTGCCCTTTCTCGTGCTGTACCGGGAAGTCGGCATGCTCGACACGCGCATCGGGCTGATCCTGCTCTATACGCTGATGGTGCTGCCGATCGTCATCTGGATCATGCGCGACCAATTCAACTCGATCCCTGTCGAGCTGGAGGAAGCAGCCCTCGTCGACGGCCTGTCGATCTGGGGCGCCTTCTTCCGCATCGTCATGCCGATCGCGCTGCCGGGCATGGTCGCCGCCTTCATCTTGGCGATGGTGCTGTGCTGGAACGAGTATTTCTTCGCCGCCCTGCTGACCTCGACCGATGCCAAGACCATTCCGGTCATGGTGGCGAGCCAGACCGGCTCGCAAGGCATCAACTGGTGGTCGATGGCGGCGCTGGCCACCGCCGCGATCACGCCGCTTGCCGTCATCGGCATCGCGCTGGAGCGCTATCTGATCATGGGCATGACCGCGGGCGCGGTGAAATAGGCAGGCCAGCCTTCCCTTCTCCCCCTGTGGGAGAAGGCAGAGCCGCGCTGGCTAACGCGCCAGTATCGCGCGCAGATGGCCGAGAATCATCGTAACGCCCATTTGCCCCAGTTCCACCGAGGCGTCGGTAGCAGTCGCCGTGTACCATCCCGTATTGTCGGCGAAGTGGCTGGCGTCCACCGCTTCCGGGCACAGCGCCAGCATCAGCGACGTCTCGCCAATGCCGGCATGGTCGAACGGATATTGGCCGTTCATCGCCGCCGGCATCAGCGGATGCACCTGCACCCAGTTGAAGAAATTGGCGCCCTCGGCGTGCTCGGCATAATAGCCGGCCATCGCCTCCGAACCCCACCAGCCCTCGCCGCGCTCCTTCTCGAGGAAGCGGAAGATCGCCTGGCGGCCGGCGGTCTTGAAGGCGAGATCGGTCGGCATGCCGGCGGCAAAGTTCTCGGTCTGGTGGTGGATGATGGCGTGGATATTGCGAAAACCGATGCGCAGCAGACTGTAGAATAGCTCTTCGCCGAACGGCGCCAGCGCATTGCCGCCGACGTGAACCGAGCCATTGCCCTCCGGCGGCGCCACCGCGTAGCTCGCCGCGCCATAGTAGAAGGGCGGCAGGATGACGATGTCGGCTTCCTTTTCGAACAGATCCAGCATCTTGACGACCGCCAGCGTGTCCATGCCGACGGCCATGTGCTCGCCATGGTATTCGAGCACGCCGAGCGGGAGCACGACCGGCCAGTTCTCGGCGATCGCCTTGCGGATCTGGTGCGGCAGCATCAGCTCGTAGCGCATTGTGCCTACTCCATGTTGGTGTGGCGGGCGCGCATCGCTTCGAACGTTGTGCCGGTGATTGCCATGAGCTTCAGCACCATTACCTCGAACAGAACGAACAGCGCGCCTTCGAACAACGAACCCATCGGCAGGACGGATGTCTTTTCCGGTCTCTGGTCGTCGGCCATGGTTTGAGCCGGGACGAGCAAGGCGAAGTCGGCAAGTCTTGCGGCGCTGCTCTCGCCTTGTGCGGTCAGCAGCAGGACGGTCGCACCGGCTTTGCGGGCGACCTGCATCAAGGTCAGAACGGTCGAGGTCTCGCCCGGGCCGGAGCTGACGAGAAAGACATCGTCCACGCCCAGCGGCGGCGTCGTCATGTCGCCGACCACCGACACAGGCAGGCCGAGATGGTAGAGGCGCATGGCAAAGCCCTTGACCTGCAGCGCCTCACGGCCGCAGCCATAAACGACGATTTTGTTCGCGCCGGCCAGCATGGCGCAGGCGGCGTCGACGTGGCTTTCGTCGATCCGTGCCAGCACGCTGCCAAGCTCGCCCAGCGCAATCCCGAACAGATTTGTGGCGGCATTCGTCATGGCGGACCTACCAGCTTGCCAGCATCAAAAACCTGTCTGAACGTTTTGGCCACATTTCCCCCGAACAGCTTGTTTTTGCTCATGCTATCACCGTGAGAATGGGTGTCCAACAGCTCGAAGCACTTTTGAAGTGCCACAGGCGTGATAGTGTCACGGCAATTGCGTAGGTGAGGAAATAGCAGGACATGAAGACACGGCATTTCGACCGCATCGGCAATGGCGGCATCACGTTCACCGAACTTGGCTTCGGTACGGCGCCGCTCGGCAACCTCTACCGCGTCGTCTCCGACGACGATGCCAATGCCACGCTGGAGGCGGCATGGCAGGTCGGCTGCCGCTACTACGACACCGCGCCGCTCTACGGGCTCGGCCTGTCGGAAACGCGGCTCAATCCGTTCCTGCGTTCGAAAAAGCGCGACGACTATGTGCTGTCGAGCAAGGTCGGACGCATCATGCGCGCCTGCCCGCCGGAGCAGCGCACCGGCATCGGCAAATTCTTCGACACGCCGTCGCGCCGCGAGGTCTACGACTACAGCTATGACGGCGTGATGCGCTCCTTCGAGGCCTCGCTGGAACGCCTCGGCATTGACCGCATCGACATCCTTTTCGTGCATGACGTCGACATCTTCACCCACGGCAGCAAGGAGGCCTCGGACCAACGCATCGAGGAGTTCATGCGCTCGGGCTATTACGGGCTGCTGGCTCTGCGCGACCAGGGCGTCATCAAGGCGTTCGGCGGCGGCATCAACGAATGGCCGGTTGCCCAGACACTTGCCGAGCGTGGCGACTTCGACCTTTTCCTGCTTGCCGGGCGTTATACGCTGCTGGAGCAGGAAGCGCTGCAATCCTTCCTGCCGCTATGCCAGAAACGCGGCATCGGCATCGTTCTCGGCGCGCCCTATAATTCCGGGATCCTGGCAACCGGACCGAAGCCCGGTGCCTACTACAATTATTCCGAGGCGCCGCAGGACATTCTCGACCGCGTCACGCGCATCGAGGACGTCTGCAAACGCCACGGCGTGCGGCTGATCGAGGCGGCACTGCAATTTCCGCTGCTGCACCCTTCGGTCGTGTCGGTGATCCCCGGCGGCCAGCGGCCGAGCGAGGTCGAAAGCAACCGCTCGCTGCTCGACGCGAAGCTGCCATCGGCACTCTGGGCCGACCTCAAGAAGGAAGGGCTGATGCGCGCCGATGCGCCGACGGCATAGAGCCGCCTGCTCTCGTCGACACCTGCGGCCTCGCGCTTGGGTACAAGCGGCAATCCCTGACTGCGTTCAATCTTGGGCGCTTGTGCAGGCGGGCGAAATAGATGCGCCTGCCCGATGCGGATCCGAACTGCTCCTTCCCGATCAGCGTACCGGTTTGGCTGCTGAGTTCGTAGTCTGCTCGCCGCAAGATCTCTATCAATGCTGGATCGGGCTGGTCTTCGTCCAGCCACATCAACACCGCAGGGTCCTGGAGCAGGTCTTTCAGCTCCGGAACTTCGGGATTGAGCAGCACGAGGTCGCTTTCAGCAAGACGGAAATTTCCGACCCAAGAGGAACTGCCGAGGATCGTGCGCACCGGCCCGGTGGCCCGCAGGTCGTGATAGAGTTCTTGGAAGTCCAGTCTTGCGGTGCGAGATTTGCCTTCCCCGCCCATCAGTTGCGCATACCACGTGAACGGTGTCACAAGCAGAGCTATAACGACAGCCAAGGCGATTACGAAGCGCTGAACTTCCCGGCCGAACTCGCCCAGCCTTTCCATGCGTGCTGCAAGATAGAGCGGCAGCAGGAAAAGAACCGGCAGCAGCCAACGGTTGCGCAAAGATGTGCTGCCGCTTGCCACCACCAGCAGCAGCACAGCAAGAAGACCTATCAGCAATGCACGCTCAAGCAGCTTGTCCCGCGGGGCATCGAAAGCGTCCTGCCCTCGGGGGAAACTCCGTTTCCAAACGAAGCCGAGGACGTAGACGACTAGAGTCACCATGCTGAATGAAGCGGTGGCGTATATGATTTTGAACAACCCCTCGCCGCGAACACCGATCATTCCGTCGTCATCATCGGCTATGCCAAACTTGGATATACGGGCGAAAATCGCGTCCGAATGGTAGTAGCTCCAAACTGTCGTCGGGGTCAGAACAAGCACGAAGACCGCCATGCTGAGCAGTATCCATGGCGAAACCAGCGCTGGTCGATAGGCGCGCACAGTCATCGCCGCCGAGAGCAGCGCTCCCAGCATGAGAACATCATTGAACTTGGCGAGCGTGGCCAATGCGGCCGCCAGGCCGAAGCCCGCATAGGCCAGCGGCGTCCGGACTTGGACGAGATTGGCGAAGGCGAGCAGCGTGACCGCGCAAAAGGCGAAGGCGGCTACCGAATGCGTCAAGCTGTGTTGCGCTTCCCAAAATAGCAGCGGCACCGTCATCAGTCCGAACATAGCGGCGGCGGCGGTGACCTGCTTATAGCCAAGCTTGCGCATCGCAGCATGGGTGGCGGCAAAGCCGACGAAAAGCAGGACATATCTGACGAGTTTGAGGCTGACGATGCTCGTCCCGAACCCTTGGCTTATTGTCCAGGCAATCCAGTTGTAGAGCGGTGGCTGCGAACCACCATACCCGGCGGCGAGATGCGGGAGATAGATCAGTTGCTCGGCGTCGTCGATGTTCACGCCGTTGCCTGCCCAAAGGCCAAGGAGCGGCAGCGTCGCGGTTTGGAAGGCGAAATAAAGAGCGACGACGAGCACCGCGGCATAAAGCCGGCCGACCTTGTCGTCGGCAAGCCAATCAATCAGTTCTTCTACCTTCTGCAAGATGTGGTCGCCTGTTTGTGCCGGAGGGAACGGCGTTACACGACTGTGGAGCAGAGGACAATCGGTGGCCGGGTTTGCCCTAAAGCGCGTCGCGTTCGAGCGGATTCATGCGACGCGCTTAAAACCCTTGTTTCTATGCATGTCGTTATCGCAAAACGGCTGCGCACTTTTGCGCGACATGCATTAGGCGTCGGTACGATATTCCCATTGCCGGCTCCGGAACCCACTGGAAGACTGCTTTCGTCCGGCGGCGACCGGTACGCACCCTTGGTCCGATGCTTCAGCCGACCGAAAGCGGACGCAAAAGAAAAGCCGGGCATGCCCGGCTTTTCTGATCTCTGAAAAGGGTAAGAAGGCGCTTAGTTTACTGCGTCCTTGAGGCCCTTGCCGGCCGAAAACTTCGGCACGGTGCGCGCCGGAATCTTCACTTCCGCACCGGTCTGCGGGTTGCGGCCGGTCGACGCGGCGCGTTTTGACACGGTGAAATTTCCGAAGCCGACAAGCCGGACATCGCCGCCCTTCTTCAGTTCGCCGGTGATTACGGAAAACACCGCATCAACCGCCGACTGCGCGTCACCCTTCGAAATACTCGCGGCATCGGCGACAGCGGACACCAGTTCGTTCTTGTTCATAAAAATTCCCTTCCATGAGAAAACCGGAACGTACGACTCATCCGGCAGGAAACGGACTTTAGAAAGAAGCGCTTCCGCAACCAAGTCGAAAAGCGTGAAAAAAAACGAAAAAACCCCGGAATTCCGGGGTTTTTCACATGAAAAAGCCGGGCTCAAGGCCCGGCTCTCTGTTTGTGCATTGCAACTTTAGCAAGTGCTAATGGGCGAGAGACTTAGAGGCGTCGTCTCCGGCATCCACCGCAGCCGGCGCATTGACCGGCTCGACCCACTCGATCGGCTCCGGCATACGCACCAGAGCATGGCGCAAGACTTCACCGACCCGCGCGACCGGAATGATCTCCATCCCGTTCTTCACGTTGTCCGGAATCTCCGCCAGATCCTTGGCGTTGTCTTCCGGGATCAGCACCTTCTTGATGCCGCCGCGAAGTGCTGCAAGCAGCTTCTCCTTGAGCCCGCCGATCGGCAATACCCTGCCGCGCAGCGTGATCTCGCCGGTCATCGCCACATCGGCCTTGACCGGGATACCGGTCAGCACCGAGACGATCGCCGTCGCCATCGCCACGCCCGCAGACGGTCCGTCCTTGGGCGTTGCACCCTCGGGCACGTGGACGTGGATGTCGCGCTTGTCGAACAGCGGCGGCTCGACACCGAAATCGATAGCCCGCGAGCGGACGTAGGAGGCCGCCGCCGAGATCGATTCCTTCATCACGTCGCGCAGATTGCCGGTCACCGTCATGCGGCCCTTGCCGGGCATCATGACGCCTTCGATCGTCAGCAACTCGCCGCCGACTTCCGTCCAGGCGAGCCCGGTGACGACGCCGACCTGATCGTCGGCCTCGACCTGACCGAAGCGGAAGCGCGGGACACCAAGATAATCGGCGAGATTGTCCGCCGTGATGTCGACCGTCTTCTTCTTCGTCTTCAGGATCTCGGTCACCGCCTTGCGGCCGAGCTTCATCAGCTCGCGCTCCAGGCTCCTGACGCCCGCTTCACGGGTGTAGGTCTGGATGATGCCGCGGATCGCGTCCTCGCCGACGGAGAACTCCTTCGGCTGCAGCGCGTGATCGCGGATCACCTTCGGCATCAGGTGGCGCTTGGCGATCTCAATCTTCTCGTCCTCGGTGTAGCCGGCGATACGGATGATCTCCATGCGGTCCATCAAGGGCGCAGGGATGTTCAACGTGTTCGCCGTCGTCACGAACATCACGCTCGACAGGTCGTATTCGACCTCGAGGTAATGGTCCATGAACGTCGAGTTCTGCTCGGGATCGAGCACCTCGAGCAAAGCCGATGACGGATCGCCGCGGAAATCCTGACCCATCTTGTCGATCTCGTCGAGCAGGAAGAGCGGGTTGGACTTCTTCGCCTTCTTCATCGACTGGATGACCTTGCCGGGCATCGAGCCGATATAGGTCCGCCGGTGACCGCGGATTTCGGCCTCGTCACGCACGCCGCCCAGCGCCATGCGGATGAACTCGCGGCCGGTCGCCTTGGCGATCGACTTGCCGAGCGAGGTCTTGCCAACGCCGGGAGGTCCGACGAGGCACAGGATCGGCCCCTTCAGCTTCTTTTGGCGGCTCTGCACGGCGAGATATTCGACGATGCGGTCCTTGACCTTGTCGAGGCCGAAATGGTCGGTGTCGAGCACGTTCTGCGCGAAGCCCAGATCCTGCTTGACCTTGGAGTTCTTGCCCCACGGTATCGACAGGATCCAGTCGAGATAGTTGCGTACGACGGTCGATTCAGCCGACATCGGCGACATCGTCCGCAGCTTCTTCAGTTCGGCTTCCGCCTTTTCGCGGGCCTCCTTGGAGAGCTTGGTCTTCTTGATGCGCGCCTCGATCTCGGCGGCCTCGTCGCGACCGTCCTCACCCTCGCCGAGCTCCTTCTGGATCGCCTTCATCTGCTCGTTGAGGTAGTATTCGCGCTGCGTCTTCTCCATCTGGCGCTTGACGCGCGAACGGATGCGCTTCTCGACCTGCAGGACGGAGATTTCGGCTTCCATGAAGCCCATCGCCTTTTCCAGCCGCTCCTTGACCGAAAGCGTGGCCAGCATCTCCTGCTTTTCGGGGATCTTGATGGCAAGATGCGAGGCAACCGTATCGGCGAGCTTGGAATAGTCGTCGATCTGGCTGGCGGCACCCACCACTTCGGGCGAGATCTTCTTGTTCAGCTTGACGTAGTTCTCGAAGTCGGTGACGACGGAACGGGCCAGCGCCTCGACCTCGACCTCTTCCTCCTCCGGCTCGACCAGAGCCGAAGCACGGGCCTCGTGGAAGTCGGGACGATCGGTGAACGAAACGATTTTCGCGCGCGTGGCGCCTTCGACCAGCACCTTCACGGTGCCGTCCGGCAGCTTCAGCAATTGCAGCACATTGGCGAGCGTGCCGATGTCGAAGATCGCATCGGACTCGGGATCGTCATCGGCGGCATTCATCTGGGTCGCAAGCAGGATCTGCTTTTCCTGACCCATCACCTCTTCCAGCGCCTTGATCGATTTTTCACGCCCGACAAAGAGCGGAACGATCATGTGCGGGAACACCACGATGTCGCGCAGTGGGAGGACTGCGAAGACGCCGTCGCTGGGAGCCTTGGATATTTTGGCCATTGTCCAACCTTTCATGTCGCAGCTGCCAATCGGCCAACCGCGAATCTCATATTAACGACCGAGGATCGTTCCGCCTACCACCGTTTGTGACGGGAGTTTTACAGCACAGAATTCGGCACCCCGGCCTTCTCCAGTTAGTTGGAGGCACAGGGGGCAAAGATCAAGGGTCAACACGCAGCCGTTCATCCAATCCTCGCATCCGTTCGTCACAACGCGGCACGTCCGCAACAAAAAACGGCGCCACACGGCGCCGTTTCAAACAGAATCCATTGCCGGCTCACGTCAGGCGCTGACGTTGCCCTTCTTTTCCTTCTGCTCGGAATAGATGTAGAGCGGCCTGGCGTTGCCGGACACCACCTCTTCCGAAATAACCACTTCGCGCACGCCTTCCAGCGCCGGCAGCTCGAACATCGTATCGAGCAGGATCGCTTCCATGATCGAGCGCAGGCCGCGCGCGCCGGTCTTGCGTTCGATGGCGCGCTTGGCGATCGCCGACAGCGCATTCTCATGGAAGGTCAGGTCGACATTCTCCATTTCGAACAGCCGCTGATACTGCTTGACCAGCGCGTTCTTCGGCTCGGTCAGGATCTGGATCAGAGCCGGCTCGTCGAGGTCCTCCAGCGTCGCCAGGACCGGCAGACGGCCAACGAACTCGGGAATGAGGCCGAACTTCAACAGATCCTCAGGCTCGACCAGGCGGAAAACGTCGCCGGTGCGGCGATCCTCGGGCGAAGCGACGGTGGCGCCGAAGCCGATCGAGGTCTTGCGGCCGCGATCCGAGATGATTTTGTCCAGGCCGGCGAAGGCGCCGCCGCAGATGAACAGGATGTTGGCGGTGTCGACCTGCAGGAACTCCTGCTGCGGATGCTTCCTGCCGCCCTGTGGCGGCACGGAGGCGACCGTGCCTTCCATGATCTTCAACAGCGCCTGCTGGACGCCCTCGCCCGACACGTCGCGGGTGATCGAAGGATTGTCCGACTTGCGCGAGATCTTGTCGATCTCGTCGATGTAGACGATGCCGCGCTGGGCACGCTCGACATTGTAGTCGGCCGACTGCAAGAGCTTCAGGATGATGTTCTCGACATCCTCGCCGACATAACCGGCCTCGGTCAGCGTCGTCGCATCGGCCATGGTGAAGGGAACGTCGATGATGCGGGCCAGCGTCTGCGCAAGCAGCGTCTTGCCGCAACCAGTCGGGCCGATCAGCAAAATGTTGGACTTCGCCAGCTCGACGTCGTTGTTCTTGCCGGCATGCGCGAGGCGCTTGTAGTGATTGTGAACGGCGACCGACAGCACGCGCTTTGCGTAGGGCTGACCGATGACGTAGTCGTCGAGAACCTTGAGGATCTCCTGCGGGGTCGGCACGCCCTCGCGCGACTTCACCATCGAGGTCTTGTTCTCCTCGCGGATGATGTCCATGCAGAGCTCGACGCATTCGTCGCAGATGAACACCGTCGGGCCGGCGATCAGCTTGCGCACTTCGTGCTGGCTTTTGCCGCAAAACGAGCAATAAAGCGTGTTCTTGGAATCACCGCCGTTGCTGCCGACCTTGCTCATTTTCATGTCCTTTCATAGCCGCCCGCCGATGGTCTGGTTGAAAGGGCGCATATATTCAAACTATCGCGGGAAATCGCCGCCGCCAGTGTCCCGGCTCCCGCAACGCATTCCATACGAAACACATATCAGAAAACGTCGCAATGATTCGCACCAACCCCGCACAAAGCTAAGCCGTCGAAAATCAACATAGGCTTAACGTAGGCAATTGCTCCCGTCGAGGGAACAGCCAATTGTGGCCGAAATGCCGCAAGCGGCATCAAAAGCGTGTTTTCCCGCCATCCAACTGCCACCAGGCTTATGCGGCGGCAACCTCAGCCGGCTCGCGCGACGAAATGACCTTGTCGATGAGGCCGAAATCCTTCGCCTCGTCGGCGGTCATGAAGTGGTCGCGGTCGAGCGTCTTCTCGATCTCGTCGTAGCTCTTGCCGGTGTGCTTGACATAAACCTCGTTGAGACGGCGCTTCAGCTTGATGATGTCCTGGGCGTGGCGCTCGATGTCGGAAGCCTGGCCCTGGAAGCCACCGGAAGGCTGGTGGACCATGATGCGGGCATTCGGCGTGGCGAAGCGCATGCCCTTTTCGCCTGCGGTCAAGAGCAGCGAGCCCATCGAGGCCGCCTGGCCGATGCACAGCGTCGCTACCGCCGGCTTGATGAACTGCATGGTGTCGTAGATCGCCATGCCGGACGTGACGACGCCGCCAGGCGAATTGATGTAGAGGTTGATTTCCTTCTTCGGATTCTCCGCCTCGAGGAACAGGAGTTGCGCGCAGACCAGCGTCGCCATGCCGTCCTCGACCGGGCCGGTGATGAAAATGATGCGCTCTTTCAGCAACCGCGAGAAAATGTCGTAGGCCCGCTCGCCGCGATTGGTCTGTTCGACCACCATCGGAACGAGGTTCATGTAGGTTTCGATGGGGTTCTTCATGGACTATCCCTTTTCAAAGGTGGGATTCCGGCGCCGGGAGATTAGCAAGTCGGGCAGAATCGATTCTTGATCGTTGTCCTGTAAATAGGATGTCGGCTCACCCTAGCGCAAGGCCGCCCCTCCTAGCCATCCGGTTAAGTCGAATCAAGCTTTCTGCACAGGATTCGCCCGAAGCTGCGCCTGCAGCCTTGCTGCTGCTCTTGAGGCGGCGTTGCCGCGTAGCACTTTCTTAACCGCGTCGCTTAACGAAATATCTCGAAACTGCTTTCCCGCGATACGGCTTCCCCTACACTTCAACGTTGAGCTTGCGCTGAAGGTTCAACAGGGGAGTGCCATGATCAGGAGAACTGCTTCCTTGGCTATCGCCAGCGTTGCCGTTCTCGGCATGCTGTCTGAAACGGCTGCCGGCGGACGCGCGGTCGAATGCTACGAGCAGGTCAATAGGCCGGCCGTCTACGATACCGTCTATGAAAACGTGCTGGTCAGCGCCGGCGGCCAGGTGGTCGACTACGACCCGCCGATTTATGGCACGGTTGAGCGCGTCGAGCAGATCGCACCGCCCCGCGTCACATACGAGGTCGTGCCAGCTATCACCCACACCGTCTACCACACGGTCAAGATCGATGATGGCGGCTATGCGTGGGAATGGCGCATCATCCACGGCCGTAAGGTGCTGTGCAAGGTCTGGCGCAAGGCCCGCTACGCGCGTGTCGCCGAAACAGTCGTCGTTGAACCCGAGCGCACACGACGGGTTGTCCTCCCAGCCGAATATGAGAGCGTTGCCCGTGAAGTGCTGGTGCGACCGGAGCGACGGCGCATCGCTGAGATCGCGCCATCATACCAGAGGGTGGCGCGCCGCATGATGGTGCAGGCAGGCTCGACCAGTTGGCGGCGGGTGCATATCCCAAAGCATTGCAGGTACTAGCTCAGGCCACCCTCCGCCCTTAGCCATGTCCTCAAGCCCGCGATATCGCCGTCGCCGACGGCCGCCGCGGCACGCCTGCCGACCGCCGCGCCGAATTTGTAGCCATGGCCGGAACAGGCCGAGACAACAAGGCATCTGCCCTTCTCATGCGCCAGGAATTTTTCGTCGGCGGTGAATGTGTAGGCGCAGGTGACGACTTCGGTCACCCCATACTCCTCGATGCGGGCGATCGGCGGCGAAAACAGGTTGCGGATCGCCTCGCCCTCGCCCGACACCGGCTGGCGGTTCCAGTCGGCGTCGCTGGTCGGCACCTTGTGCAGGCCGGAGCCGAATTTCATGCCGGCGCCGCCTGAGGGCGGGATCACGTAGCCGTCGACAGCGCCGCCGACATCGAGGATGATC
The DNA here is from genome assembly GCF_004962925.1 of Mesorhizobium sp. GTDB lineage: Bacteria > Pseudomonadota > Alphaproteobacteria > Rhizobiales > Rhizobiaceae > Mesorhizobium. The sequence continues at coordinate 23,008 of NZ_SUEO01000002.1, read as the reverse complement.
GGGGCTGCCTGCCATGCCGCTTTCAGGTCCGCCGGCGGCTCGACATAGGCGAGCGCGTTGCGCCAGGTCTTCAGTTCGCCATCCAGTTCCGGAAACAGCTTCAGCACCCAGGCGCCTGATGTGACGACGATGCGGTCGGCCTGCATCGTCTCGCCGCTCTCAAGCACGATGTGACCGGCCTCGGCGTCGATCTTCGTCACCTTGCTGTTTTCGTAGACGTTGGCGCCGTTGGCCCGCAGCCAATTGGCGAGTCCCGCCGCGATCTTGCGGCAATGCAGTGCGCCGCCCTCCGGCGAGAAGAAAACGTAGCGAAAACTTCCGCTCTCGAGGAACGGCCAGCGCGCAACGGCCTCGCCCGGCTCGATCATCTCGAAGGGAAAATCGCCGGCCGCCAGCCCGTCGCGCATCTGCTCGGCGTCATCACCCTCGTCGCGCGAAATGCAGATGAAGCCGCGCGGATCGAGATGGTTTTCGCCAAGATCGGCCCACATCTCGTCCCAGGCCTCATAGGCTTCGGTGATCAGCCGGCCATAGCCCGCCGCTGCACCATAAGCGCGGCGGATGATGCGGTGATGATCGCCCGAAGCGGCAAGCGGATTGGGAATCGGTCCCTGCTCGACGATCGTGACCCGATGCCCGGCCTTGACCAGCGACCACGCCGTCGAAAGCCCTGCAATGCCTGCGCCGACCACGATCACATTCATCAAGTCAGTCTTTCCGCAGCCGTGTCGGCTGGCTCAACGCGCTTTTGTGCATGTCGCCCAAAACCGCTTCACACTTTTGGGCGACATGCATCGGACTATCGGGCGCCCAACATACGGTCTGGCATCAAGCTGGCAAGCCTTGGAGCGCCGCGCGTCGTTCGACGCGCAAAGGACGCTCCAAGACTTTGAATCTGCGCATGATCCTTTCCGAAAACCGATTCCGGTTTTCGGGGTCATGCGCTAATGGTCTGGTATGACCGACCTGACGCCGCCTCCCTACCTTGCCTTCGATCCAGCCACCCGCCGTGTGCGGATGGACCCGCACGAGCCGGCTTTTTTCCAGAACCCATACGAGGCCTATGCCTTCATGCATGGCGCATCGAACGCCTTCTTCTGGGAGGAGTTTGGCTTTTGGTGCTTCGGCGGCTTCGACGACGTCAACCGGCTGCTGCGCGACCGCCGCTTCGGTCGCCAGAACCCGGCCGGCATCCCCGACAGAAGCGGCATTGGCCAGGACCGCACGCATCTCAGCGCCTTCGACGGCATCGAGGCCAATTCGATGCTGGAGTTGGAACCACCTGTTCACACCAGGCTCAGAACGCTGGTCAACCGCGCCTTCGTCTCGCGCCAGGTCGAGCGGCTTCGGCCGCGCGTCGAGGCGCTCGCCAACGAGCTGATCGACCGTTTCGAACGGGACCAAGTCGATCTGCTGCCGGCTTTCGCGTCGCCTTTGCCGATCACCATCATTGCCGAGATGCTCGGCGTGCCGGTCGAGATGGGGCCGCAACTGCTCGACTGGTCGCATCAGATGGTCGCCATGTACATGCATGGCCGCACACGCGAAACGGAAGAGACGGCCAATCGTGCCGCGCGCGATTTTTCCGACTTCCTGCGCGGCTATGTCGCGGAACGGCGGAAGAACCCCGGCGACGATCTGTTGTCGCTGCTGATCTCGGCGCAAGACGATGGCCAAAAACTCTCGGAGGAAGAACTGGTCTCCTCGGCCATCCTGCTGCTCAACGCCGGCCACGAGGCGACCGTTCACCAGACCGGCAATGCGGTGCGCTCGATCCTCGCGCAAGGCGGCGACCCGCGCCGCTTCTTCATTTCTACGGAAGCGACCGCCGCGACCGTCGAGGAATGCCTGCGCTTCGATGCGCCGCTGCACATGTTCACGCGTTATGCCTATGAAGAGATCGAGGTCGCTCCGGGCATTCTTGTGCGGCCGGGCGAGACGATCGGCCTGCTGCTCGGCATGGCCAATCACGACCCGGCGGTCTTTGCCGAACCCCTCGCCTTCAGGCCGGATCGTGCGGACCAGAAGAACGTCTCGTTCGGCGCCGGCATTCATTTCTGCATCGGCGCGCCGCTTGCCCGGCTCGAATTGCAGGTGTCGCTGAAAATCCTGTTCGAGCGCCTGCCGCGGCTGCATTTCGCCGGACAGCCGCGCTTCCGCGGCACCTATCATTTCCACGGGCTGGAAGCGCTCGCCGTGCACACTGGACGATGATCAAAGCTTGATCACATACTCCTTGCGAGTCGTTTCAAGCACTTCCCAGCTTCCCCTAAAGCCCGGCCTGAGCACGAAACTGTCGCCAGCTCTGACGGTGCGCGCCTCGCCGCCCTCCTCGGCGATCACTGAAACGCCCGACAGGATGTGGCAGAACTCCCACTCGTCATACTCGATGCGCCATTTGCCCGGCGTCGCCTCCCAGATGCCGGCATAGAGCCCGCCGTCGCGCTCCTCGACATTCCAGGTGCGGAACTTCGGATCGCCTGAGATCAGACGATCCGGTGCCGGTGCGCCAAGTTCCGGCTCGACACTTTCGACTTTGACGGAGAGAAATTTCGGCGCGGTCATGGGAGCTCCTTCCAGCAGGGATCAAACCTTGGCGAGAGCCTGTTCCAGATCGGCGACGATGTCGTTGACATCCTCGATGCCGACCGAGAGCCTGACCGTATCCGGCCCAGCGCCCGCCGTAACTTTCTGCTCGTCCGACAATTGCCGATGCGTGGTCGATGCCGGGTGGATGACCAGCGACTTGGTGTCGCCGACATTGGCGAGGTGCGAAAACAGTTCGAGCGCCTCCACGAATTTGATGCCCGCCGCATAGCCGCCCTTCAGGCCGAAGGTGAACACCGCACCAGCGCCAAGCGGCGAGTACTTCTTCTGCAGCGCGTTGTTCTTGTCGCTGGGCAGGCCGGGATAGGACACCCAGGCGACCTTCGGGTGGTTGGACAGCCACGCGGCGACAGTGACTGCATTGTCGCAATGGCGCTGCATTCTGAGCGGCAAGGTTTCCAGTCCGGTCAGGATCAGGAACGCATTGAAGGGTGAGATCGCCGGGCCCATGTCGCGCAGGCCAAGCACGCGCGCGGCAATGGCGAAAGCGAAATTGCCGAAGGTTTCGTGCAGGACGAGGCCGCCATATTCGGGGCGCGGCTCCGACAGCATCGGATACTTGCCTGATTTCGACCAGTCGAAGGTGCCGCCGTCGACAATGGCGCCGCCGATCGAATTACCGTGGCCGCCGATGAACTTGGTCAGCGAATGCACGACGATGTCGGCGCCATGCTCGATCGGCCGGACCAGATAGGGCGAGGCCAGCGTGTTGTCGACTATCAGCGGCAGGCCGTGTTTGCGGGCGATGTCGCCGATCTTCTCGATGTCGACGAAGACGCCGCCCGGATTAGCCAGGCTCTCGATGAAGATCGCCTTGGTTTTTTCGTCGATCTGGCTTTCGAAGGTCGAGATGTCGTTGGTGTCGGCCCAGCGCACCTGCCAGCCGAAATTCTTGAAGGCGTGGCCGAACTGGTTGATCGAGCCGCCGTAAAGCCTTGTCGCAGCGACGAAATTGTCGCCGGGCTGCATCAGATTGTGGAAGACAAGCACCTGCGCGGCATGACCCGACGCCACCGCCAGCCCTGCCGTGCCGCCTTCGAGCGCCGCGATACGCTCTTCCAGCACCGCCTGCGTCGGGTTCATGATGCGGGTATAGATGTTGCCGAAGGCCTTTAGCCCGAACAGCGAGGCGGCGTGATCGGCATCATCGAAGACAAAGGAGGTCGTCTGGTAGATCGGCGTGGCACGCGCGCCGGTCGCCGGGTCGGGCTTGGCGCCGGCATGGACGGCGAGCGTGTTGAAACCGGGCGTGCGGGTCATCGAATACCTCCCTTTGAACCTTCTGAAAATCGCCGGGCATTCTTGGCGAAGCCCGGTCACGAATGCAAAGAAGAAAATGCCCTTCGATGCACGTTCTGTGATCGAGGCGCGAGAAAATGTTCCGATTACCGGAATAACTTTCCGTCTTGAGCCTGATCCACCCCGATAGGATCGGGATGGGGCTCTATCTTTCTTGTTTGACCATGATCTCCAGCGAAAACCGGTTTCCACTTTTCGGGATCATGGTCTACTTCTGGCGAACGCCGAAGCTCTGGAATCCCGGCCGCATCAGCGGCTTCTTCGACGACAGCACGCCGGAGTTGACGCCGGTCCAGCCGATTTCGCCCGACAGCTTGCCATACTCGATCTTGGGGCAGCGGTTCATCACCACCTTGATGCCGGCGGCCTCGGCGCGCGCAGCCGCCTCGTCGTGGCGCACGCCGAGCTGCATCCAGACGACTTTCGGCAACGGATCGAGCCGCAGGCCCTCGTCGATGACGCCCGGCACCGCCGCGGAAGCGCGAAAGATGTCGACCATGTCGACGGGCTCGGGGAGATCGGCGAGCCTGGCATAGACTGTTCGGCCGAGGATTTCCTTGCCGGCCTGTCCCGGGTTGATCGGGAACACCGAAAACCCTTTGGCGAGCAGATATTTCAGCACGAAATAGCTCGGCCGCACGTCATTGGCAGACGCGCCGACCATGGCGATGGTCTTCACCGAATTGAGGATGCCGGCGATATAGGCATTGTCGTAGGCGTCGTGGTTCATGCGGCAATCGCCTTCCTGCGGTAGTGATATCGGTAGAGTTCACGCCTGAAGCCAAGCGAGGCATAAAGAGCACGGGCAGGCGTGTTGTCGGCAACCACTTGCAGGCATGCTGCCGATGCACCCGCCCGTCGTGCCCAGTCGATCAGGCCGCCGACCGTCCTGCGGCCGAGCCCTTGCTGCCTGAACCTGCCGTCCGTTTCAACCGATTCCACAACAAGCAGTCCGTGACGGACGACACCATAAGCCACGGCAGCAATTTCGTTGTCGCGTACGCACGACACGAACGCCTTGTCGCCGACGATCAGTCCAGTCATGTCTCGAAAGATACGGCGATCCGCGTCGTCATAGGCACCCATGCGGAACCGCGCTGCAAGCCAGCCCTCACTTGGCGTCGGCGAAACCGTGACTTGCTCGTCGCGGACTTCCGCCAATTCGTCGATTCCGGCATGGAGATGGATCGTTCCGCCTTCCGTCTGATAGCCGCGGTTGTCGAGCGCTGTCTCCATGTCGGCGGCGATTTCGGGAACCCGAAACAGCGGCGTCTGGCCGTGGCTAGTGTAGAAAGCCTCGGCGGCATCAAGCACCGCCTCCGGCGCGCCACGTTTGCCGCGCAACGGGTTAACGGAATTCGGGCGCCGGATCCTTCCGCCCGATTGCCTGAAAAGCCAGCCGTCGACGACCGTCTCGACGGCCGCTGGCCACGCCTCGCGGCAAGCCTGCTCGACTTCCCAGTTAAGATTGGCCCAACCAAGATCGTCTTGCATCGTCACTCACCGTCCTCCCTCAGCGCTTCCTCCATGAACGCCTGCGGATCGGTGCAGAAGTCGCGCATCATGCGGAAATGATCGGTATCATGGAAATCGGTCGGGTCGAGGCCGAACCGGCTGATGCGGAACAGCCGCGCGCCGGGACAGGCCATCAGCAGCGGCGAATGCGTCGCCATGATCACTTGCGCCGTGCCGGACTGGTCCATCCGCCGCAGCATCCTGAGAAGCTCGATCTGGCGCGTCGGCGACAAGGCGCTTTCGGGCTCGTCGAGGATGTAGATGCCTTGCCGGCGGCAGCGCTCCTCGAAGAAGCGGATAAAGCCCTCACCATGCGACCAGGACAGGAAATCAGGCGGTGCTTCACCCGCATCCAGCGCGGCTCGGTCGAGGTAACGGGCCACCGAGTAAAAGGATTCGGCGCGAAAGAACCAGCCGGCGGTAACCTTCGGCAGCCAGTGGCCGCGCAGCGTTCCCGCCAGTGCCGCGCCGCTCTTGTCGATGGCGCGGGAGTGGTCGATGGGCATGTAGCCCTTGCCGCCGCCGGCCTCATCGTATCCGGCCAGAGCGCCGATCGCCTCGAGCAGCGTCGACTTTCCGGTGCCGTTCTCACCGACGATGATGGTGATCGGCGTGGTGAATTCGAGCTCGAAATCATGGCTGCGGAAGATCGGCAGATTCCAGGGATATTTTTCCCAGTCTGCGACCCGCGCTGGTTCGATCAGGATGCGCTTGAGATAGGGAGCCTTCAGTCGCGTCAGTTGCTTGCGATATGCCATCTGGCAGTGGGATCAGCCCGGCAGCGAGATGCTGCCGTCTTCCGCAATCGGAAAAGCCGGATTGTGCGCCACTTCCCAGACATGCCCCTCCGTGTCGGCGAAATAGCCATACCAGCCGCCCCAAAAGGCGCGGCCGGCCGGCTTGACGATACGACCGCCGGCCTTCTCGGCCATCGCAAGCACGTCGTCGACTTCAGTGTCGGAGCGGGTGTTATAGGCGAGGTAGACCGCCGACGGCGCCGTGCCGAAGGTGATGCCCGAATCCTCTTCGGCGCTTGCGCGCGGGAACAGGCCGAGAATGACGCCGCCCATCTGGAAGAAGGCGACGCCGTCGGTGATCCCGGCATGGCGGGTCAGGCCCATCGCCTCGTAGAAGCGCGTGGCGCGCTCGAGATCGTCGACGGCGATGGTGATGATGGAGATGCGGGGTTCCATATCTAATCGTCCGTCCATTCCGGTTTGCGCTTACCGATGAAGGCGCCGATCCCCTCTTCCGCGTCGCGCGCCAGCATGTTGTCGACCATGACGCGGCCGGTGTAGGCATAGGCCTCGGCCAGCCCCATCTCGGCCTGCGCGTAAAAGGCTTCCTTGCCGGTCTTCACGACCAAAGACGATTTGGCAGCAATGGTTTGCGCGTATTTGGTGACAATCTGATTCAGATATTCGCGCGGCACCACGCGATTAACCAGGCCGAATTCCTTGGCCGTCGCCGCATCGATGGTCTCGCCGGTCAAAAGCATCTCCATCGCGTGCTTGCGCGAGACGTTGCGCGACAGCGCCACCATCGGCGTCGAGCAGAACAGGCCGATATTGACGCCGGGCGTGCAGAAGGTCGCCTCATGCGAGGCGATGGCGAGATCGCAACTCGCGACCAATTGCGCCCCTGCCGCCGTCGCCAGACCATCGAACTCGGCGATCACCGGCCTGGGATGGCGCACGATCGCCTGCATCAGTGCCGCGCAAGCGGAGAACGTCTCCTCGAAGAATGCCTTGCCGCGATCGGCATCAGTGCGGCGCGCGGTCATTTCCTTGAGGTCGTGTCCGGCGCAGAACACCTTTCCGGCCGCAGCCAGAATGATGACGCGGACGGATTTGTCTGATTTCGCGCGGTCTAGTTCCGCCATCAGCGCCGCCATGACCGCCAGCGACAGCGCATTGGCCGGCGGATTAGCGAGCGTCAGGCGTAGGATGCCCTCGTCCAGTCTCGCGATAACAGGACCTTCGGCAACAGCCGGCTTGATGGCGACGATTTCGGCCATGTTCTCCAACCTCTTCATTGGCCAGCGGCATCGGATTCGTGGGGCATGGAACAAAAGAACTAGCACGCTGCCGATTGAAGAACAGCCTTGCGACGTGTTTTCTCAAACCCGACAATTGGCCCAGGTGTTCCACCTGAGCCGTACCGGCTCCATATAGGAAACCGCTTATGCCCGCCCAAGACAATCTCAAACCGGTGCTGACGGCGGCTGAAATCAACGCGCTGATGGCAACTGTCTACCCGCAGCTCAACGACCAGTTCACCTTCTATGAGGCGCTCGACGTATTCCCCGGCGGCTGCACGGTGCGCCTGAATGCCGACGAGCGGCATTTGCGCCCCGGCGGAACCGTGTCAGGCCCGTCGCTGTTCACACTGGCCGACATCGGCGGCTATGTCTGCGTGCTCTCCCATGCCGGGCCGGATGCGCTTTCGGTCACCACCAATCTCAACATCAATTTTGTCCGCAAAGCCGAGGCCGGCCCGATCGACGGCCATTGCCGCATCCTGAAGCTGGGTAAGAGCCTGATGATGTTCGATATCGACATCATCGCTGGACCGGAAGGACACACGGTAGCGCACGCGACGGGAACCTATTCGATCCCGCCGAAGAAGAGCTTTCAATCGCAGGCCTGATTTGCAGGACGGATACGTGTTTCCGCTCGTTCCAAACGACCCCAACGGAACGAAATGTCCGACAACACGTTCGCAGATCCAATCAGGTCCGCAAGAACATGCCCGAACTTCCCACCTATCTGGCATTCTTGGTCGCTGTGCTCGGCTACCAACTGTCCGGTCCGGGGCCGGACATGCTTCTGGTGATCAGCCGCGGTATCGGACAGGGTTGGCGGGCAGCACTGGCAACCGCGACCGGGTGCGTTTTCGCAGGCGTGATCCAGATTCCACTGCTGGCGATGGGACTTGCATCGCTGGTCACGTCCTCGCCTGTCGCGTATGGCCTGCTGCAACTGCTCGGAGCGGCGTACTTAATCGCAATCGGGACGCAGTTCTTGCTTATGCGCAAGGGAGCGGAAACAACCCACACCGTCACAGCCAAGAAGGGAGGTTTGGCAGGTGCCTTTCGGCAAGGCATGATCTGCAACCTGACCAACCCTACCGCACTGGTCTTCATGCTCGCAGTACTGCCGCAGTTCGTTCATTCCTCCACAGGATCGCCGGCGATGCAATTTATCGTGCTCGGGGCCACCATGAAGGCTACGGGCCTTGTGATCCTGGGAGCTGTAGCCCTGGCCTCAGGCGCGGTCGGCCGCTGGCTGGCACGCAACGCCGGTTTTCTTGTCTGGCAAGAACGCCTGGCTGGTGCGATCATGATCGCTGTCGGGATCAAACTGCTGCTGGCTGCGATTATTCCGGGACGGCGCTAGTCAAATTGTCGGATTCAAATGCGGTATAATAATACCTCACATCTAACCTTTTGATTTAGCAATATAATCCTTATGAAGTGGCCAGAAATGCAGCTTGACTGGCTAATTCCCCTCGCCTATAAGCCCTCACGGAACAGCGGCCCGCCAAAGGCCGCCGTTTGGCGGCGGGCGAGCGCCCTGCGTCAATCCAAGCAACAAGAAACGCCTTCCCTTTTCGTTCGTGAATGGGGGAAGGTCCGAACCGAAAGCAACAAATCCATGACAACCTTTTCGCAGAAGCCTGCGGATGTGGTGAAGAAGTGGGTGCTGATCGACGCCGAGGGTCTCGTCGTCGGCCGCCTCGCCACTGTCATCGCCAATCATCTTCGCGGCAAGCACAAGCCCACCTTCACCCCGCATGTCGACGACGGCGACAACGTCATCGTCATCAATGCCGACAAGGTGGTGTTCACCGGCAAGAAATTCACCGACAAGGTCTATTACTGGCACACCGGCCACCCCGGCGGCATCAAGGAGCGCACCGCGCGCCAGCTGCTCGAGGGCCGCTTCCCCGAGCGTGTCGTCGAGAAGGCCGTCGAACGCATGATCCCGCGTGGCCCGCTCGGCCGTCGCCAGATGAAGAATCTCCGCGTCTATGCAGGCACGGAACATCCGCATGTCGCCCAGCAGCCCGTCACACTCGACGTGGCCAAGCTGAACGCCAAGAACAAGAAGGTTTCGTAAAATGGCTGAGCTTTCCTCGCTCGCAGAACTCGGAACTGCCACCGGCAACACCAACACGCAGCCGGCTGCACCCGTCCATGTCCAGAAGCTCGACAAGTCTGGCCGCGCCTATGCCACCGGCAAGCGCAAGAACGCCATCGCGCGTGTCTGGGTGAAGCCCGGCTCCGGCAAGATCGTCGTCAACGACAAGGTGTTCGCCGAATATTTCGCGCGCCCGGTCCTGCAGATGATCCTCAACCAGCCGATCATCGCCGCCAACCGCGCTGGCCAGTACGACATCGTTGCCACCGTCATCGGCGGCGGTCTCTCCGGCCAGGCCGGTGCCGTGCGCCACGGCATCTCGAAGGCGCTGACCTACTACGAGCCGGCGCTGCGCGCCGTGCTCAAGAAGGGCGGCTTCCTGACCCGCGACAGCCGCGTCGTCGAGCGCAAGAAGTACGGCAAGGCGAAGGCCCGCCGCAGCTTCCAGTTCTCGAAGCGCTAAGCACTGCGCAGCTTCAAACATTCGAAAAGGCCGCCTCCGGGCGGCCTTTTCTTTTGGTGATTACTAACCTGGCCCAAATTCAAGGCCGATCGGCCGGTACTTTGATGAAGTCGATAAACGCGCGCAACGGCGCCGGCACGAGACGCCGGCCGGGATAATAGAGGAACGGCCCGGGGAAGCTCTGCCACCAGGGTTCGAGGACGGGTTCGAGCGCACCGCTCTCGAAGTAAGGGCGAAGCCAATCCTCGAAGAGGCTGACAATGCCGGTGCCGGCGATGGTCGCATCGACAGCGAGATCGGCCGCTCCGCCCAGGGTGACGAGAAGCGGTCCCGTCGGATCGACCCGCACCACCTCGCCGTCGCGTTCGAACTCCCACGGCGGCATCGCACCGCTGGCGAAGCGGCCGCGCAGGCAGGCGTGACCGAGCAGGTCGCGCGGGTGTTCCGGCCGGCCTTGGCGATCTAGGTAGGCAGGGCTGGCGGCGGTGGCAAAGCGCTGCACGCGCGGTCCGATCGGCACCGCGATCATGTCCTGTTCCAGCCGCTCGTCGTAACGGATGCCGGCGTCGCACCCCGCCGCCAGCACATCGACAAAGCTCTCCTCGGCGATCACCTCAAGCCGGATGCCGGGATACGCGGCGAGGAAACGAGGGACGATGCTGGGCAGCACCAGCCGCGCCGCGCTGACCGGCACGTTGAGGCGCAATGTACCCGCCGGCCGGTCGCGGAAGCCGTTCACCACGTCAAGTGCTGTCTCGACCTCGGTCAAGGCTGGGCCGAGCCGGGCCAGCAAGCTCGCACCCGCTTCGGTCAGGACGACGCTGCGGGTCGTCCTGTTGAGCAGCCTGACACCGAGCTGCGTCTCAAGGCGGCGCACCGCCTCGCTCAAGCCCGATGCACTGCCGCCGCTGGCACGGGCGCCATCGCGAAAACCCTTGGCCCGCGCCACGGCCACGAAGGCGTTCAGATCTCCGAGATCGATCTTCATTGTTCGATATTCCGTACAGCCCGTGCGGAATGTAGCCAATTATCGTGAGATCGGACAGCGCCTATCTCAGCGTCATCTTGAACGGAGATAGACCATGTCCAGCATCGACCAGTCCGGCTCATTCACTCTCGGCGACCGCACCGTGAAGCGGCTCGGCTACGGCGCCATGCAGCTCGCAGGACCCGGCGTATTCGGTCCGCCCAAGGATCACGACGCAGCGTTGGCCGTGCTGCGCGAAGCCGTTGCGCGCGGCATCAATCACATGGACACCAGCGATTTCTACGGCCCGCACGTCACCAATCTACTCATCCGTGAGGCGCTCGCGCCCTATTCCGACAATCTGACGATCGTCACCAAGATCGGTGCGCGTCGCGGAGCGGATGGCTCGTGGCTTCCGGCCTTCTCGCCCGAAGCGCTGACGGAGGCGGTGCACGACAATCTGCGCAATCTCGGGCTCGACGTTCTGGACGTGGTCAACCTCAGGATCATGTTCGACGCGCATGGCCCCGCCGAAGGGTCGATCGAGGTGCCGCTCACTGTGCTGGCCGAGCTTCAGCGACAGGGCTTGGTGCGTCATATCGGGCTAAGCAATGTCACGTTTGCACAGATCGAAGAGGCGCGACGCATCGCCAGGATCGTCTGCGTGCAGAACCAATACAATCTGGCGCACAGAGGCGACGATGCCTTGATCGATGAACTTGCTCGTGATGGCATCGCGTACGTGCCGTTCTTTCCGCTCGGTGGTTTCAACCCGCTGCAGTCGTCTACACTATCCGGCGTCGCTCAGCGCCTGGGCGCCACATCGATGCAGGTCGCGCTCGCCTGGCTGCTCCGTCGCGCGCCCAATATCTTGCTGATCCCCGGCACCTCGTCGGTCGAGCATCTCAGGGAGAATCTCACCGCCGCCGAACTCGATCTGTCCGAGGAGGCCGTGAGAGAACTGGACGGCGTGGCGATGGCTGCCTGACGGCGGGCTGGCGACCATCCAAGCAGCTCTTGCCCGCTTCGATCCAGTCTAGTTGATGCTTGCGGTATTCGCCGGCTCAGCCGGCCGCGCCTCGGGATAAGGCACGCGGTAGCCGTTTGCCGCCAGCCAGTCGATCGCCGCTTTCGGCTCGTCCGTCTGGATGATGGTGGCACCGCGCTCGGCCCAGAAGCCGTACGTCTCGCGTGGCAGGCTGGCGAGCACTGCCAACTCGTCGCCGCGACCGCCGGCAAGGAAGCCGCCCGGCTTGTCGACGATGGCGTAGGTGTTGGCCCAGATGTGCCAGTCGCCCCTTATCGCCGCCGCGCGCATGCGGGGGCTGAACAGCGGGCCGCCGGTCTCGGTCAGCGTCTCCGACCCCGCGCGCCAGTTGATCATCTCGACGGCGCGCGGCGAAAAGACCCCACTGACTTTCTCGGCAAAGCCGGCGTCGCGTACTGCGTCGTCGGCGATGATCGGCATGAACTGGAAACCACTGCCGATCGCGCCCATGGCGGCCTTGACAGTGGTGATCCGGGCCGGGTTCCACAGGTTCTCCTTGACGATCACCTGCTCGGCCATGCCCAGGTCGCGCGCGACCGCGATCATGCCGGCCAGACTATCGACATCGAGCTTGTTGTCGATGTTGATGAGGATCCTGTCCTTGGTCGCCATCAGCATTTCGCGCAGCGTCGAAACCGGCTCTCCGGTGACGGCGCCGGTGCCCTCGATCACCAGTCTGCAGGTTTTGAGCTCGGTGAGCGTGCGCTTGACCACCTCGCCCCTGCAATTCGTCGTGCGGTCGAGCCAGCTGTCATGCATGACGACGAACTGGCCGTCCTTCGAGCGCCTGACGTCGACCTCGACGATTTCGGCGCCAAGCGCGATCGAAGCCTCGACGGCGGCGATCGAGTTCTCCGCATAGAGCGTCTTGCGGGCCTGCATGCTGCCGGCGCGGTGTGCCGCCACCATCACATGGTCGCGCCACTGGTTGGCGTGTTCGAAACGGTCGAGAATCTGTCTGGCGCGTGTTTCGCCTGCCGATGCCGAGCCTGTTAAGAGCGCCAAGGCGGCGGAAAGCAGAAGGTTCAGCCAGGTCGTTCGCATGAGAATCGCTCCGTACCGGATGGAGACCCGGTTAAGCGACGCACGTGACAGCCCAGTGAACGAAGCCGGCTTCGCAAATGCCGGAAAGTCAGGTCAATGCCGGTCGAAGCGTTCTGTGACCTCGAATCATAACCGCAATCAACAGGTCGCCGCCGATCAGCTTGCCGAGATCGATGCCGCCGCCGTAGCGATCGGTGCGGCCGACACCGCCCCATGATGGGACTGCTGGCTACTTTCGGTTGCAGTCATATTTGCGAGGCGATTTCCCGGCGTGCCATGCGGGTTCACCCGGCAAGCAAGAACTTGTGACCTGGCTCGAGTGGCCATGGTCCGCAGAAGGGGTCGCATTTCTGAGAATTATATCCAATAAGGTTGCGCCTCGACGCACAGGAGATCGCTTCATGCCGAACAGCAACATCGACCACGCCTTCACCGCCCGGGCCAAGACGGGCGCGTCCTTCGAGCCGACCTATGCCGGCGCGCTGTCGTTCATGCGACGCAAATACACGAAGGACGTGAAAGGCGCGGACGCCGTGGTGTGGGGCATTCCCTTCGACGCCGCCGTCACCAACCGGCCGGGTGCGCGCTTCGGGCCGCAGGCGATTCGCCGCGCCGCGACCATCCTCGACAACGATCCGCAATATCCGTTTTCGCGCGATCTGTTCGAACATCTCGCCGTGGTCGATTATGGCGATTGCCTGCTCGACAGCGGCAATCACCAGAAGACGCCAGGGACGATCGAGCGCGAGGCGGCAAAGATCCTGAAATCCGGCGCCTTCCTGCTATCGCTCGGCGGCGACCATTTCGTCACCTGGCCGCTACTCAAGGCGCATGCCGCCATCCACGGCCCGCTGGCCTTGGTGCAGTTCGACGCCCACCAGGACACCTGGCCGGACGATGGCAAACGCATCGATCACGGCTCGTTCGTCGGCCGTGCGGTCAAGGAGGGTATCATCGACCCCGACCGTTCGATCCAGATCGGCATCCGCACCCATGCGCCTGATACCTTCGGCATCAAGATCCTGTATGGTCACGAAGTCGAGGAAATGCGCGCATCCGATATCGCCTATGCCATCGTCGACCGCACTGGTGGCAAGAAGGCCTATGTCACCTTCGATATTGATTGCCTGGACCCAGCCTTCGCGCCCGGCACCGGCACGCCGGTCGCCGGCGGGCCGTCTTCGGCAAAGATCCTCTCGGTGCTACGCCAGATCAATCAGGTCGATATTGTCGGCGCCGATGTCGTGGAGGTTGCGCCGGCCTATGATCACGCCGATATAACGGCAATTGCCGGGTCGACGGTGGCCATGCACTATCTTGGGCTCCTGGCGGAACGAAAGGCCCGGCTCGAAGAGCTGAACAGCGGCAATCACGTCGTTGCCGGATTGAATCAGGCAAGCGGCATATAGTTTGAAATATCAGGGAATTCAGGCAGGCAATGAAACCGAAAATCTTCATCGACGGCGAGCACGGCACCACCGGCCTCCAGATCAGGGCGCTGCTTGCCGAGCGCGGCGACCTGGAAATCATCTCCATTCCAACCGAGCGCCGCAAGGAAGCGGCAGCTAGAGCCGAGTTCCTCAACGCTGCCGATGTCGCGATCCTGTGCCTGCCGGACGCAGCCGCGAAAGAAAGCGTTTCGCTGATCACCAACGACACCACAAGGGTCATCGATGCCTCGACCGCGCATCGCGTCGCCGAAGGTTGGGAATACGGTTTCGCCGAAATGGACAAGGATCAGGCGAAGATAATCGCCGCTGCGAAGCGCGTCGCCAATCCGGGCTGCTGGCCGCAAGGGCCGATCGCGACGCTCAGGCCGCTGGTGGAAGCCGGGCTGTTGCCGCCGGATTTTCCGGTCACCGTCAACGGCATTTCGGGCTATTCGGGCGGCGGCAGGCCGATGATCGAAGACTACGTCGCCAAGGGCGAGGATGCGTCGGAATTCCTGCCCTACGGGCTGACCCTGCAGCACAAGCATGTGCCGGAGCTCAGGACCTATGCGAAGCTGTCGCATGACCCGATCATGCAGCCGGCGGTCGGCAACTTCGCGCAAGGCATGATCACTGTGGTGCCGCTGCAGCTCGGCGGGCTCGACTATGTGCCGACCGGCGCCGAGCTTCATGCGGCGATCGCCGACCATTTCGCCGCCATCGATGGCGGCGTGGTCGAGGTGGCGCCCTATGAGCAACTGGAGCGCGTGCCGGAGATCGATCCTGAAATCTACAACGGCACCAACCGGATGAAGCTCTATGTCTTCGCCAACGACGACAGGGCCCAGGCGCTGCTGCTCGCCGTCTACGACAATCTCGGCAAGGGCGCCTCGGGTGCTGCCGTGCAGAACATGGATCTGATGCTCGGCCTCAAGCACTGAATGGACGCTCCGGCATTTCCAACACGCTGGAACGTCAACGCGCCAGAACTGATTGCCGAAACCTTCAGCAGCCGCATCTGGAAGGTTTTTCGCGACGACGGCTCGCCGGCGATCGTCAAGGCGCTCAAACCTTTCGACGATGTCGAAGACGAGTTGCGCGGCGAGCATTTCCTCGCCTGGCGGCGCGGCGAAGGCGCGGTGCGGCTGCTCGGCAGCGACGGCCACAGCATGCTGCTCGAATATGCCGGCGAAACCTTGCTGTCACAGGTTCTCGCGGAGCAGGGAGACAATGCCGCCACCGCAATCGCGGCCGAAGTGATGGCAAGACTGTTCTCGCCATCCGACCACCCTGCTCCGCCGGATCTTCAACCGCTGCGGGCACGGTTTTCCAGTCTGTTCAACAAGGCGAAGACGGATCGCGACGCCGGCAAAAAGAGCCTCTATGTCGAAGCGGCTGCGACTGCGGAACGGCTGTTGGCCGATCCTATCGACGTGCTGCCGCTGCATGGCGACCTGCATCACGACAACATCATGCAGGGACCGCGCGGCTGGCTGGCGATCGATCCGAAGGGCGTTCTCGGCGATCCCGGTTTCGATGCGGCGAACGTGTTCTACAACCCGCTCGACCGCGACGACCTTTGCCGCGACCCTGAGCGAATTGCCCACATGGCCGAGATCTTCGCCAAGACGCTCGGCCAGACGCCGCCCGCAATTCTGGATCACGCCATCGCCTATGGCTGCCTGTCGGCGGCATGGCACCATGAGGACGGCAACGCGGTCGAGGAAAGCCGCGAATTGTCCATTGCCACGGTGATCAGGACGGTGCGGCTCAGCCTCTGACGGCGATCTGGTTGGGCAGCGGATAAGCGCCCTTGGTGCCGCGCCAATGCGCTGCGGCAAAACCCAGCAGGACAAGCGCAATTGCCTGATGCGTCAGCGCCATGTGCAGCGGCACGTGCATCAGCAGCGCGCCGATGCCGATCAAGGCCTGCGCCAGCACCAGCAGAAACAGCAGCGTCGCGCGACGTGCATGCGTCGTTTGAGGCAGGCGGCGGTGCGTCGCGATCATGTGCCAAAGTGCTGCGACGAAGATCGTGTAGGCGCCAAGCCGGTGGACGAACTGCACCGTCTTCGGGCTCTCGAAGAAGTTGCGCCATGCCGGCTCTAAGATTAACAGATCGCCGGGGATGAGCTTGCCGTCCATCAGCGGCCAGGTGTTGTAGCTCAGGCCGGCATCGAGCCCGGCGACCAGCCCGCCGAGATAGATCTGGATCAGCGCCAGCAACACCAGAAAGCCGGCCAGACGCTGCGTAGAACGGTCGGCGGCGGGCTCGGAATGAGGCGCCAGCCCGCGAGCCACCACCATGGTCGCGGTGAAGATCAGCGCAGCCAGCGTCAGATGCGTCGCCAGCCGGTACTGACTGACGGAGACCCGGTCGACCAGCCCGGACGCCACCATCCACCAGCCGATCGCGCCCTGCAGGCCGCCGAGAAGAAGAATCCCGATAAGTTTCGGCCCCAGGCCGCGCTCGATGCGGCGTGTCGCCCAGAAAAATACCAGCGGCACGGCGAAAACCAGGCCGACACCGCGCGCCAGAATCCTATGCACCCATTCCCACCAGAAGATCGACTTGAACGCTTCGATGCTCATGCCCTTGTTGAGCTCGGCATATTGCGGAATCTGCTGGTAGCGCTGGAATTCCTCCTGCCATTCGGCGTCGTTGAGCGGCGGGACGATGCCGTGGATCGGCTTCCATTCGGTGATCGACAGGCCGGATTCGGTGAGCCTGGTGGCGCCGCCGACCAGCACCAGGACAAACAGCACCAGAAGCACGACGTAGAGCCAGCCGCGCACCAGCGCCCGGTTGCGCAGGTCGCGGTCGCGGGCCACGAAAGGCGCGGCAGCTGATATGGCAGCCATGGGCTTGTCCCGGCAGGTTGCAGTCGCGGATAGGTGAACCATCGCAATCCCGCTGGCAAGACCGGACAGCGCGGCACGCCGTCGCGCTGCTTCTTGCGGGTTGCGTGTCTCTTTCGTTGGGCCTAAGCGATAGCGATTAACGGGATCGCGAAATGCCCATTCGCCTGAAGAAGCTGATCGGAACAGTCCTGCTGGTGGCGCTGGTCATCGTCTATGCGCTGGTCGCATCGATCGTGGCGGTTGCCCAACTGGCGGAATCGGGACCGTGGGCGCATTTCCTGTTCTTCCTGCTCAGCGGCATGCTCTGGGTGCTGCCGGCTATGGGCATCATCAAATGGCTGATCCTGGAGCCGCCGCGGCCGAAGAATTGAGGCTCGCTCGCCGCCGCTAGATGGTGAAAGCCTGACGCTTGCTACCCGACGTGTAGGGCAGCTCAGGTTGGTTTTCTGCCTTCCGTGTCGCCGATCGGAACGCGCAGGCAGCGCCACTTTCCGACCTCAGCACCTCTAAGCGCGAACGTCTGGTGTGAGCCCGATGCGCGCGTTCGTAGGGCATCTCGCTGTTACATTGCGGTGACAAAAGCACCGCCACGGTGGCGTCAACCGGTTACCAAGGGCAGCAAATATCTCCGGCCTTCTGGGAGTGGCGTGTCAGCGTCCCCAGAGGCTGCGTGGGCGTGTCGCCGGTTGGCTGTTAGCGCGGCGACTGAAGCGCTCCACGCCTCGCAAGCGGGATAGCGAAATCTCGTGAAGGCAAGGTCAAGCTGCGTTCTCCGTTCTGAATCGGCGACGGGTGGCGGCTGGGAGAGATGGATGCCATGCACGTTGGGCGTCTGGAAGTTGGCGAGGCATGGGCGGCGCGAGGCAGCCCGCGTGCACGCGCCTGGCCGGGCGGTGCAATGACCGCGCAGCGCCGCCTCGCAGCGATCCTGGCTTGCGACGTGGTCGGCTATTCGCGCCTGATGGAGCGCGACGAGCGCGGCACGCTCGAGCGGCTCAAGACATACCGCAAAGACCTCCTCGAACCGCTGGTCTCCGAGCATCAGGGCCGGATCGTCAAGCTCACCGGCGACGGCATGCTGTGCGAGTTCGCGAGCGTCGTCAACGCAGTGACCTCGGCGATGGCGATCCAGCAGACTTTGGCAGAACACGAGGCGGAGACGCCCGAGGAAGAGCGGATTCGCTTCCGCATCGGCGTCAATCTCGGCGACGTGGTCTGCGAGGAGGACGGCGACCTATACGGCGACTGTGTCAACATCGCCGCCCGCCTCGAAAGCATCGCCGATCCCGGCACCGTGGTCGTCTCGGGCACCGCCTACGACCACCTTCAGGGCAAGCTCGACTGCGGCTTCACGCCGCTCGGCGACCTCCGCCTCAAGAACATCGAGCGGCCTGTGCGCGCCTATCGCGTTGAGACCGACGCCAGCGCCTCGGTGGCTACACCGCCTCCCCTGCCCGCGAAACCCTCGATCGCGGTTCTGCCTTTCACCAACATGAGCGGCGACCCCGACCAGGAATACTTCGCCGACGGACTAGTGGAGGACATCATCACGGGATTGAGCCGGGTGAACTCCTTCTTCGTGATCGCCCGCAACTCGTCCTTCACCTACAAGGGCCGAGCGGTGGACCTGCGCCAGGTCGGGCGTGAGCTGGGCGTCCGCTACGTGCTCGAAGGGAGCATCCGCAGAGCAGGATCGCGGGTGCGTATCAGCGGGCAGCTGGTGGACGCGATCAGTGGGCACCATGTCTGGACCGACCGCTTCGAGGGCGACGTGAGCGACATCTTCGACCTGCAGGACAAGGTGACTGAGAGCGTCGTCGGTGCGGTCGAGCCGAGCATCAGGCTGGAGGAGATCAAGCAAGCGCGCATGAAGCCGACCGACTACATCGGTGCCTACGACCTCTACCTTCGTGCGCTGCCGCGCTTCTACAGCATGACGCGCGAAGGCTTCGCCGACGTGCGCCGGCTCACCAACGAGGCGCTCAGCATCGACCCAGGCTTCACCCTGGCGAAGGCACTCGGTGCCTATATTCGCAGCCTGTCCGTGAGTCAGTGCTGGCACGAGCCCGACGATACCCGCGTCGCCGTGCGCATGGCCCGCGAGGTGCTGGCGGACGCGCGAGACGACCCGACAAGCTTGCGTTTCGCCGCGCAGGTGATCGCCTACAGCGCCAAAGATTACGAGACGGCGCTGGACACGATCGAACGGTCCCTGCTCCTCAACCCCAATTCGGCGCAGGGCTATACGGGCAGCGGCTGGGTGAACGCCCATTCCGGCCGCCCCCTCGTCGCGATCGAGCACTTCCACAGGGCAATGCGGCTGAGCCCGGTCGACCCCGAGAAGGGCATCGCGCTCTCCGGCATCGGGATGAGCTACCTGATGCTCGAACGCTACGAGGAAGCGCTGGCTTGGGGAGAACGAGCGCTGCGCGAGATGCCGAATTACGGCTCCTCGCACCGGGTGGTGATCATGGCGCTGGTCAAACTCAATCGGCCGGACGAAGCGCAGGCGGCGGCGCGGCGGCTGATGGAGGCGTTCCCGACCTACACGCTCGGCCTCCAGACGCAGATCAACCCGTGGCGGGACAAGGGCTTCGCCGAGCGCTACGTCGAGGCGCTGGGTATTGCCGGCGTGCCGGAGTGATCGTCACGTTTGCAAAGATGCCCTCTCCTGCGCGTCACGTCCGGCCAGGGCGACGTCCCTTGATACCGCGTCGCTGCTGGAAGGATAGTTCTCTGGCCGGCTTGTCCGTGTCAGACTTTCACGATTAGATGGTGACGAGCATCTTGCCGGCATTGGCCAGCGGCGTCGTCACGCCCGACAGCATCGTGCGGATATGGGGAACGCTCTGATAGCGACCGTTGACGGAAATGCGCGGCAGCGCTTGCAGGAAGCCGGCATGTTCGGCACGCAGCACGCCGTGGCGGGTCGTCACCGCCGAGGCATAGCCGGCGTCGCGGGCAAAGCCGACTTCGCGGCCGCCGACGGCGCTGGCATAGCCATAGGGATAGGCGAAATGGCGCGGCGCCTCGCCGAGTTCGGCCTGTAGTATGCGCCTGACGTCGTCGACCTCGTGCCGCGCATCGGCTTCGGAAAGCCGCTTCAGATTGCGATGATTGACCGTATGCGCGCCGATCGTCACCAGCGGATGCCCCGCCATGGCGCGGATCTCGTCCCAGTTCATCAACATGCCCTGGCGTGCGTCCAACTCGATACCGTTCGACTGTGCCAATTCGCGCAGCACCGTGCGCTGGTCTTCCTCGCGGACCTCCAGCGTCAGATAGTCGTACAGGCGGGCAAAGGCCTGGAGTTTCTTGCCTGGGGTCGAGCAGTCGATCGTCACCAGACCGTTCGGTGTTGTCAGGATCAACCGGTTCCGCGCATTGACGATGTCCTCGACCACCTCCCACCATAGATCGGCGGCACCGTTTATCAGCCCCGGCGCGACATAGATGGTGATCGGCGCACCGTGCTTTTCCAGTACCGGCAGCGCCTCGGTCATGTTGTCGCGATAGGCGTCGTCGGCGGTGATCGCCGCGAACTCGCCGCCCTTGCCGCCGGCCTTGATGCGCTCGATCGCCTCCTCCAGCGTGACGAATATATAGCCGTTCGCCTTCATGTCGGCGATCACGGCGTCGAGGAACTCAGGCGCAATGTTGAGATGCCGGTTGACGCTATCGGGCTTTTCCGGCGTGGCGGTGACCCGGTGCAGCATCAGGATGGCGCCGATGCCGCCGACAAACGGCTTGGCCAGCGGGGCAAGGCCGGTATAGCGGGCGACGTTGAGCGCCAGTTTCCGGATTGCCTCGCCCCCGTCGATCATTCGTTCACCTTTTTCGCCTAGGCTCATCGAAGCAGGGAATGCGCCTACGCGAGCCCCCAATCGCGGTGAATACGCCTTAAAGGATTGAGGTATGGTTGACGCCACCGCGTCATTTGATGGCAATCGGCTCGAAGCAGTGGAGGCGGCGCCGCGCGCGTTGCCGGCGGAACATGCCGGCCTGTCGGTCTCGGTCGCCGATAGCGCAGCATTTGCGGCTTATGCCGAGTTCTGCCGTTCGGCGCTGTTCGCGCCAGCGCAGAGCCCGGCCTGGATCCTGAACTGGACCAAATATGCCGAAGCGGACAGCGTTTTGGCGACGATGAGCGCCGAAGGCCGGCCGGTTTTTTCGTTGGCGCTGGAAGTCACCAGCAGCGGTCCATTCCGCGTCGCCCGTTTCATGGGCGGCCGCCATGCCAACGGCAATTTCGCCGCCGCCGACCCATCTTGGCTGACCAAGGCGGATAGTGCGGCAATACGCTCGATGCTGGCGGCGGTCGCCAAGGCGCGGCCGGACATCGACCTCGTCGCACTGGAACGGCTGCTGCCCGATCTCGACGGCATTGCCAATCCGCTTGGCTCGCTACCACATTTTCCGAGTCCGAACCTGTCGCTGGCCGTCGACTTGGTGGGAGGTTTCGATGCACTGCTGTCCCGCGCGAGCGGCAAGCGCAAGCGCAAGAAGCACCGCTCGCAGACGCGCAAGTTCGAGGCCGTCGGCAGTCACCGCCGCATCGAGGCCCGGACAGCGGACGAGGTGAACAGACTGCTCGATGCGTTTTTCGAGATGAAGGAGTTCCGCTTCCGCAAGATGGGCATCGCCAACGTCTTCGGCGAGCCGGAGATTCGTGCTTTCTTCCGCGCGTTGTTCGTCGAAGCGCTTTGCGACGACAAGCCGTCCTTCGTGCTGCACGGGCTCGAGGTCGCCGGCAAGCTTCGCGCAGTCACCGGATCGAGCCGCTCGGGAAAACGCCTGATCTGCGAATTCGGAGCGATCGCCGACGACGACCTCGCGCATACCAGCCCCGGAGACTACCTGTTCTTCGACAACATCCAGGAGGCGTGCGAGAGCGGGTTCGACGTCTATGATTTCTCGGTCGGCGACGAACCCTACAAGCGGCTGTGGTGCGATATCGAGAGCCAGCATTTCGAGGTCCTAATCCCGCTGACGTTGAAGGGCCGCGCGCTGGCGCTTGTCCTGCAGCAAGGCGCGCGCCTGAAAGTGTTCATCAAGAACCACCCGACGACCTGGAAACTGACCAAGATGCTGCGCCGCAAGACGGCCAGACAGGCAGCACCTGCCGCGGGCGAAGACGACAGCTGACCGCTACCGGGATATTCGACCAGAATTGTCAAACCGTCTCAGGCGGCGGAGCGCCGTCCAGGCACCGGCGTCCCTGGCGTCTCATGGCCGACCGGCGTCACCAGCGTCAGGTCGGGATAGCCGCTCTCGATCAGCTCGACCGCAGCCTGCGCCACCTCGTCGTCCGGCTCCAGCATCGACAGGAAGACCTCGGTGCCCTCGCCGACAAGGCGGCCGATGCCTTGCGCGTCGGTGGGTCCGCATTCGACCACGACCAGATCGTAGGCGGTGGTCAGCGACTGCATGATGATCGGCAGCCGGTCGGCGGCGCGCATTGCGCGGACCGGATCGGCAGTGCCGACGGGAATGACGTGGCAGTCCGAATAGAGATCGGGATAGATCACGTCGCTGAACTGCGCTTCGGAGGCGAGCAGATTGGTGATGCCCGGGAAAAGCCCGCTGTCCAGCATCGGACGCGAGGCGGCGCCCGACGCAGTGAGATCAAGC